>NZ_PITY01000012.1:0-112100 GCF_017577275.1 Thermobifida sp.
AACGCCAGACGCACACAGACCACCGCAACCGTCTGTCGGCGGCCCGCGCAAAGTGTGAGCAACCCCCGCCCCCCCCCCGCCCCCCCCCCCCCCCGCGCCCCCCCCCCAACCCCCACCCCCCCCCCCCCCCCCCGTGCTCCGCCCCCCGCCTCGTCGACGACACCAGCACCCCCGTGCGCGCCATCCTCGCCGACCAAGGCACCCACCACGCCCACCTGGAACTCCTCGACAACCTGCACGCCGCCGGATGGCTCGCCGCACTCAGCCGCCCCGTGCCCGGCAGCGCACTCGCCGACGCCGACCAAGAAGCCGCGATGCTTCTCATCCGCGCCCACGCCACCGGCCGCCCCCTCCTGCCCGAAACCCAGCCCGACCCCCTCGAAACCCTCCTCGAAACCGACGAAGCCCGCGCCGCAGCCCGCACCCTCCTCGGCCCGCTCGCCGGAAACGACAGCACCTCCCGCACCCTGCGCACCACCCTCCGCGCCTGGCTCGCCCACCACGGCAGCTGGGACCGGACCGCCGCCGACCTCGGCGCCCACCGCAACAGCGTCCGCTACCGCATCAGCCGCATCGAACGCGACCTCGGCATCGACCTGTCCGACCCGGAACAGCGAATGCGCATGTGGTTTGCGCTGTCCCGATTCCCCGACGACACCCCCACCCACCCGACACAAAGGGACATATCACGATGAGGTGAAAGAAATTCACCGCCATCGTGGGGAAGAAAGGTTCTTGACATAATGCTGTGTGGGCACGATCGTGGCGGTCAGCGCGGTTACGGCGAGGAGGGAATTGATAGAGCCGTTGCAGCCCGGCGACCCCGGGCGGATCGGTCCCTACCGGCTCGTCAGCCGACTAGGCGCGGGAGGAATGGGGCAGGTATTCCTCGCCCGCTCCCCTGGAGGGCGACCGGTAGTGGTCAAAGTCATCCTGCCCGAATACGCCAACGACGACGAATACCGCATTCGTTTCGCGCGTGAAGTCGAAGCTGCCCGCCGCGTCGGCGGCTTCCACACCGCCCAAGTCATCGACGCCGACCCCACCGCCGACCCGCCGTGGATGGCCACCGCCTACATCCCCGGCCCCTCCCTGCGGAAAGCCGTCACCGAACGCGGCCCCCTCTACGGAAACAACCTGCGCACCCTCGCTGCCGGACTCGTCGAAGGCCTCGCCGCCATCCACGCGTGCGGCCTCGTCCACCGCGACTTCAAACCCAGCAACATCGTCCTCGCCGCCGACGGCCCCCGTGTCATCGACTTCGGCGTCGCCCGCCCCCTCGACAGCAGCGTCATGACCCAAAGCGGCGCCGTCATCGGCACCCTCGCCTACATGTCCCCCGAACAAACCGACGGCAGCCAAGTCGGGCCCGCCAGCGACGTGTTCTCCCTCGGCACCGTGCTCGCCTTCGCCGCCACCGGACGGTCCCCGTTCATGGCCGACTCCATCGGCGAAATCATCGCGCGCATCTCCGGACCGCCTCCCGAACTCCCCGAACTCCCCGACGACCTGCGGGAACTCGTCTACGCATGCTGGGAGCAGAACCCTGACTTGCGGCCCACCACGGCCGAACTCCTCGCCCAGCTCAGCACCGACCACACCGGCGACGACTGGCCCCCGCCCCACTTGAGCGACCTGATCGGCTCAATGCTCCCACTCGGGGCAACCACCTCCCCCAACCCGTCGCTCGCCATCGAACCGCCACCCCCCTCCCACGGCCCCCCGCGGCCGTCCGAACCGCTGCCCGACCCCGGGGACGACGCCGACGAACCCTCTGCGGAGAAACCCAGTCGGACCCTTCCGGAACCGGAGCCGCCGGAACTGGAAGAAAACCCCATCCAGGTCATCCACGAACCGGAACGCCCTGCACCCACCCCGCCCCGCCCCCGCGAACCCGCCAGAGGGGCGATAAAACCGAAAAATCCCCGCCCGGCAGCGCCCCAACCCCCCTGGTCCCCGCCCCGGGTCCAGCCACCCCGGTGGAAACAACTCATCACGAAGAAACCCGTGGCCGGCATCCTCACCGCAGTCGCCACGGCCGGCCTCGTCGTGTCCTTCCTCGTCTGGCAGTGGACACTCCCCGAGACCCCGCTGCGCCCCGACAGCAGCACCGCCCCCTCAGAGTCCGCTGACCCGCACGAACTCAACGAGCCTCGCATCCTCACCACCGACCGGGAAGCGGTTGCCGTCGCATTCAGCCCCGGCGGATCCCTCCTCGCCAGCGGCAGCGGCGACAAACTCATCCACGTGTGGGACGTGGCAAGCGGCGACGAACTCCACACCCTGGAAGGCCACACCGACTGGGTGCGTGCCGTCGCGTTCAGCCCCGACGGCGCCCTCCTCGCCAGCGGCAGCGACGACGCCACCGTGCGGCTGTGGGACGTGGCCGCCGCAGAAGAACGAGCCGTTTTCGAAGGACACACCCACTACGTGCTGGACATCGCGTTCAGCCCCGACGGCTCGATGGTGGCCAGCGGTAGCAGAGACGGCACCGCCCGGCTGTGGAACGTCGCCACCGGGACAGAACACGCCGTCCTCAAAGGGCACACCGACTACGTCTACGCTGTCGCGTTCAGCCCCGACGGCTCGATGGTGGCCAGCGGCAGCAGAGACGGCACCATCCGCCTGTGGGATGTCGCCACCGGAAAAGAACGCGACGTGCTGCAAGCACCCGCCGAGAATGTCGTCTCCCTCGCGTTCAGCCCCGACGGGAGCATGCTCGTCCACGGCAGCGACAGCACCGTCCACCTGTGGGACGTAGCCAGCGGCGAAGCACTGCACACCTTCGAAGGCCACACCGACTGGGTGCGTGCTGTCGCGTTCAGCCCCGACGGCGCCCTCCTCACCAGCGGCAGCGACGACCGCACCATCCGCCTGTGGGATGTCGCCGCCCAGGAAGAACACACAACCCTGGAAGGGCACACCGAGCCCGTCCACTCCGTAGCCTTCCACCCGGAAGGCACCACGCTAGCCAGCGCAAGCGAAGACGGCACTATCCGTATCTGGCCCATCGCCACGGAATAACCCCGTGCCTGCTCCTCCCCAGTCCGGCACTCTGTCAGCCCGGTTTTCTGTCCCGGCCCTCGGAACTGGCAGGGAAACACTCTGGTGCCCGAGTCCTCGACAGGCCCCTCTCTACTGAGGAGAGCACACCTCAAGACAGTTCAGTTCGGTGTGTCTGTTCCCGTCAGGCAGAGCGGTGCACCACGACGAGAGAGTCGACCGCGGTCCGCGGCCCCTCCTCCGTAGCGACCTCACGGGTCACATATCCGGCGCGCTCCACCTGGACCGCGAACCCTTCCCCAGCAGCGATCTCAGCCACCGCCATGGCGATGTCCTCAGGGATGTGCAAAACCTTCGGATCCTGCGGCCCGCCCACGCCGCGCGTGAGATTCTCCAAAGCGTGGCCCACACTCACCAGCCGACCCCTCGGAGCCACGGCCCGCACCGCCTCGGTGAGCGCGCGCCGCCAATCGCCGGGAGGCAGTTGGAGATAGCTGAGAAGCACCAAGTCGTAGCCTTCACGCCGAGGCGCGGGGTTGCGGGCATCGGCGCACAGCCACTCCACTTCCACACCACGTTCCCGGGCGAGCTTCTTCCCCCGTTCCACAGCAACCGCGGAAAAGTCGCTGGCCGTCACCTGCCAACCCTGCTCTGCAAGCCACACCGCGTTACGGCCCTCGCCCGCAGCCACATCCAAGGCCCGTCCCGGAGGTAAATCAGCGACGACCTCGACAACGAACCGGTTGGGCTCCACACCCCACACCAGTTCCTGCTCCCGGTAGCGCTGGTCCCACTCATGAGCGTCCATGCCCTCCCTTCTACCCGGTGCCCCCTCACAGGGAGGATGTCATCGACATATGCAGCCCCTGATGGCCACGTTCCATCATGGCTCGGTCAAAACAGGTTGGTGAGCACTGGCGACAGAGCACTGCCCTGGTATAAGCGTCGACCTCGCTTCATGGGCCCGGTGCGCGGCCAGGCCTACTGCTCGTCGGGTGACGAACTTCGGCACCAGCAGGCACAGTTCAACGTCAGGAACTAGCTCACGTACTCGGGTCACCACGAGTCAGCGCAGAATCCTCTCAAAGTAGTCCTCGATATCGGCGCGCACCACCCACCTGTTGCTCGCCTCCCGAGCTATTGCCAGCGCATGTACGGCGTCTCCACCCCAAACCTTTGCGATAGGCGAAACTCCACAGCAGCGCCGGGTCCAAATCCAGTTCAATGGCTTCCGGAACCGCGCATTCCACACCCTTGAGCTACATGTCCTTACGCCAGCGAGTGTGGGTGAGCGGTGCGGTGATGGGACGGTCGTCCCACAGGATTTGGGAGAACACGCCTGCTGCCAGACACCAGGCGGTCGCCTGAACGAGAGTGATGACGCCTGCACGGCTGTGGGCGGCCCAGCCTTGGGCGAGTTCTGCGCCGTTCTCGCTGAAGACGGGAACCACCCAGGCCAAACCCAGCAGGGAAACTATGAGGGCGTGCAGGGCGCCGACCAGTAAAACCATGAAAGAGCGGCCTAAGGCGCTCCGCCAGTCGATTCCGTTGTTGCGGGCGGTGGTTAACAGGTAGGCGTAGGCGGCAGCGCTCAGCAGGACCGTGGCCCAGAGCGGGCCCAGCGGGGGTGACACAGGTTGGGACCCTGAGGAGATGTCGGGAAGAGCGTCACCGAATGCGGCATGCCACCACGAAGGGTGCATAGCGGTGAGCATGAACAGGCCGATTGCTGCGGCGGCGGGCATCCGCAGCAGCAACGGCAGCGCCCATACACGGCCGTGCACAATAATGCCGGCTATCCCCAGCAGACAGCAGCCCCCAGCTACTACCGCGGCCCAAGTAAGAGTGGGACAACCTATCAACTTAGGCCGGAACAGCGCGACGATCACCAGCAACAATGTGGCAAGGGCCGACACACTGGTACAGAAGGCTATGCCCACTCTGCACCTACGCTCCTGAGTGATCGCCATGGCTACGCGTAACGTATCCCAGAGCCGGAAACGCGGCAGGAGGTGACGTTCAGCAAGGTTGGACATAATGCGCTTGTCGTCCTGCTTCAGCGTTCGGCATTTTCTCTCTTTTTTCTTGTGTTTGTGATCGTTACCCAGTGCATTCAAACGATCGGTGGACACGCCCAGTAGAGGACCACAACGACCGCTATCGAATAGTAGCGCTGTGATCTCCTGCTCTAGCTCAGAAGAGTCCGCATGGCTGAGTACTGTATGGGATTCGTAGTGGTCGAGACACTCCACCCAGATACGCCGCGCCTCGATGCTGCGTGTAGTGAACAGGTGTTCTGTATCGCTTCCAGGGGTGGCACCGAACACATAAGGAGCAGCAGTAGCTATCTGCTCCTCTGAATCATCCCGGGACCGGTAGACCTCGAGGAACGCTATACAGCGCTGCCGCGCGGCGACGGGGAGCAGGATGTCCAGTTCAGTGTCGATGAACCCTTTGGGTTTGATCTCGTCCAAACGGGCTATGCATCGCCACACCGCTTCCACGGTCCAGCACCAGGCGATCCACTGCTTATGTGCTCCCCATTCGCCATACTGCTCATTCGCCGCAGCAACGAGGGCAAGTGGTGAGTACAAGGCAGCCAAGAGCAAGGCGCGATTTTCAGCCAGCAGCCCGGTGATAGTACGGAGGCGGTCTTCTATCGTATCCGGTGACCGGTCAGAGCTCGTGTTGTGGATACGCAGGTGCGATACTAGTTCGTATTCCCTAATCAGCTCCTTGGCCTGTTGAAGGAGCCGAGCATCCCTGTCTCTGTTTCCATTGATCCGGGCCCTCTGGAACACGTCACCGAGAGCGGAACGCTCCCGCTCGAAGAAGGCGCCATGTACCCTGTCTTGCCAGGTAGAATTCGCAATCATTGCGGCACAGACTCTGTCGGAATACCAAACAGCTCGCACATACCCTGACCGAACGCAGTCAGGCGATATTCCTTCCCTCTTATTTCATAGGCATATCCCTCAAAAAAATTGGTTTCTAGATTTTTTGTTTTTCCATCCTTGTAGAACGGTTTGAGTTCATGGCGAACCTGACGGACCTCGAGCCGTCGAAGCGGAAGCTGGAAAGGCTTTCGAGATGTTTCGTGCATGATCCATGCCGATACATCCTCACCCAGACTGCGCACCCATTCGGCTAGAGCGACAAGATAGGGAATAGTGGCTTTATATCCTCCGGAGAGGTAGAAGCGGATTTCTTCTCGAGGTTGGATGATCCGCTTCACTTTTTCCAACATAGATTCGGGAGGAGCAACAAGCAAGCGGCCCAGACGTCCCATAATCTTCATGGGTTCCCGAAACGCCTGGTCGGAGTTGAAGGCATCCAATCCGGGAATTCGAAGAATGTGGATGCATCCGATTGCCGTCTTGTCCAATCGGGCGTTTTCGTCGAGATCAGACAGATAGCGAATTCGACGGATGTCGCCGTTTGCCAGTGCGATTGCGTTCCACCAGGCAGCTGCGATACCTTTATCCGTGTCGGTGGCAAGGAGAAATACCGTGTCTTTTCTAGAAGGGAGGAACTCTTCCTTCTTCTTTGCGGAAGAAATCTCAATGGCTGCTTGGCGTAGGGTGTCCAATTCTGCTGACACGCCCCGGTAGCGGATCCACTCTCCGACGTTGATCCTGTCAGCGATCTCCTGGAGCTCATCCCGTTCCGGAGAATCCGCTGCGGATCCCGTTTCGAACATAGCCTCCATGACATCTTTTGGCTTTTTTCCGGGGTAGATGGATTCGAGGTAGCCAGAGGCCTGCACCTGCTTGATCAGTTCAGTCCACGGAAAATCCTGTTCGATCGGATTTGGCCCGGCCGGTTCTTCAACAAACTTCAATTTTTCGATTTTTGCGAGGTTGCCAATGATACTCAGCCCGACGGGGGCGATGTGGACGGTCATTTTTCCTCCTCAGCGTTGATATATCCGTATCCGGAGCTGACTTTGACGCCGCTCCCGAGTTCAATCACGGCCTCGGCTAGCTACTGGGCGGCCTACGCGGTTGCCTGCTCGCTGTCGCCGACGACCGCGGCGTTGAACCACCCCACAGACACTGTCAGGAAGTGCGCTGGAACGGGCTGGTGGTATTCGGCATGTGGAGGGATGCCACGGTTAGCCCGGGGGTCGGCGGTCGCGTCGTAGGGCTTGGTGTGGGGGTGAGCATGTCCTTGGCGACAGTGACAAGGGAGTCGTTCCACGCGGGGTCGAGCGCGATCGCATCAGCGGATACGCCGGGGATGGCGGGCAGGGGTGTGCGGCCGAGGGCATGGTTTTGCAGGTGAGGTGGCCTAGCGCGATCGTGGAGGTCACCCAGGCGAACGCGCGCTGCAGGGTGGGTTCGGGAAGCGCCACGTGTGTGGCTTCCCACTGTTGCGCGTAGTCGCTGACCTCAAGTCCGGCCATACTCCGGGAGACTCCCGGGATGCCAGGGACTTTGATAACGCGGCCGGACACGCAAGCCATCCAGGATTTCCAGGTTTCGCGTACTGCCTGCACTGCGGAGCGGACTCGGCCCTGTCCTCTCCCTGCCGCCGGCAGTGCCGCGATCCGGTTCGGCATGCCCTCCGGGTCCGCTGCCGCGGGCAGCAGCTCCTCTGGGTTGAATTGGCGTGCCACTCTGGCAGCCGATTGCGCCATGATGCGGCTGACGTTCGCCGGATCGGCGGTGCTGTGCACTTCAGTGATGGACCGCTGCACCCCGGTCAGACCGATGACGACGAGATTTTTTCTTGGATTCATCCAGCCAAGTCCTCCGCCGGCCACTGACAGTCCCAACTTAGAGCTGATTGGGCGCTTCCATCCCTCGAATAGCCAGAAATACCCAAAATTGATGCCGAAAGGGATCAGACACCGAGGAGTGTATGTACAGGAATCCCCTGTCCCTTGCTGGGAATGATCGACGGTGGATATGAGGTCTGCGGGAGTCTGTTCTTGTGTTCGGTGGTGGCTCCCGGGTGTCTCCGCCGCGTCGATCCCGCCCGTGCTGATTCGTTTTCCCTGGTCAAAGGAGTGTGGCGAGGGTGAAAGGTAGGCGGGATCTCTAGCGCTTGACTGTTGTGGAGTTCTTGCCGCAGTCAGTATGCCTTTCTGGGCTCTCTGTCAGGTTCAAGGCGCTCTCAGTACCTTTCGTGCGCCAGGGTGGGCGGTAAGGGGCACTGGTGGACAGCGTCTCGGTCGAGCATGTCCGCGCGCCGCAGACACTATTGCCGTTCGCAGGCGAGGAAATAAAAAGGACAGTAGCTCGGGAGATTAATGGTTGGCGTGGAATCACTTTCTGTTGTCCTAGTACCGCACTTTGAATCCCCTGGTGTGCAGGGGAGTCCTTGGTCTTCTTTCAGAGAGGGCGCGGGTATTACGTAATTTCGGACACTGTCGCGGAATGATCTGGCATTCCGATTTCCGACCACCGAGGCGGCTACTGCCGCGGCCAACCTCGAGAAGCTTCCCGCTGAGCGTGGAGGTGTCCTGGTGGTTTCCCGCGGAGGCACGATGAGGAATCCACAGCCTGTGGATATTCCGCAGCTACCGCGAGGATCTCGGGTGTCCTCCCACTGCAGCGGTCCTCCTCTGTCACGGCCAGGCCAGGCTGGACTCTTTCGGGACACCACGCCGCGGTCGCGTAGCGTTTTCAGCCTCTCGAACGACGACCCCGCCGCGTCAGGCAGCTGGGGCAGCTGCTGCATGGACCACTGCATCAGGATCAGACCTGCCCCAAAGAGGGAAAGCAGCGGCATGCACGCCTACATGGGCGGACACCGGATGCTGCCCACTGCGGACAACGCCGGAGAGCGACGCTGGTTGCAGGCCTGGGAAGACCGCCGTGGCGGGGCCTGGACTGCTTTGGAACAGGCCGGATGGAAGAGTGAACTCGTCCTAGACGACGACGGGGTCCGGAGTTAAGAACTCCGGACCCCGTCCTGCCTCTCAGGCGAAGCGGAGGATAAGGGATTCGAACCCTTGAGGGGTTGCCCCCAACACGCTTTCCAAGCGTGCGCCCTAGGCCACTAGGCGAATCCTCCGCGGACCACTCTACATGGAAACGGGCACTATGCCGAACTGATATCCCGCTCCTGCGCGAAACCGCTGATCGGCGCGGGTGCAAGACCCGGTTCGCGAAACCGGGAGGGGGCCTATAGACTCTGGGTCAGGCCCCTCGTGCGGCGTCATCCTACGAACCTCCCCAGGGCCGGAAGGCAGCAAGGATAAGTAGGCTCTGACGGGTGCGCGGGGGGTCCTTCGCGTTTGAGCCACCGATCACGCGGAACAGCCCGGACTGTCACCGGAACCGGGTTGAATAGGTGGTTGGAGATACCACCGAGGAGCCTGTGACCCCACAGCGCTGGTCCGCGGAGGGAGCAGTGAGCGCGCCGTGAGCATCGCCCTGTACCGCAAATACCGTCCCGCGACCTTCGCTGAAGTACGCGGCCAAGAGCATGTCACTGAACCCCTGCGTCAGGCGTTGCGGAACGGGCGGGTGAACCACGCCTACCTGTTCAGCGGTCCACGCGGCTGCGGGAAGACCTCCAGCGCGCGGATTTTGGCTCGGTCGCTGAACTGTGCGAAAGGTCCCACGCCTGACCCGTGCGGGGAGTGCGACTCGTGCGTAGCGCTGGCCCCCGACGGCGGCGGCAGTATCGACGTCATCGAGATCGACGCCGCCTCCCACGGTGGTGTCGACGACGCCCGTGACCTGCGGGAGCGCGCGTTCTTTGCGCCGGTGAACTCGCGGTACAAGGTCTACATCATCGACGAGGCGCACATGGTGACCCGGGAAGGGTTCAACGCGCTACTCAAACTCGTCGAGGAACCGCCGCCGCATTTGAAGTTCGTGTTCGCCACGACCGAGCCGGAGAAAGTGATCGGCACGATCCGGTCACGCACCCACCACTACCCGTTCCGGCTGATTCCGCCGAACACGCTGCGGGAGCTCATCGAGGAGATCCTCAACGAGGAGAAGGTGCCCTACGACCCCGCGGCGCTGCCGCTGGTGATCCGCGCCGGTGGGGGGTCTGCGCGGGACACACTGTCCATCCTCGACCAGCTTCTCGCGGGTTCTGACGAGCGGGGCATCACCCGGGAGGCCGCGGTGCAGCTGCTCGGCTACACCGACTCCAGCCTGCTGGGGGAGATGGTGGACGCGCTGGGCGCAGGCGACGGCGCAGCCGTGTTCGAGCTGATCGACCGGGTGGTCGAGGGCGGGCATGATCCGCGCCGGTTCGCCGCCGACTTGTTGGAGCGGGTCCGCGACCTGGTGGTACTCAACGCGGTGCCGGACGCGTTGGACAAGGGTCTGATCAACGTGCCGCCCGATGCGGTGGAGCAGATGCGGGAGCAGGCGAGCCGTCTCGGTGCGGCCCAGTTGACGCGTGCCGCGGAGATCCTCAACAAGGGTCTCACCGAGATGCGGGGGACGACGTCGCCGCGGCTGCTGCTGGAGTTGATGTGCTCTCGGATTCTGCTCCCCGGAGTCGACCCTGGGGACGAGCTGGCGTTGGCAGCCCGGTTGGAACGGTTGGAGCGCAACGGTATAGCGGCTGCTCCGGCCGCTCCCGCGGTGTCTCCCCCCGCAGCGGGCACGCCTGCTGCAGCGCCGCCGTCCACCCCTGCGGCTGCGCCCCGGCCTAGCACGGCTGAGCCGAGGCCACCGCAGCCGCCCGCGCCCTCGGCACGCCCCCATCCGGCTCCGGCTGCTGCAGACGACTGGGGCGCTCCCCGACGGCCCAGCCAGCCCGCACCGGCTGCTCCCCAACCCGCGGCCCCTGGCCCAGCAGGGGAGGGGTCGTTTGATGACCGGTGGCCGCACATCGTGGAGTATTTGGCGAGTAATCGGAAGCGGGCCGCGCACGCCATCGTCCGCGACGGGGTGCACGCCACTCTGCTGCAGGGGCGCACCCTCACCCTGTTCTTTGAGACTGAAGGACTGATGCGCAGCTTTGTCACGGGCGGGCGGGCCCGGGACATTGCTGAGGCCGTGCACCGCGTGTTCGGTCTCGAAGTGGCCGTGGAAGCAAAGACGGGGCATCCCGGCAATGTGCGGCAGGCGCCCCCGCAGGCTCCGATGTCTCGTCCGCCGCAGCCGGTTGCCCAGTCCACCCCACCTCAGCCGGTCCAGCCTTCTACTGCCCAGCCGCCTGGCGAACCGCGGGACGCTCGGGCGGCAGCGGAAACCGGTTGGGACGCCCCGGCCGCTGTCCCCCCGTCGACGCCTGCCTCCACGCAGGAGCCGGCTCCGGTACCTGAACCAGAACCGGAGCCGCCCTCGGCTGCTGAACCTGCCCCAGCTCCTCCTGCCTCACCGGTGGACGTGTCCCCTGCGGGGGAGGCCGAGGAAACCAATCCGGAGGACACAGCCGACAATGACCTGGATGAGAGCTCGCTCACCGGTGCCGCGCTGATTGAGAAGGAACTGGGCGGCAAGCTCATCGAAGAAATCGACCACACCGACTGAGCGGGAGCACATAGTTTCTTCGCGCAGGTCCTGGACCGATATTCAGTAGTGCCGTTTGAACCCTTGTTACGGAGAAAACCTTCCTGGCAAGGCTTGGAGCGGCATACGATAGGTCCATCACGCTCCGCTCCCTCTTCGTCATACCTCTGTTGGGGAGGCCCTCGATGTTGCTGCGTTTCAGAGTGGCCAACCACCGGTCGATCCGCGAGGAGCAGGAACTGTCTCTCGTCGCGGTCCCCAAACGGGGGGAGGCGAAGCCGAAGGCTCACGAGATCCCGCCCACGGTCCACGTTGCAGGGATCTACGGGCCAACGCCTCGGGAAAATCTAATGTGCTGGATGCCTTGCGGTGGATGAGCGCAGCGGTCAAGTACTCGCACATCCACTGGCAGCCTGATGCCGGGGTGCCAAGGAAGCCGTTCCGGTTGGACGACACCTCTCACGAAGAGCCTTCGTTCTACGAGATCGACTTCGTTTTTGAGGGTGTACGGCACTCCTATGGGTTCGAAGTCACCGACCGCGAAGTCGTGGGAGAGTGGCTTTTCGTGTTCCCGCACGGGCGCCCCAAGCGGCTTTTCGAGCGGGAAGGACCACAGGACTACAAGTTCGGCAAATCCCTCAAAGGGGAATTGCGCCGTATTGAGAAACTTACCCGCCCTAATTCCCTCTACCTGTCGTGCGCGGCGTCGAACAACCACCCCTATCTTTCTTCCATCCACCACTGGATCGGGACTCACATCCGTTTCGCTACGCAGAATTCCTTCGATGAAGGCGTCAGGTTCCGCTTCACCCAGTCTCTGATCGAGGACCCCGGGAGCAAAGGGGCAGAGTACGTCAGCCGGCTCGTACGAGTCGCTGACCTGGGCATCACAGACATCGTCCTTTCCAAAAGAGAAATCGACGGCTTCGAGAAAGAATTCATCTCTTTCATCAGGGAGAGACTCCCCGATATCCCTGAAGAAGAATTCCGCAAGCGAATAGAGCAGCGCCCGCTGTTCATCCACGATTATCGGGAAAACCTCGACCGCTTCCTATCGACGAGGAGAGCGATGGGACGCGTTCGTGGTTTGGTCTCGTGGGATTTGTGCTGCGCGTGCTTGAGGAAGGGGACGTCTTCCTCGTCGACGAGATCGACTCCAGCCTGCACCCGGTCCTCTCGTCCACTCTCATCCGGATGTTCAAAGATCCGGTCATCAATCCCAAGGGTGCACAAATGGTGTTTGCCTCACATGACACCACTCTTCTCGGTACCATGCTGGAAAACAAACTTCTCGAACGGGACGAAGTATGGTTCACCGAGAAGGATGCCCACGGGGCGACCTCCCTCTACTCCCTCGTCGAATTCCATCCGCGGGGCGACGAGAATCCGGAACGGGGCTACCTTCAAGGCAGATACGGCGCTGTGCCCCACGTGAATTTCCAAGAGATCCGGTCGCTCTTCGCCGAACTTCACGGGGCCGCCGGTGAACCGTCCGCGTCGGCTGAAACGGGACCTCCGCCGGAAAGTCAATACGCGTAAAGCCCGCTCGCGTATCCTCGTTGTGTGTGAGGGGGAACGCACCGAAGTCGACTATCTGAAAGGAATCACTTCCTTTTTTGGGGCGCTTCCCGTAGAGGTGGAAGCGGTCGGCTTGGGCAGGGATCCGCTCCAGGTCGTCCAGGAGGCTATTGACCGGTTCCATGAGGCGCGGGTCAATGCTCGGCGGACCAAAGACGCGAACCTCGCCTTTGACGAGGTGTAGTGCCTTGTCGACGTCGACGAGCACACCCGGTTGGAGCAGGCGTTAGCCCTCGGCAGACGCGAAGAGGTCAAGGTCGTCGTCTCCAACCCCTGTTTCGAGTTGTGGCTGCTCTACCACTTCCAAGAGCTGACCAGTGGGGTGCACCGCACCGTGCTCCTCAAGGAGAAACTGCCGAAGTACCTCTCCGGGTACAACAAACGCCTTCCGGTGAACTTTCCCTACGCAGCCCATCCCAAGGCGAAAGCCCGGGCGTTGCGTGCCGCTCCCAAACACACGGAGACCTGTCACAAGGGACCGAACCCCTCCACCACGGTGTGGCTGCTCATCGACGCGATCCGCAACGCCGGGGACGCGAAGCGGCGCTGACCATCCCCTGCGCCCCGCTGTGCCCGTTGGCACCGGGGACAGCGAGGCGCACAAGGGCGTTTGGGGATGGGGCACCCCTGGGTTGGCGAAGGCTTCGGGATGTGCTCTCCTAGCCACTGCAGGAAACACCGGGTTCGGCGTGGCATCCGATAGTCGAGCACGCAGCGTTTCCCCCGGCCCGCGCAGCGCATCTGGGTGCACATCTGTTCGTAAAGAGCTCAGCACAGGGCAGGGAAGAGTCGTAGGCTCAGGTGCCACAGCCGTCTCTTCTCTTTAGTCGCCTTTGGGAGTAGTCGCGTCGTGACGAACGATCCCTTCGTCCACCTTCACGTCCACACCGAGTATTCGATGCTGGACGGTGCCGCCAAGCTCAAGCCGCTGTTCGAGGAAGCTGCCCGGTTGGGCATGCCTGCCGTGGCGATGACGGACCACGGAAACATGTTCGGGTCTTACGAGTTCTGGCAGACCTCCAAGGAGTCGGGGGTCAAGCCGATCATCGGGATCGAGGCGTATGTGGCGCCCGAGTCCCGCTTCCACAAGCAGCGTGTGTTCTGGGGGACGGGAAAGACCGGCGACGAGGCTGCTGAGGGTGGCAAGGACGTTTCTGGCGGCGGCCGCTACCTGCACTTGACCATGTGGGCGCGGAACGCGAAAGGGCTGCGCAACCTGTTCCGGTTGTCGTCGCTCGCGTCTTTCGAGGGCTACTACACCAAACCGCGCATGGACTTGGAGCTGATGGCCCAGTACAGCGAGGGCATCATGGTCACCACCGGGTGCCCGTCGGGTGGGGTGCAGACCCGGCTGCGGCTCGGCCAGGAGCGGGAGGCTATCGAATACGCGGGCAAGCTCCGGGATATTTTCGGTCGCGACTCCGTGTTCGTGGAGTTGATGGACCACGGTCTGGATATTGAGCGGGAAGTCCGCTCCGGCTTGTTGACTGTGGCGAAGAAGCTCGGCCTGCGGCCCGTGGTCACCAACGACTCCCACTATGTGACCGAGGACCAGGCGGCCGCGCATGACGCGCTGCTGGCCGTGGGTGTGGGCAAGAACCTCGACGACCCTACGCGTTTCCGGTTCAACGGCACCGGCTACTACCTCAAAAGCGCAGAAGAGATGCGGTCCCTCAACACGTTCGACGAATGGTTGGAGGGGTGCCGCAACACGCTGTGGATCGCCGAGCAGGTGGAGGACGGCGCATACGACGACGTGTTCCGCCCCCGGGACTTGATGCCGAAGTTCCCGGTGCCGGAAGGGGAGACGCAGGCGAGCTGGCTGCGCAAGGAGATTGAACGCTGCATCCCGAACCGGTACCCCAACGGGCCGAGCCGGGAAGTGCGGGAACGTATCGAACACGAGTTGAGCATCATCGAGCGGATGGGGTTCCCCGCCTACTTCCTGGTGGTGGCGGACATCTGCCAGTACGCGCGGCGTTCGGGGATCGCGCTGGGGCCGGGGCGTGGTTCGGCGACCGGGTCGATGGTGGCCTACGTGCTCGGGATCACCGACTTGGACCCGTTGGAGCACTCGCTGCTATTTGAACGGTTCCTCAACCCCGAGCGTGTGTCGATGCCTGACATCGACTTGGACTTCGACGAACGTAAGCGCGGCGACATGATCCGCTACGTGACGGAACGCTACGGGGAGGACCGGGTCGCGCAGATCCTCACGTTCGGCACGATTAAGGCGAAGGCTGCGATCAAGGACGCGACGCGGATCCTCGGCTACCCGTACGCGCTCGGTGACAAGATCACGAAGGCGTTCCCGCCGGCGGTGGGTGGTAAAGAGATTCCGCTGTCCGCGGTCTTCGACGAAAGCCACCCCCGCTACAACGAGGCGGCTGAGCTGCGGCAGCTCATCGAATCCAACCCGGACGTCCGCAAGGTGTATGAGACTGCAAGCGGTCTGGAAGGGCTGACCCGGGGCACGGGTGTGCACGCGGCGGGTGTGATCCTCTCCGCTGAGCCGCTGCTCGATGTGATCCCGCTGCACAAGCGGGAGACGGACGGGGCCATCATCACAGGCTTCCCCTATCCCCAGTGCGAGGAGATGGGCCTGTTGAAGATGGACTTCCTGGGGTTGCGGAACCTGACGGTCATCGACGACGCGATCCAGAACATCAAGGCCAACGAGGGCAAGGAGATCAACCTGTCCGCCCTGCCGTTGGACAACAAGAAGACGTATGAGCTGCTGTCGCGCGGGGACACGCTCGGTGTGTTCCAGCTTGACGGTGGTCCGATGCGGGCGCTGCTCAAGCGGATGGAGCCGAAGAAGTTCGGTGACATTGCCGCTGTGCTCGCCCTGTACCGGCCGGGTCCGATGGCGGCGAACGCGCACAACGACTATGCGGACCGGTCGAACGGGCGCCAGGAGATCACTCCGATCCACCCGGAGCTGAAGGAGGCGTTGGACCCGATCCTCGCCGAGTCTTTCCACCTGATCGTCTACCAGGAGCAGGTGATGGCGATCGCCCAGCAGCTCGCCGGGTACACGCTGGGCGGCGCGGACTTGTTGCGCCGCGCGATGGGGAAGAAGAAGAAGGAGGCCCTGGAGAAGGAGTACACCAAGTTCTCCGAAGGCATGCTGTCCCGGGGCTTCTCCAAGGAGGCCATGCAGGCCTTGTGGGACGTGATGCTTCCCTTCTCCGGCTACGCGTTCAACAAGTCGCACACGGCCGGGTACGGGATGATTTCTTATTGGACCGCCTATTTGAAGGCGAATCACCCGGCGTCCTACATGGCGGCTCTGCTCACGTCGGTGGCGGACGACAAGGACAAGATGGCTGTCTATCTGGCGGAGTGCCGGAAGATGGGCATCCGGGTGCTGCCGCCGGACGTCAACGAGTCGGGTCTGCAGTTCACCCCGGTCGGCAACGACATCCGTTTCGGGTTGGGCGCGGTCCGCAACGTGGGCGCCAACGTGGTGGAGTCGATCCTCAAGACCCGTGAGGAGAAGGGGAAGTTCACGTCGTTTGTGGACTTCCTGTCGAAGATTGAGCTGACGGTCTGCAACAAGCGGGTCATCGAGTCGCTGATCAAGGCGGGGGCGTTCGACTCGCTCGGCCACTCTCGCCTGGACTTGTACCGGCACCACGAGGCCGCGGTGGATGCGGTGCTCAGTTCGAAGAAGCAGGAGGCGCACGGCCAGTTCGACCTGTTCGGCGGGGGTGACGAGGAGGACGGCGGGGAGAGCGCGCCGCTGGGCTTCTCCATCAACTGGACGGGTGAGGAGTGGGACCGGAAGACCAAGCTCGCGTTTGAGCGGGAGATGCTCGGCTTGTACGTGTCCAGCCATCCTTTGGCGGGGGCCGAGCGGATTCTGGCGCGGGCTAGTGACGCCCCGCTGCTGGACGTGGTGAACGGGGAGCGCCGCAACAACGACGAGGTGCGGATTGCGGGCTTGATCTCCAAGGTGGAGAAGCGCATCAACAAGGCGGGCAACCAGTGGGCGATCGCCACGGTCGAGGATTTGGACGCTTCTATTGAGGCTTTGTTCTTCCCCAAGGTGTATCCGCTGTATGTGGACGCTTTGGTGGAGGACACCGCGGTGTCGATCAAGGGGCGGCTCAACGACCGGGACGGCACCTTCTCCCTCTTCGTGTCCGAGATGTCGATTTTGGACATTTCCCATGTGTCTGAGGGGGAGCCGCCGGTTCTGTTGACTATTCCGGAGAAGAGGGTCACCCGGGAGTTGATCAGCGAGCTGAAGCAGACGCTGCGCAGCCACCGGGGGGACACGCCGGTGCGGATCCGGGTGGACAACCCGCGGCGATCGCGGATTTTCGCGATCGACGACTATCCGGTACGGGTCAGCCCGGAGTTTTCGGGTGAGGTGAAGAGCCTGCTGGGACCGGAGTCGATCACCTACTGATCCCGGTGTGGTGTGGGGGCCTGCCGTCCCGGCGTGGTGCGTGGCTAGGCGGGGCGGCGGGCCTCCACGCGGTGGGCGCGTTCCCGTTGGGCTTCGTCCAAGTGGAGTGCTGCTTCGATCAGCGCCAGGTGGGTGAACGCGTGCGGATAGTTGCCGAGCATGGTGCCGTCTGCGGTCATTTCTTCCGCAAACAGGCGGAGTGCTCCGGCGTGGGCGCACAGGGTGGTGAAGCGGTGGTGGGCTTCGTCGACCCGGTTGGCGAGGACGAGCGCGGAAACCATGTCGAACGAGCAGGGGAGGAACGCGCCTTCCCCGGTGTCGGGCACGTCGTCGCGGGTGGTGGAGGCGTCGTAGCGGTGCACGAGGAAGCCGGCTTCGCCTAGTTCGGCGTCGATCCGGTCGATGGTGGCGACGACGCGGGGGTCGGTGCCGGGGAGGAAGTCGACGAGGGGAATGTGCAGCAGGGAGCCGTCGACGTTGGCGGCCCCGTAGGTTTGCACGAACCTGCCGAGCCCGGCGTGGCAGCCTTTCGCGATCACGTCGGTGCGGATCGCGTCGCGTTCTGCCTGCCACTGGTCGAGGGTGTCAGCGGGGACGGTGCCGGTCTGTTGGAAGAGGCGGAGGGCCCGGTCGAAGCACACCCACGCGTACAGTTTCGATTCGGTCCAGTGCCGGGGACTGGTGTTGATCCCCCACACTCCGGCATCGGGGTGGCGCCACAGCCGGCCTGCGATCTCCACTACTTTGCGGAGTTCGTTGAGGTCGGTTAGGGAGGTGTGTCCGGTGGCCTCGTGGTAGGCGAAGGCTGCTTCCAGGATGTGTCCGTAGACGTCGAGCTGGTGCTGCCGGTAGGCGTCGCTGTGGATGCGCACGGGCCGGGAGTCGTGGTAGCCGCTGAGGTGGGTCAGCGTGGTTTCGTTGGGGAGCGGGGTGTTGTCGATGCGGGTGACGGGCGGCACCCGGTTTTCTTTTTCTGCGCAGTAGTCGAGGAGGAATCGCAGCAGTTGGCCTGCGTCGTTGTGGTGGCCGAGGCGGAGCAGGGCGCGGATGGTCCGGGCTGTGTCGCGGCGCCACGCGTAGCGGTAGTCCCAGTTGCGGGCTCCTCCCGGCCATTCGGAGAGCGACGTGGTGGGGGCGGTGATGAGGGCGCCGCTGTCGTCGCTTATGAGTCCTTTGAGGACGACTGCGCTGTGCCGCACCCAGTCGGCTGCGACGCCCTGGTAGTCGGAGCGGGATGCCCACGCCTGCCAGGTGTGCGTGGTCTGGGTGAGGAGGTGGTGGGCGGTGGTGGCGTCGACGCGGCGCAGCATGTCGCCCGTGTAGTCGAGGCCGAGTGCCACGGATTCTCCGGCGCGCAGCACCATGTCGGTGACGACGGCTCCTGACCGGTCGGGGATGGTTTCTGCGGGGCCGGAGAGGAGGAGGCCGCTGTGCTCGTCGATGAGCGCGTGGCTTCGGCTGGTCCAGTGGGCGTCGCGGGTGCTGTAGTCGGGGCGTGCCGTGATCCGGGATTGGAGGCGCACGGTGCCGCGCTCGCAGTGCAGGAGCCGCACGAGGATTCCGGCGGGTGCGATTCCGGAGGCGTGGCGGGGGACCACGGCGAGGAAGTCGTGGCCTACCGCGGTTCCGTTCGGGGTGTGCCAGCGGGTGCGCAGCACCAGGGTTTCCGCGAGGTAGTCCCGGTGGACTGTGGTGGCTTCGGGCACGGTCCACTCCCAGGCGGCGCCGTGGTGCCGGTCGAGGAGGCGGGCGAAGACGCTGGGGCTGTCGAAACGGGGCGCGCACAGCCATTCAATGGTGCTGTCGGGGGCGACGAGTGCGGCGGTGCGGCAGTCGGACAGCATCGCGTACTCGCTGATGGGCGGGATTGTGGTTGTGGTCATGGTCGCAACTCCGGTCGCTCGGGCGTGTCGAACGGTGTTGCTGGGTGCGCATCCTTGTGATGCGTGGGGGTGTACGGGCGGGAGGACGGGGCACAACTGTTGCTCGTCATGGTGTCTTCCGCCTGTCGTCGGATGCCTTACGGCGTGGAGCAGGGTTTTTTGCCGTGACTATTGCTGGCTATCCCTCTTGGGGGTGGGTAAACCCGCTGGGGGTGTCGCATCCGTGGTTTTGGGGGGCGGGAGAGCGGCTAGGCTCGCAGGCACGGACAACCCAGACCAAGGAGCAGAACAGTGAATCCTGGTGGCGGATTGGACATGCAGGCGATCCTGCAGCAGGCCCAGCAGATGCAGCAGCAGCTCATGGCGGCCCAGCAGGAGTTGGATGAGACCAAGGTGACGGGCTCTTCCGGTGGCGGTCTGGTCAGTGTCACCATGAACGGGCGCGGACAGGTGGAGGACGTGTCCATCGACCCGAAAGCGGTGGACCCTGATGACGCTGCGGAGACCGCGCAGACGATTGCGGACCTGGTGCTGGCAGCGATCCGCGACGGTGAGCGTATGGTGGAAGAGATCCAGCAGCAGAAGATGGGTCCGCTCGCCCAAGGGTTGGGCGGTGGTTTTCCTGGGCTTCCCGGTCTGTGACCGGTCAGCCGGGGTCGCGGGTCCGGTGGGGTAGGGTCCTCACCGGTTCCGTGTGTCCACTACGGTGGTAGCAGTATCCACGTCACGAGTAGGCAGGCAATGTACGAAGGCGCGGTTCAGAATCTGATCGACGAGCTTGGGCGGCTGCCTGGCGTCGGTCCGAAAAGCGCGCAGCGTATTGCCTTCCACCTGCTCGCCGCGGAGACCGCTGACGTTCACCGTCTGGTCAACGCGCTTGTCGCGGTCAAGGAGCGGGTCCGGTTCTGTGCCGTGTGCGGCAACATTGCCGAGGAGACCCAGTGCCGGATCTGCCGTGACCCGCGTCGGGACGACACGGTGATCTGTGTCGTTGAAGAGCCGAAGGATGTCGTGGCTATCGAGCGGACGCGGGAGTTCCGCGGCCGCTACCACGTGCTCGGTGGTGCAATCAGCCCGATCGAGGGCGTGGGCCCCGACGATCTGCGTGTGAAAGAGCTGATGGCGCGCCTCTCCGAAGGCCGGGTCACCGAGGTGATTCTCGCCACGGACCCGAACCTGGAGGGTGAGGCGACCGCCACCTATCTGGCACGCCTTCTGAAACCCATGGGGCTGAAGGTCACCCGGCTCGCCAGTGGCCTGCCCGTGGGAGGCGACCTCGAGTATGCGGACGAGGTCACCCTGGGCCGGGCCTTCGAAGGCCGCCGAGCCCTCGACTTCTGAGAGCCGAACTTCAGCCCCCTCGCCCCAGCGGCCGCGGCAGGTCACCCGGCCGGGCGAGAGCCGTATCCGGGTGATTGGTCGACGGCCCCACTGATATCCCTGTCCTGTTCACGGGTATCTCCCTGCCTCGGCTCCTGTCCGACGCGCAGGGAGCCGTGAATCTCCGATCACTAGACTGGCTGGTCGATTACCGTGAACCCGATTCCTCAGGAGCGCCGACCGTGGCTTTGATCGTGCAAAAGTACGGCGGGTCGTCCGTCGCTGATGCGGATGCCATTAAGCGGGTAGCCGAACGGATCGTCGCTCAGAAGAAAGCCGGATACGACGTGGTCGTCGTGGTCTCCGCCATGGGCGACACCACTGACGAGCTTCTCGACCTTGCGAAGCAGGTGAGTCCGCTCCCGCCGGGCCGGGAGTTGGACATGCTGCTGACTGCCGGGGAGCGGATCTCGATGGCCCTGGTTGCGATGGCTATCGGGAACTTGGGCTATGAGGCCCGGTCGTTCACCGGTTCGCAGGCCGGGGTGATCACCACGTCGCTGCACGGCAACGCGAAGATCATCGATGTCACCCCGGGGCGGATCAGGGATGCGCTCGCCGAAGGGGCGATCTGCATCGTCGCTGGCTTCCAAGGGGTGTCGCAGGACAGCAAGGACATCACCACGTTGGGCCGCGGTGGTTCGGACACTACGGCTGTGGCGCTTGCTGCGGCGCTCAACGCCGACTTGTGCGAGATCTACACCGACGTCGACGGGGTGTTCACTGCTGATCCGCGTATCGTGCCCTCCGCTCGACGCATCCCCCAGATCTCCTACGAGGAGATGCTGGAGATGGCGGCCTCCGGCGCCAAGATCCTGCATCTGCGCTGCGTGGAGTATGCGCGGCGGTACAACATTCCGCTGCACGTGCGCTCGTCTTTCAGTCAGAAGCCCGGTACCTGGGTCGTCTCGGAAGTTGAGGAAACCGAAGGCATGGAACAACCGATCATCTCCGGCGTGGCGCATGACCGGAGCGAAGCCAAGATCACGGTTGTGGGGGTGCCCGACCGTGTCGGCGAGGCAGCAGCGATCTTCAAGGCGCTGGCCGACGCTGAGATCAACGTGGACATGATCGTGCAGAACGTGTCCGCGGCTTCCACGTCGCGTACGGACATTTCTTTCACTCTGCCTGCCGACTCGGGGCAGAACGCGCTGGCCGCGTTGAAGAAGATCCAGGACAAGGTCGGTTTCGAGTCGCTGCTGTACAACGACCGGATCGGCAAGGTGTCGCTGATCGGCGCGGGGATGCGCTCCTATCCGGGGGTGACTGCTCGGTTCTTTGACGCTGTGGCCCGCGAGGGCATCAACATCGAGATGATTTCCACTTCCGAGATCCGCATCTCGATCGTGGTGGCGCAGGACGACGTGGACGCCGCAGTGGCCGCCGCGCACCGTGAGTTCCAGTTGGACGCCGACCAGGTCGAGGCCGTTGTGTATGGAGGTACCGGCCGATGAGTAACCGTCTTCCCACTCTCGCCGTTGTGGGGGCCACCGGTGCGGTGGGCACTGTCATGTTGGACATTCTTTCCACGCGTAAGAACGTGTGGGGGGAGATCCGCCTGGTGGCGTCGGCCCGGTCTGCGGGCAAGCGGCTCACGGTCCGCGGCGAGGAGGTCGAGGTTCAGGCTATTTCCCCGGAGGTCTTCGACGGGGTCGACGTGGCCATGTTCGACGTCCCCGACGAGGTGTCCAAGGAGTGGGCGCCGATCGCGGCGGAGCGGGGCGCGGTTGTCGTGGACAACTCTGGCGCGTTCCGTTTGGACGACGACGTGCCGCTGGTGGTGCCTGAGGTCAACGCCGAGCAGGTGCGCAACCGTCCGCGCAACATCATCAGCAACCCGAACTGCACGACCCTGTCGATGATTGTGGCGATCGGGGCGCTGCACCGGGCCTACGGGCTGACGGACCTGGTGGTGAGCTCGTACCAGGCGGCGTCCGGTGCGGGCCAGCAGGGGGTCGACACGCTGTACGACCAGATCGCCAAGGTGGCGACGGACCGCACGTTGGGTACTCGTGCGGGGGATGTGCGGGCTGCGGTGAGCGACTTGGGTCCGTTCCCGGCGCCGCTGGCGTTGAACGTGGTGCCGTGGGCGGGGTCGTTGAAGGACGACGGCTGGTCGTCGGAGGAGTTGAAGGTCCGCAACGAGTCCCGGAAGATCCTCGGACTGCCTGACCTGCGGGTGTCGGCAACGTGTGTGCGCGTGCCGGTGGTGACCACCCACTCGCTTGCGATCCACGCGACGTTCTCCACGGAGGTGGATGCGGACGAGGCGCGGCGCCTGCTGGCTTCCTCTCCTGGCGTGGTGGTCCAGGACGACCCGGCGAAGGGCGAGTTCCCGACCCCGATTGACGTGGTCGGTACGGACCCGACGTGGGTGGGACGGATCCGCCGTTCGCTGGACGACCCGCGGTCGCTGGACTTGTTCCTGTGTGGGGACAACTTGCGTAAGGGTGCGGCGTTGAACACCGCCCAGATCGCTGAGCTGCTCGCTGAGGAGTTCACCAGCTAGCGCGGTTCTGGTCTGTTTGCGGGGAGGACGGCTGCTCGCCGGTGCGGCGGGTGGCGCGGTCCTCCCCGTTTTTCGTGTCTCGGCGGGGCGTGCTGCGGCCGGTGCGCAGCGGAGGCGGGGGTTGGCGCGGGAGAGAGGGTTCGATGGCCGCAGTCCTTTCCCTGCTTCGGATCCGCTTCATCCGGAATTCCGGTTTTCTTATCCTCGAAAAAGGGGAGAGCAGTTTCTTCTTTTCAACCGGAGAAAAATGTCTTCTATCCCATGAAACGCGGTGATCCGAACTGCAGGGACAGTAAAACAGTTGCAAGGATGTCTGGGGCGAGGTTTCTGTTTACCGGTAGTACGGGCATCGTTTGTTTGGTGCTGTTCAACGTCTGAGGCGATGGCCGGCGACTTGTGTCGTCGGCCATCGTGCGTTGCGGGGGAATGGACGCGGTGTGGCTGCCCGCTGCGGGGGCGGTTGTCCGGACACTGCTATATCGGCCGCTTTGACCAGCATCTTGAGGACTGGCATGTCGCCACGGGCCGGCTAGGGAGGGCCGCGTTCTGCTGCGAGGAGGGTGCAGCGGCCACAGGATCAATTCCGGATCTTGTGTCGGCAACGCCAATCCCAACAACAAAAGAAACCGTAATTCTTGTTTTCATTGCACTCCGTTCCCCTTCTGCGCAGGAACGCTTTTCTTTCGGAGATCCCGGAAGGAGAACCAAATTTTCTCTTCCTCTACCTTTCTCCGCTAGTAACGTTGAGATCCAATTGTTCAAAAAAGAGTCCAGGGCACGGATTTTCTCGTCTGTCTCGACTGGGTTGTGCGGCACTGTTGTGGTGTGCGTCCAGGAGAAAACTCCTGGACGTTGCGATAACGGCTGGCGGCCGCCTATCGGTCGCCGAGGGCACGAGAGAAAGGTATGTCTCAGATGCGGCGAATCATGAAGCTAGCCGCTGTGGGCGCGCTGGCCGCGGGGCTCGTCGGCGCGGGGGCCTCGACCGCCTTCGCCCACGACTACACCGAGATCACCGCCACCAAGACGGTACAGTGTGTCGCTGAGCAGCCAGCAGTCGGCCTCGGCCTGGTCGCCGGGCTGGGCTTGAACGTCAACGCCCTCAACTCGGCGTCCTGCACGGGCAGCGTCAACGTCAACGACAACTAGAAACCGCAATTCTTATTTGCATTAAAAACCATTCCACTGCCCTGAGATAAAAGCGCCGCCTCCCACAGGAGTCTGGGGAGGCGGCGCGTCTTTCTCTCTCCCCCAGATCGCCCGGATTTGCGACGGTCACACTGTGGTTTTGCCGGTAAAGACAATGCAAAACCCGCGTTCCGAAGCGTTGCAGGTAAACCCCCGCATGGCATTGTTGTGCTGCACGGTTTGAAGGATGCTCTCAACCGTCATCGCAGTGAGCTGATGGTCGCTTTTGTCGACCGTCGTTACCGTCATCGAAAGGTATTTGTCATGCGGCGAATCATGAAGCTGGCTGCCGTGAGCACGCTGGCCGCGGGTCTGCTCGGCGCCGGGGCCTCCAGCGCCCTGGCCGGCGACTACACCGAGATCACCGCCACCGAGACCGCGCAGTGCATCTCGGCTCAGGAGGCCACCGGTGCGGGTCTGCTCCTCGGCCTGGGCCTGAACCTGAACCTGCTCAACTCTTCGGCCTGCGCTGGCAGCGTCAACGTCAACGACAACAACTAGTTTCGAGGGCGCTCCGGTCCGCCTGGACTGACACCCCATCGCTCTCCACCCGCCGCCTCCCACGGCACGGCTGTCTGGACCGTGGGAGGCGGCCCGACACCCAACCCGCGTCGCACGGCGGCGTGGGCTAGCGGCATTTTCAGTAAAAGAAAAGCAATCCCCGTGTCTTCGCGTGGCTCATGCCCACCCCATGCGACACAGTTTCCGACAGCAATCGAGAGATCACTCTCGGTGCACACCTGTCGATTGACGGTCGCCTGACCGCCAACGGTCACCATTTGAAAGGTTTGAGTCACATGCGTCAGATGACGAGGCTAGCCACGGTGGGCGCGATGAGCCTGGCCCTGGTCGGTGCCAGCGCTTCCGCTGCGCTGGCGGGCTACCACGAGTTCTCCAGCGAGGAGACCTTCACCAACATCGACCAGTGCGTGGTGGTCCAGCAGTTGGAGGCCGGCGGCCTGACCCTTCCGGACATCATCCCTCCGGACCTGCTGGGCGGCTCTGCCTACAACTGCATCGGCAACGAAGTCGTCGTCGTCAACGAGTAGTGCCTCCAGGGCTCCTCCCAACGCTGCGAGGAGCCCCCGTTTCTCATCCCAGAGACGGTCTTTGACTCTCCCATGAAACCGGCCCCGGACGGCCCAGCCCGCTCCGGGTAAGGGAGTCACGGTCTTCACCGGCCTCGTTCGCCCGTGGCCGCAGATCGTCGCCGCATCAAGCCGGAAAACGTGCTTCTCAACGCCCGCCCGCTGGCCGTGTCCGTTCCCACACGGTCAGCGGGCCTCACAGAAGGGACACCCTCAATGCGTGGAATCGTCAAAGCCGTGGCGGTGAGCGCGATCACCGCGGGACTGCTCAGCTTCAGCACCGCTACTGCCCTGGCCGGCGGATTTGAGATCGACCGGGAGTCGCACACCACTGTCGTGGACCAGTGCGTTGTCGACCAGCGCGTGACCATCTCCAGCCCGCTCGACCTTCCCGCCGAGCTGCTGCCGCTGGGGGAGGACACCTACAACTGCATCAGCAACGAGGCCGTCGTCATCAACCGCTGACACCTCGTCTGGAGCTCCCTCTCTGCAGGGAAGGCGGCCGCCTTCCACCTGGCCTCTGGGAGAAGGCGGCCGCACCCGTACTGACATTGATCCCGCACACCCTGGGCTGTGCGTCACGGTTGCGACCCACCACCCGATCCCCTCCGCCTGGTCTTCCGCTCTGCTTCTTTCTTTGTCATCGCGTCACCGGCTCCCGGCCTCCCGATCCCTGCGCGACACGGACCACACCCGCATCTTCGACCCGTCGGCCGTGACCGTTTCACACACCGAGATCCACACGGAAGGGACACCCTCAATGCGTCGAACCGTCACTGCCATAGCAGTGGGGACGCTTGCCGCAGGGCTGTTCAGCAACACCGCTCCTGCTCTGGCCGGTGAGGAGCCGCGCCCCATCGTCATGGAGCTGTGCACGGTCACCCAGCGCCTCATCACCGGGAACGTCACCGTTCCCTCCCCCGCACCGGCGCCTGATGAGCCTCCGGACCTGCCGGCGCCGGCCCCCGAAGCGCAGCACCACCCCTTGCTCGCCGCGGCATGCGAGGGCAACTCCGTCACCGTCACTACTCCTTAAGCCCAGCACACCCGCAGCTCTTGCCCAGGGCTGCACTCGAAAGCACGACGGTCTCGGGCCTGTCCGCGAAGACCGTCCCATCCGGCCTGGAGGAGTCCGCTACTGCTTCGGAAGGCGGCCTTCCGAAGGCCACAGCGGCACACGGTTCCCGTGGCTCTGCGCGCTGTGGCAAGAGTGGGGCTGTCCAGCGTCCCCGCTGCGGCTTCTTCGGCCTTGTCCGTCGCTGCCTACCGCACGAGCAGCGGACGTCCGAAAACCCGAAGAAAAGGAATGGATTCTGTGATGCGCCAGATCATCAGGGGGGCGGCAGTAAGCGGGGCGGCCGCGTGTCTTCTCGCTGTCAGCTCCTTCCCCGCCCTCGCCGAAGAAGAAGCGGACTGGTCTACGGACGTGAGCATCGACCTGCCCGTCCTGGACGACGAGGTCTCCGGCCTCAACGAGCAGCCTGAAGGCGAAGGGCTGGAAGAGGACACTGTCGGGGCGGGAACCGTCATCAACCAGTGCGTTGTCGAACAGGACGCTCTCGTGCTAGGTCTGGCCCCCGGCGACCCCGGTGGTCTTCCGCTGCTGTCCCTAGGCTTGAACGTCCTCAACGAGTACTACTGCATCGGCAACACTGTTGAAGTCCACAACCACGCCAACTAGGCGTACTCCTCACTCCAGCGGGTTTGCTCACTCTGCCGATCCCATCTGAGAAGAAGCGGCCGTCTCCCGGGACCGTGGGGGAGACGGCCCGTTCTTGTCCGCGGCAGTCCGCCCCGGCCGGGACGGGGAAACCAGCCGGTAGCCGAGCCGGCAGTGCTCCGCTGAGACGATGAGGTCCGACGTTTCCACGACCCGCCGCCCAGCAAAATGGGTGCGCTGCACGAGCAGGATGGCCGTGCCCGGCTCCAGTGCGAGCCGCCGCGCTTCCACCTCCCGCAGTCGACGAACCGACACCTCCTCTTCGATCCGGTCCACGGTGACCCCCACCTCGGCGAGCCGCTCCGCCACACTGGTGTCTGGCCGCTCCCCCGGGGTCAGGCCGGTGCCCAGCGTGAGAATGGCGGGCTCCCACGCCACCCACAGCGCGATCGGAGTGCCCTGCGCGTATCCGAGGCATTCCGTCCGGTACAGCGGCTCCCCCACCCGGGTGCCGAGCCGCCGGGCCATGGCAATGGACGCGGTCTCGGTCCGGGCCCCCAGCCACTCGGTGCGCAGCGGGTCGAGCCCGGGGAGGTGGGAGGTGCGGGATAAGAGGACTTCCGCGGAAGGCGCTCGCACGTAGTACCCGGATCCGGCCCGTCCCTCAATCAGCCCTTCTGCCACGAGAAGCTGTAACGCGCAGCGCGCCACCTGCTCGCTGACCGCGTGGCGGCGGGCCAGCTGGGCCCGCGAAGGCAGCCGAGTCCCTGGGGGAAGCTCCCCGTTGAGGATGGGTTCCCGCAGACTGTCGGCGACCCGCAGGTAGCCGGGCTTCTCAGTCACGGTTATCCGCACGGTTGGACTCTGCCTCCACGACACTGGTCGAGACTGTGTGTCACGACTGTGGTCCCGGGGCATACGGATCTGCTTGCGATGACGTGTCGCCGCTCGCCCATGGAGCCAGTAAAGCAGCAGGTCGTGCCCGTGCGCAGAGAAATCAAGAAGGAAGCCCGCTTTTCTTCCACCCGACCGACGGTCACGGAGAGTACATGTCTTCGGGGTTTTCTGAGGGCGCGTCGACGTGGAGACCGGACCGCTGTGGAGAGCAGCGGCCGCCATCCGCAACCCCGTGTCCCGGGAGTCCGGCCCCGGCGGTGACCCGCGGGTCAGCGGTGTCTCCGCTGCTGTTTCCCGGGGGGACGTGCCCCGCCGCCCAGACCGCGGTCTGCGCTGTCAGCCTGCTTTCCCGGCTCCGATGCGCCTACGCACAAGCCTGTGCCCGTGGACGGGCAGCATGCTCCGGGCTCCTATGCGGAGCGTGTCCGACAATCGCAGGGAGTTTTACCGTCGGCTGGCCGTGCCGCTGGCGTGCGTTGGGTCGTGACTCCCCATGCTGGTGATAGCAGCCGGAAAAAGAGTCGCAGAGGGAGGGTCACGGCAGCCGTGACACAGCAGCCGATGTCGGACAGCACCGCCATGCTCGTAGGAATCCTCGCGGGCCTGGCCACAATCGCGCTACTCACCTTGGTCATCGCGGCGCTGGCCTCCGTACTGTCCATGCGTTCGCTGACCCGGGGCGGCAAGCTGCTGTGGACGCTCCTCGTTCTCCAACTGCCGATCCTCGGCGCTGTTGCATGGTTCGTCATCGGCCGGCAAGGCCCGCTCAACAGCCTGCTCGGCTTGATCAAAAGCGGCCGCCACGAATCCCCCGGCACCGGAGAGCACGTCCACGACGACCTGTTCGAAACCGACGTGGACCGGCTTCTTGCAGCCTCGAACGGGGCAGAGTCGCGCAGCTCGCGGCGGGCCACCGCTCTCGTCACCGAGCCGTCTCGCTTCGCCGACGAGTACAGTCCGGCAGACCACTCGTGGCACACCGTCAACGGGCACCACGATACGGCCACGATCAGGGCCCGCACTGGGGCGACCGCCTCACGGAGGGGCAGCGACTCCACCCCGCGGTTCCGTAGTGAACGTTCCAGGATTCCGCGTTCCCGAATGCCCAGGTGAACGTTGAGGGGCCCTCACCTGAAACGTTGGGAACAGCGTGCCTGGCGGGGGTCTCAGCCCACCAGCACCGAATCCTCGTCGAACATCCAGTCTTCCGAGGCCACCCGGTACAGCTCGTGGCGCAGTGCCAGCTCCAAAGCCGTGTCTTCGGGTGCAACCTCGTCGAGCCGGTCCAGTGCCGCGCGGATTTCCGCGGCGGTCATTGCACCAACCGGCTTCATCCCCCAGTGCTGTGTCATTGTGTTCTCCCCCTTTCTGCTCCGCCACCACACCGGTGCGGAGCGCAGGCCGGTTTCCCGGCCGAAGCGAGACCCGTCGCAAGGAGGGATCCCACTCGTGTCCTCGTGTAGGCCCCCCTTGTCGCACGCTGCGTCCCCGTGACAGGTCCTTTCGGCCTCATTCGACGAGGCCGACACCTTTATCGTTCCAGAAACGTCTGACACTGTGTGCGGAAAGCCGTGATACCGGTACCCTGCTCAACGTGATCGACCTTCGAGCTCTACGGGAAGACCCTGACCGTTTGCGCGCGTCGCAGCGGGCACGCGGCGAAGACGAATCTGTCGTCGACCGGCTGCTGGATCTGGACTCGCGGCACCGCGCCGCCCTGGCGCGTTTCGAAACGTTGCGCGCCGAACAGAAAAGCGTCGGCAAGTCTGTTTCCCGCGCCTCCGCAGAGGAGCGGGAAGCGCTGCTGAACCGGGCGAAGAGTCTGGCGTCTGAGGTCAAATCCGCTGAGGCTGAGGCCGAAGCGCTCTCCGACGAGCTCACCACACTGCTGCGTTCCGTGCCGAACGTGGTGGAAAGCGACGCGCCGGTGGGCGGGGTTGACGACTTTGTCGTGGTCGAAGAGGTCGGCACGCCCCGCCAGTTCGACTTCACCCCCCGCGACCACCTGGAACTGGGTGAGATGCTCGGCGCCATCGACACGGAGCGGGGCGCCAAAGTGTCGGGGGCGCGGTTCTACTTCCTCACCGGTGTCGGCGCGCTGCTGGAACTGGGCCTGCTCAACTTGGCGATGCAGCGGGCCGTCGCCAACGGCTTCACCCCGATGATCCCGCCGGTGCTGGTCAAACCGGAGACCATGGACGGCACCGGGTTCCTCGGGGAGCACGCTGCGGAGGTCTACCACCTTCCCGCCGACGACCTGTACCTGGTGGGCACCTCCGAGGTGCCGCTGGCCGGGTACCACGCGAACGAGATCCTGCCCGCTGACGCCCTGCCGACCCGCTACATCGGCTGGTCGTCGTGCTTCCGCCGGGAGGCGGGCTCCTACGGCAAGGACACGCGCGGCATCATCCGGGTCCACCAGTTCAACAAGGTGGAGATGTTCGTCTACGCTCACCCGGACGAGGCGCACGAGGAGCATCTGCGGCTGCTCGCGTGGGAACGCGAGATGCTTGACCTGATCGAGGTGCCCTACCGGGTGGTGGACATCGCCGCCGGTGACCTGGGGACGAGCGCGGCACGCAAGTACGACTGCGAGGCGTGGCTTCCCAGCCAGGGCCGCTACCGCGAGCTCACGTCCACGTCGAACTGCACCGAGTTCCAGTCCCGCCGTCTCAACATCCGCTACCGCGACACTGACGGCAAGCCGCGGTTCGTGGCCACACTCAACGGCACGCTGGCCACCACGCGGTGGATTGTCGCGATCTTGGAGAACCACCAGCAGGAGGACGGTTCCGTGGTGGTGCCTGAGGCGCTCCGCCCGTTCGTGGGCCAGGACGTGCTGCACCCGATCGCGAAGAAGTAGGAGGGGGGCCGGTGGCCGGGGACCGGCTGCTGTCTTGCGGCCACCGCAACACCTCTTCAGGAACAGCCGCCTGCCGCGGAGGGTTTTCTCCGCGGTTTTCTAGGTTGGGCGGCTGTTTTTCTCTGCTTCTCGAACTTTTTCAGCGCGGACATTCCCCGTGCACCCCCTTTTTCCTTTCGCGGGCTGAAATATCCTCTTCGGGGCTGTTTCCGCCGACCTCATTCTGAACAGGGGGTGTCCGTTTCTCTGTCATCTCTCACCACCTGTCCAGTTCCGCTTACTATTGGTGCATGGTCTTCAAGCGGGTCGGCAACGGCCGTCCTTATCCTGATCACGGCCTGTCGCCAAGCGCGTGGTACAAGATTGCGCCTAGACAGGTGCGGCTGGATGAGCTCGTGACCACCAAGAGTGTTTTAGATTTGAAATACCTCCTCTCCAAGGACTCCACCTTCTTCGGGGATCTTTTTCCGCACGTGGTGCGGTGGAAAGGCGAACTCTACTTGGAGGACGGATTGCACCGGACGCTGCGCGCCGCCTTGCAGCAGCGGGAAACGGTGGCGGCCCGGGTTTACGACCCGGCCTGGTTCCCGGAGTTGAGTTGACCCACCGCGGCGGTGAGCTCGTCTACGAGCGCCGCGGCAGCAGGCGGTATCGTGCCCCCGGCAACAGCCACGAACAGGCGCCGCCAGCCCAGTTCCGGGGAGTCGACCACGGCGACGTTCTCCCCCTGGTGGAGGAGGAGGGCAAGCTGCGGCAGCACCCCCACTGCCATGCCCAGGGACACGAGACGCTGAACGGCCAGGTGGTCGTCGGTGGTGTAGGCGATCCGGGGCTCGAATCCGGCCCGGCGGCACACGTGGACGAGGTGGGAGCGGCAGCGCTCGCAGCCCGCCACCCAGGTCTCTTTGCGCAGGGCAGCGAGTTCCAGAGTGTGCTCAGCGGCGAGCGGGTGGTCACCGGGAAGCAGCAGCCGCACCTGTTCCCGGCAGAGCGTGACCTCGCGGATGCCGGTGCTCGCATCAGGGGGTGTCTCGTCGTAGGAGAAGGCGAGGGTGACGTCCACTTCGCCTTCGCGGAGCAGGTCCAATGATTCGGGGGGTTCCGCTTCGACCAGGGTGACCGCGACATCGGGGGCGCGTTCCCGCAGGGTGGCCAGGGCTTGCGGCACGATTCCGGCGGTGGCTGTAGGGAAGGCAGCGAGGCTGACCCGGCCTGCCCGCAGTCCCGCGATGGCCGCGACTTCTTCTTCAGCCGTGTCCAGCCGGGCCAGTACGGCTTCCGCGTGGCCGACGAGGACCCGGCCCGCTTCGGTGAGCCGCACCCCGCGCCCGTGCCGCACCACGAGGGGCGTGCCCACTTCCGCTTCGAGGCGGGCAATGTGGTGGGAGACGGCGGGCTGGGTGTAGGAGAGGGCGCGCGCGGCCGCGCTCATCGATCCCAGTCGGGCCACCTCGCACAACACACGGAGTCGAGTGAGGTCCAGCACACCCCCAAGGTATCAAAGCTATTTATGAGAGAAGACGAAAATCTTTTCTTGATCTTTGAGATCGGGTTGCTGACAATCCAAGCATGGACACCGCACCCCTACTTCCCTCGTCAATCCGCGACCAGTTCACCCGTGAGGTGGTCTATTTGAACACCGCCACCTGCGGGCTTCCGCCCCGCGTCGCCCACGAGGCGACTCTCGCCGTGGAGCGCGACCGCGCCCGAGGACGGTTGACGTTGGACATTGCGCATCAGGCGGTGGAGCGGTCGCGGGCCGCCTTCGCCAGACTGGTCGGAGTGCCCGTGTCTCGAGTGGCGGTCGGATCGCAGGCGTCCTTCTTCGTCGGACTGGTCGCGGCTTCTCTTCCCCCGGGTGCAACCGTGGTCGTGGCCGAGGAGGACTTCACCTCGGTGACCTACCCTTTCCTCGCCGCAACCGGACGAGGGGTCACGGTCCGCCCGGTTCCGCTGGACCGGATCATCGACGCCGTGGACACGAGCGTGGACCTTGTCTCGGTCTCTGTGGTCCAGTCCGCCGACGGCCGTATCGTTGATGTTCCCGCGCTGCTGGACGCGGCTGCCACGCACGGCGCGCGGGTGCTGCTGGACACCACCCAGTCGTCGGGCTGGCTTCCTATTCCCGCAGACCGCGTGGACTACCTGGTGTGCAGCGCCTACAAGTGGCTGCTGGGACCGCGGGGCGCCTGTTTCTTCGCGGGAACCGACGATGCCCTGGCCGAACTCACGCCGATCGCGGCGAACTGGTTCGCGGCTGAGGACATCACGAGCGCGTTCTACGGCACCGAGCTACGCCTGGCCTCGGATGCGCGCCGCTTCGACCTGTCCCCGGCGTGGGCGTCGTGTGTGGGGCTCGCCCCTGCTTTGGAGCTGCTCGCCGACCTGGGGGAAGCAGCGCTCGGAGCCCATAACGTCGCGTTGGCGAACCGGTTCTGCGCTGCGCTGGGACTGCCGCCCACCGATTCAGCGATCGTCAGCGTGGCAGTGGACGCCAAGGCGCAACAGGTTCTGGCCGACGCGGGGATTGTCGCGGCCATGCGCGCAGGCCGCATGCGCTGCGCTTTCCACCTGTCCACGGACGCGGCAGACGTCGACCGCGCAGTGGAGGAGATCGGGCCGTACCTGCGCGACGCAAACCTGGAGGAGGCTGTCCGCGTGCCGGGCGACCGGTAGGGGACGCAGGAACGCGCAGAGCGGTGGACCGGGGTTCTCCGCGCAGCAGCACCTGCTGGGATGTGCTCGCGGTCAACGGTCGTCCCCGGGGAAAGCAAGAGGCCGGTCCTCCAGGACCGGCCTGCTGGCGGTGGAGGTGGGATTTGAACCCACGGAGGGTTGCCCCTCACACGCTTTCGAGGCGTGCGCACTAGGCCGCTATGCGACTCCACCGCGGACCACTCTACATGGCTCTGTGAAGTGCCGCGAGTTGAGCGGTCTCCACCCGACACTTTATGTGCGGTAAGTCACATTGAAGACAAAGTGCGCCAAGTGGAGCATCCCGGCCATCGGGTACCGCCACCGTGCTTCACCCGTCTCTCGAGCACAGCGCCCCCGGCAGGCTCGCATGGCCGGAAAGTGCGGCGTCCAGCGAGCAGTAAAGAGCTCGACCGCCGGACAGGCTTGTCGGCCTCTCGGATCCCTGTTTGGGGGATCGGTGGGCCGCCTCGTCCCCGTCTTCGCTGCCCTGTCACGGATGAATCTCACCCTGGCTGCGCCAACGGGAGGAAATGCTCTCTTCACGCGAAGCGCCCCCGTAAAACCATGGGGTACGGCACGCCGGTTACGAATACGAGCCTTTACCCGGAGACGCATTCCCCGACCAGCCCGCCTCGCCCCGGAAACTCCCCCTGAAATTCGTTTCTTTCGCGAAAGCCCGGCATACCGTCATCCGCCTCATCACCGAGCATCTCCATGCCCTGCTCCTGCTTTCCGGAAAGGCACAATTTCGACTTCACCAGATGTGGAGTTCAACGGGGAAGATTGGCGCACGCGGTTTCAGAAGTCCTTTTGCGCACGGGGAGTTCACTGCAGGCCAGTGGTTTTCTGTGCTTCCGCTCCCCATGGCGAACGCTTTCCTGCCCACGCAGCGCATGCCCTCGGGATGCTGGCGGGCCGACTACCCTGCAACACCGCCGGGTCCGACGAAACGGTGTTCGTTGCACGCGTGCGGCTGGTACTCACTGACGGTGGTGTCTGCCAGGGCTGGGCAGTGCTATCGGGTACGGTGGCGCGCGAAGAAATCGGTGAGGAGGCGGCTGCACGCGGCAGACAGTTCCGGGTCCACGAGGTTGGGGGGAATCACTTCGGGACGGTGGTTGAGTCGCCGGTCGCGAACCACGTCCCACAGGGACCCTACGGCTCCTGCCCGTTCGTCGCGTGCCCCGTAGATGAGCCGTTCGATCCGGGCCAGCACGATGGCGCCCGCGCACATCGTGCACGGTTCAAGAGTGACCGCCAGGGTGCAGCCGCTCAGCCGCCAGCTGCCTAGACGCCGTGCTGCGGCGCGCAAGGCGAGCACTTCGGCGTGTGCGGTGGGGTCGCCGGTGGCCTCGCGCTCGTTGTGGCCGGCGCCGATGACCACGCCGTCCGGGTCGAGGACGACAGCGCCCACGGGAACATCGCCGCTAGACGATGTCTTCTCGGCCTCTTCCAGCGCCCGCCGCACGGCGGCGTCGACCCCACTCCGCCCTACGCTCATGCCCGCAGCTCGTCGAGTTCTCCGGCGAATCCGGCACGGTCAGCGATGGTGGTCAGCGCATCCGCGGGCAGGATGCCTTCGCGCGTGGTCAGCGCCATCAGTTCGGTGCCTGGGATGCCGAGGTCGTCGAGCAGGTCGGGGTCTCCCACCGGTTCGGGGTAGGGGTTCTGCCCCGTGCCTTCGGTTTCTTGATCGTCGTCTATTCCTCCGTCGGTTTCGAGGAACAGGCGGGCTGCCGGGTGCCCGTACACCACTCGCATGTCGGAGAGGAAAGCTCGCGGCTCCCCGGTGTCGTCCAGTCGGGCAACGCCGAACCATTCGTCGTCGGCTTCCGCGAGCACCACGACGGAGGTTTCTGCGGTGGACTCGGCCGCGGCCGTGTCACGCATCAGATCGGCAAGGTCGTCGATTCCCTCGTACTCCGCTAAATCCACCTCGGTCCCCGTCCACCCGTCTGCTGCATGGGAGAAGACCGCTGCGAAAACCGCCACCCGGACTCCTGTCTACTGCGCTTCTTCAACCACGTGCCAGCCGGTGTGCACGCTGGCTTTACCCCAACGCGTCCAGGGCGCGTTGGAAAGCAGCGTGAAATCCGAGACGTTCCGCGATACTGGACAGCACCTCGTCCGGATACAGGTCGAGGTCTCCGGCCAGTGCACCCAATTCCATCTCATCCAGCCCCAGGTCAGCGAGGATCGACATGTCTCCTGCGGGGAGCACCTGGTCTACATCCTCGTCGTCGGGGATGTCGATATCCAGGTATTCCAGGACATCGCGGGCGATCTTCCAGTCCATCGACGCGGTGATATCGGAGAGGAAGACGCTGACGTTGTCCCGTCCGTAGACGCGGGCGAGGATGAAGAAGTCGTCGGCGACCGAAACCAGGCCGATGGCTCCGCTGATGCTCGGCTGCTGGTGGAGGGCGTGCAACAATCCTTTGAGGTCGCGGGTTAGCGCGACTGGGAGCAGGTCGACATCCCAGTAGTCTTCTTCTCGATAAGCTACGGCGGCGAAGTCGCCTGCGCCATCGTCCAGTTCGAGTTCCGTCATCGTCGCTCCACCCGGCTGGCCTTGGTCAAACCAGAATCGCAGATCGTCCCTTGCTTGGTCACTGAAACGGCTGCCTTCGCCCGTGTTGTGCTCTCCTAGCGGGAAGGCTGGTCCGTTGTAGAAGTCCGCGCTCACGTCTCCTATTAGAACGGACGTTCCTGTAGGAACAGAACGTGATCCGGTCTTCAACCGCACCCCGCGACAGCGACAGAACGCCCCGCGGGGAGCACGCACCGTGAAACCCCTGGTGGAATCGGTTTGACGGGGAATGTGTGGGAAGGCGCCCGGAACGATAGTTTGATCTCCTATGGAGATCTTCGTTGTGGACCATCCGCTCGTTGCCCACAAGCTCACCACGCTGCGGGACGTGCGCACGGATTCGCCTACCTTCCGCCGTCTCACCGACGAACTCGTGACTCTTCTCGCCTATGAGGCGACGAGGGATGTGCGGGTGTCGGAAGCCACGGTGCAGACTCCGCTGACCGAGACGGTGGGGGTCCAGCTTTCCCGGCCGGTTCCGCTAGTGGTGCCGATCCTGCGCGCCGGGTTGGGCATGCTGGACGGGATGACGCGTCTGCTGCCCACCGCCGAAGTGGGCTTTTTGGGGATGGTCCGCGACGAGGAGACGCTGCAGCCGGCGACTTACGCAGACCGGCTGCCTCGGGACTTGTCGGGGCGGCAGTGCTATGTGCTCGACCCCATGCTGGCGACGGGCGGCACTTTGGCGGCGGCGTTGCGGCTGCTGGTGGAGCGGGGCGCCGACCATATCACTGCGCTCTGCCTGCTTGCTGCCCCGGAAGGGTTGGAGCGGCTGCGCACCGGTTTGAGCGGGGTGTTGGAGGAGCGCGGCGACCTGCGGCTGCGTGTGGTGACGGCCGCTATCGACGAGCGTCTCAACGAGTCGGGGTTCATTGTTCCTGGGCTGGGGGATGCGGGGGACCGGTTGTACGGCTCCGCATAGCCACTGGAAAGTTTCTTTCTCCACTCCCCAGATAAATTAAGGAAACTTTATGTTTTAGTTTTATCTCCTGGGGAATAAAGCAATAATTGTTCGGGATCTAAAACTCTACCCCTGGGATCACAACCAGGGGTTTCTTGTACCAGTCGAACTCATATCGAGATATACGCGTGACCCGTTGTGGTAATGATGTTTATGGCTCCTAATAATTCTCCGCACAACCCCAACCGAAAAACCGTGATCTCCACCACTCATCCCCCCGGTCCCTGATCGGGCGCTCGGTGGTCGGCACAATCCCGCGCCTGCGGGAAGGTGCCCCGCCCGCTCTGGACTGCGCCGGAGCTCACAAAGAGATCGGAGCACCACGACCGCTCTCTGCCGTCCCGAGGAGTGACATGTCCCAGACCCATGACGCGCTCTCGCGCGACCTCGCCCCCGTTGTCACGCGACTCAGCGCCGAGTTCAAGGACGTGCACCCGGAATCGATCGTGTCCCGCTGCGTCACCGCGGCCCGGAACGGGGCGGAGGACGTGGTCGGCTACGCCACTCCGGAGCTCGTGGAGCGGATTGCGCGGCAGCACCTGAAAGTTCTCGCCTTGGCCCTGGCGGAGCAGCGCTGACCAAATATCGGACGAAGGTCCGACCCTAACCTTCTGACCTGGAACGGCACGCCAGAGCTTCCTATTGTCTTTACGTGTCCCAGCACTGGTGTAACAATCGTTGTGGGTTAGTGGGTCTTCGCTCTAGTGGGGAGTGCGTTCATGCCGCCGAAATTGAAAAAATGGCTGGGTTACGCCCTCATTGCCTTTGCCATCTTCTACCTGCTGACTCAGCCGGCCACGGTGGGCACTCTGGTTCTGAACATCTTCGCCGGGCTGGGCGGAGCCGCCAACTCGCTCTCCACGTTCGTCAACACCATCTTGTTGTGAGGGGCGTGAGCCCGGATGAAGCTGGTGACACCGGGCGACTCGGCGCCCGCGTCGGTTAACCGCTACCTGCTCCCCCACGAGCAGCAGGTCATCACGGTCCGCCGACACCCTGCTGTCCTGTTGGGGCCGACGGCGATCGTGCTGGGCAGTCTGATCGCCGCGGGGATTCTGAGCAACACCTCGTTCGTGACGAGCGGGGCCATGCTGGCCATCATCTGGTGGCTGTGGCTGCTGGTGCTGGTGTGGTTCGTATGGAAGGTCGCCGAGTGGTCGGTCGACTACTTCGTCATCACGTCGGCGCGCCTGTTGGGCACGAACGGCCTGATCACCCGGCAGGTCAACATGATGCCGCTGGGCAAGGTCACCGACATGCGCTTTGAACGCACCCTGTTGGGCCGCTTGCTGGGCTACGGCACGTTCGTCATGGAGTCGGCCGGTCAGGACCAGGCTCTCAGCAAGATCGACTTCATCCCCTACCCGGAGCAGCTTTATCTCGAAGTGGTGGGCCTCATCTTCCCCGACAAGTGAGTGACCCACTCACCATTACGATCCACCCCTCGTGAGTTGTGGGGCCTCGCGCGAGCGCGGGGCCCCACAACTTTTGCTGCCGTTCCCACGGCAAGGAAGGTCTATTTGACTTCAAGGTGAACAGAAGGTTAACTTGGGTCATCGTCTAGTTGAATGAGGGGGTGATGTCATGGCTTGGCGAGCAAGCAAGGCGCCATCGACCACCCGCCCCGCCCAGACTCGACGCCGCCGTCGGCCGACCCGTCGGATGACTTCTCTGCGGCACAGCACCACCCTTCTGCCGCAGCAGCGGGACACTGCGGACACGGAGACCCTCGACACACGGCCGAAGCTGACGTGGGTTTTGCTGCCGGACAGCACTGGCCGTCTGCGTCCTCAGGCGCGGTGGATCTGAGATTGTTCGCCTGAGCGGGTGAGGGACCGACCAGACGCTGGTCGGTCCCTCACCCGTTAGCGACGCCTGCCAGTGAGACCTGCTGGTGGGGCGCCTGTTACCCCGGTGCCATGTCGACGAACCGGCTGTAGTGCCCTTGGAACGCCACGGTCACCGTGGCGGTGGGGCCGTTGCGGTGCTTGGCCACGATGAGGTCGGCTTCCCCGGCCCGCGGCGACTCTTTCTCGTGCACGTCCTCGCGGTAGAGCAGGATGACCATGTCGGCGTCCTGCTCGATGGAACCCGACTCCCGCAGGTCGCTGATCTGCGGTTTCTTGTCGGTGCGCTGTTCTGGGCCGCGGTTGAGCTGGGACAGGGCGACGACGGGAACCTCAAGCTCCTTAGCGAGCAGCTTGAGCGAGCGGGACATCTCGGAAACCTCCTGCTGGCGGCTCTCCACCCGGCCGTGGGAGCTCAGCAGTTGGAGGTAGTCGACGATGACGAGTTTCAGGTCGTGCTGCTGTTTCAGCCGACGGCACTTGGCCCGGATCTCCATCATCGTCAGGTTCGGGGAGTCGTCGATGAACAGCGGCGCTCCCGCGACCTCGCCCATCCGCCGCGCCAGCCGGGCCCAGTCCTCGTCGGTCATCATTCCCGAGCGCATAGTGTGCAGGGGCACGCGCGCTTCCGCCGAGAGGAGCCGCATGACGATCTCGTTGCGCCCCATCTCCAAGCTGAAGAACACCGTGGTCAACTGGTGTTTGATTGCTGCAGAGCGGGCGAAATCCAGGGCGAGAGTGGACTTTCCCACCGCGGGACGGGCCGCGATGATGATCATCTGTCCGGGGTGCAGCCCGTTGGAGAGGGCGTCGAAGTCGGTGAACCCGGTGGGGACCCCGGTCAGGGTGTCGTCGTGGGAGGCGATTGCTTCGAGCTCGTCGAGCGCTCCCGGCATGATGTCGCTGAGCGGCAGATAGTCTTCGCTGGTGCGCCGTTCCGCGACTTTGAAGATCTCGGCTTGGGCTTGGTCGACAAGGTCGTCGACGTCCCCGTCTCCCGAGTAGCCGAGCTGCGCGATGCGGGTGCCCGCCTCGACCAGGCGGCGTAGCACGGCGCGGTCGGCGACGATCCGCGCGTAGTATCCGGCGTTCGCTGCGGTGGGGACGGTGTCGGTGAGCGTGTGCAGGTAGGGAGCGCCGCCCACCCGCGCGATCTCTCCCCGTTTGGTGAGTTCCGCGTGGACGGAGATCGCATCCACCGGCTCGCCTCGGGCGAACAGGTCCACGATCGTGTCGTAGATGGTCTGGTGGGCTGGGCGGTAGAAGTCGGAGGAGCTGAGGATCTCCACTACCTGGATGATGGCTTCTTTGGACAGCAGCATGCCGCCGAGGACGCACTGCTCGGCCATGATGTCGTGGGGCGGGGTCCGGTCATACCCCACTTCCTCGACTGAATGGTCGACGCTCATGGCTCCCCCCGGCTGACTTCACGCCTGAACGTGACATGCCCGAACCAGGATTCTCGCCACTTCACGAGACGGTCGCAAAGACAACCTGTGGATAAACCTGGGGACATCCTGTGGATGACTGGCGTCTAGTTGTGGATAACCTGTGCACGCAACCTGTGGATAACTTTTCCCCACCCTCTAATCACAGCCTCTGAGCTGCAAAAACTCTGTCCACGGGCTGTGCATGAAAAAAATTCTGCAGATAGATATCCACAAGTTATCCACAGGCTAGGGCGACACCTGTGGATGTTCTTGACTCCGACTTCCCCACGTATCCACTGCGGCAGCCGAGGCCCCTCGACCCCTCTCGGACGGCTACGCGAACCCCGCTACGGCAGGCGATGGCGCAGCCCGCACCCTCACACGCACCGACGGGACATGGGCGGCGCTGTCCTCAGCGAAGCGCCGGACCCGAGGCAGGTGCGGCCGCGCGGAAACCCCGTCCCGCCGCACACACCCCCTGGAAACGAGGGCCCGTGCCCTGCCATTGCCGATTCCTTTCCTACCGCAGCCGCCGCGGCCCGCACCATCCTCTTCTCACAACAGCTTCCGCTGCAGCACACAGCGGTTTTCCCCACCACCCGGAAAGGCCCGCTACGTTCCGGTTCCTCGGCATCTGCGCTGTTCACTCTGCTGAACCAGGTAGGCCCAAGGCATACTTACCCCGCCCCTCTGGCGTTTCCCTTCTCCCCTCGAACCCCGTTTTCCTGACTTTCCACAGCAAAAGCCAAAAATTCCGCAACTCACCACGAAAAGGAAGGTAGGGCGCCGAGTGGTCGCCGTGTTTCCCGGTTAGATGCCTCCCCACGGATGCGTGGGGGTGGTTGACCATGGCATATCCAGCGGAAGGCGGGCGGCGCCCACGGTTCTGGGCGACCGCGCGCGCCGCATTATGGACGAGCGCTTCGGCCCTCCTGCCCGGCCTCGCCCACCTGCGCGCTGGGAAACGCGCCGCAGGAGCCGGCATCCTCGGAGGATTCCTCCTGCTCGCCACCGCCGCCGGTGCGGCCTTCTACCAACTGCGCAGCGACCTGTCCTGGCAGGCGTGGCTGGCTGCCCAGCCCTACTGGGTGGAAGCGGTCGCCATCGGCGCCGTAGCCCTCGCCACCCTGTGGTCGAGCATCATCATCCGGTCCTGGCAGCTCACCCGGCCGCGCCCCGAACGCTGGGGGTCCCGGGCCGTAGGCGCGGTACTGGTCACCGTCCTGTGCACCGCGCTCATCGTGCCGTTCGCGTTCGTCGTCCGCACCGCCGTCACCCTGCACAGCACGCTGACCAGCGTGCTCGCCCCCGCCGAACCGGCGTCCCAGGCTGCCGCCGACACCCCGTGGCCCCACCGCTCCCATATCAACGTCCTGCTCCTCGGCGGCGACGCCGGCGACAACCGGTACGGGCTGCGCACCGACACGATGATCGTGGCCAACATCGACATCGACAGCGGGGACACGGTCCTCATCAGCGTGCCCCGCAACCTGGAAAACGTGCCGTTCCCCGAAGGCACAGCGCTCGCGGAACGCTACCCGGAGCCCTACGGATTCGACGACCTGCTCAACGAGGTCTACCAGACGGTGGCTGAAGAACCCGAGGAGCTGGCCATCAACCCCGACGCGCCCGATCCAGCCGCGGACACGCTGAAGCACGTCATCGGGCACGCACTCGGCATCTCCATCGACTACTACGCTCTCGTGGACCTCCGCGGGTTCGCGGACCTCATCGACGCGATCGGCGGCGTGGTCGTCCCCGTGGAAGAACCCATCCGCTACGGCCGCCGCGGCGAAGGCCTGCTCGAACCAGGGGAGCGGCGCATGAGCGGCAAAGAAGCGCTGTGGTACAGCCGCAGCCGCACAGACAGCGACGACTACGCCCGCATGGGCCGCCAAGGCTGCCTGTTGAAATACGTCGCGGAGCAGACCAACCCGGTGACAGTGCTGCGCCGCTTCGACGAACTCGCCGACGCCACACAGCGCACCCTCACCAGCGACATTCCCCCTTCCCACCTGCCTGCCCTCGTCGACCTGGCCAGGCGGGTCTCCCAAGCGCGCATGCACACCCTGCAGCTTTCCCCGCCCCAGGTCACCACCGCGCACCCCGACTGGACGGAGATCCGCACACTCGTCGACAGGGCGATCCGCAGCAACGGCGAAGACCACGGCCCTGCCGACACCGCCAAGCAGCCGTCACCGTCCCCCGACAGCCCTGGCCGCCAGATCGGGAAAAAACCGGTCTCGCTCGACAGGCTCTGCCCATGAGCCCCGGCCGCACAGCCGTCTGGGACAGGCTGCTCCGACCCGCAGCAGCCCCACCATGGGCGCTTCCCGCTGGGCGGGCCCCGCCCGAGAAACACACAGGGGGTGTGAAACCGGAGGAACAAGGTATGCCCATCGAAGAGCCGCAGAACTGTAAGCATACAACAACAGAAAGTCACGAGACTCTGGGGTGAGCGTGCCCAGCCGGAAGGAGGACCCTGTGAGCCCAGCCGCGTCCTCTCGCCCAAGCAGCGAGGAGCGTCGCGGGTCCTCCACGGCGCCTGGCAGTGGAGTACAGGCCCGGGACCGCTCGCCAAGAAACCGCGCCAACGATCACACAAGGCTCACTGCTGGACAAAAGTGGCCCACTTCATACGATCCTGGCCTAACCTACAGATTCCCTACTAGCGAGTTAAATCTTGCTGGCGCGAGGACGAAATTCAGGGGGAACACCCCTCTGATCACGGTTTTCACCGTCTTGTCGGGGTTAGCGTGGCGGCTACCGCGTCCTGGTGAACCGAGTTCGAGGGCGCACCGTTCCGCCTCACGGAGGGACTGACCATGTGGCGACTCGCCAACCACGTTCGGCAGTACGCGTGGGGATCCACCACCGAGATCCCTAGGCTGCTCGGAATTGAACCCAACGGGCAACCCCAAGCCGAACTGTGGCTGGGTGCCCACCCCAGTGCCCCCAGCACGATCGCCAGTGGCGGCACGGAACCGATCGGACTCGACGCGATGATCGCGTCCGACCCGGTCACAACACTCGGCACAGAAGTGGCGCGCAGCTTCAACAAACGCCTTCCCTTCCTCCTGAAATTCCTCGCCGTCGCCCAACCCCTGTCGCTGCAGGCCCACCCCGACAAGGAACGCGCCCAAGCCGGATTCGCCGCAGAAGAAGCCGCCGGGATTCCCATCGACGCGCCGCACCGCAACTACCGGGATCCCAACCACAAACCAGAACTCGTCATGGCGCTCGGCGAATTCGAAGCCCTCTGCGGGTTCCGCTCCCCGGCCGCCTCAGCGGCCGACCTCGCCGGCCTCACCACCCCGCTGGCACAGGCACTCCACGCCGACCTGACCGCAGCCGATCCGTCCGCGGCACTGCGCTCCGCCATGACCCGGCTGCTCACCCTGCCCGCTGACCAGCGCGCCACCCTGGTCACCGAAACCGCGGAAGAACTCGCGGAACGCGCCACAGCGCCCTCCCGCCACCTGCGGGCCGTGCTCGACCTCGCGGAACGCTACCCCGGCGACCCGGGGGCCATTGCAGCGCTCCTCCTCAACCACGTGGTGCTGTCCCCAGGGCAAGCCCTGTTCCTGCCCGCGGGCAACGTCCACGCCTACCTGCACGGGGTCGCCGTGGAAGTGATGGCCACCTCCGACAACGTGCTCCGCGCAGGCCTCACCACCAAACACGTCGACCCTGAGGAACTCCTCAAGGTGCTCGACTACAGCATGCTGCCCATCCCCTACGTGGAACCCGTGGTGCGGGACGGCCTGATCGAATACCGGCCCGACATCGACGACTTCGCGCTCATCGTCGCCGAACCCAGGGAGAAAGCGGTGTGGCTTCCCGAAGGCCCCGCCATCGCCCTCGTCGTCGAAGGCGCCGTGGAACTCCACGCACCCAGCGGAGGCAACCTCGCCCTGGCCCGCGGAGAATCCGCCTTCCTCAGCGCCCGCACCGGCCCCGTGCTCGCCTCCGGCCAAGGCCGCATCATCATCGCCACCGTGGCCCAGCAGCCGGCCGCCACCACGGCAGACCACCACGACCACACCACCCGTTGGTCTTCCGTTCACCCGACCCTGGATCCCGTTAACCCACGATGAGTACTCTGCGTGCCGCCCTCCTTTCCTTTCTCTCCCCCGGTGTCGACATACCGGGACGACAGGTCGGCATCGTGAAGAACTCCTCGTCTCCCGCGTTCTGCCCGGACCGTGCGGACAGCACCACCACCGCTATGGCCTGGGTGGAAACCCCGCTGCAACTCCTGTCCGTGGTCGAAGCCCACCACACCGGTGCCTTCGCCCAGCACACGCAGGTCCTGCCCCGCGCCGGATCCCCGTCCCTCGCGGACACGGTCACCGCACTGGCCGAGACCGATCTTCCCGACGGGCTCACCGTCCTGCCCGCCGTCCCCAGCCTGGCCCCGCACCACAGCGGGTCCGGGGTCTGGTTCATCGGGGACGCGTTCTCCGGACAAGTGCAGCGCTCCCTGCTCGGCAGCCGCGCCCGCCACTACGTCATCGTGGACGACGGGCTCGCCACCCTCCACCTGCTCCGCCTGCTCAGCCGCCGCACCGCAGTCCCGCTGGAGCGGGCCCGCGTGCGCTCCACCCTGCCCCGCCGCCTCCTCGGCCTGGCAGCGGCACGGAAGATCCGCGCGGCGGCACGCACCGGACGGGTCACCGTGTTCACCATGCTCCCGCTGCCCGACCGTCTAGTCGACGAAGCCACCGCGGTCGGCATCCGCATCATCACGCACGACTTCCCCTGGCTGCGGTCCCTGCCAGGCGGGACCCTGCCCGAGGAAAACCGCGTGGTGCTCGGCACGGCAATGGTCTGCGACGGCCTCATCCACGCCGAGCCCTACCTGGCGTGGGTGACGCACCAAGCCGAGCAGGCACCGCTCCTCTACTACCCGCACCGGCGGGAAGACGACCGCACCCTGGCAGTCCTGCGCGCCCACCCTCGCCTGCGGGTCGCCGACCAGGGCCTCCCCGCCGAACTGGCCTTGCGCGGACTAGCCGCCCGGCACGAAGTGGTGAGCCTGCCGTCCACGGCCGTGACCTCGCTCCGCGTTCTGCTGGAACGGAACGGCACCACGGTCAGCGCGGTACCGATCCCGGAAACGTGGTGGACCGACCAGGCCACCCCCAGTCTGCGAGCCCACTTGAGCACATTCGTCACACATCCGAAGGACCCGTCGTGACCAACCGTGGACCCGTGCACGTCATGGCGATCGCCGACTCCGACTCCTACCTGAAATGGGCGGCGTGCCTCGTCGACGCCCTTCCCCCTGACTGGTCCGGGGAACTCGCAGTGGCCCGCACCCCGATCGCCCCCTCCCCCACCCAGATGCGGGGCGCGCTCGAAAGCACCCGCGCGAGCGCTGCGCTGCCGCCCGTGCTGTCCGCCACGGCGCTGCGCCGCGCCGTACGCCGCACCCGCCCCGACGTGGTGGTGACCGCGTGCACCGGCCCCGTGGTCGACGTGCTCATCAACGACGTGCTCGCCGGGCTCACCCCGCGCCCGGTCTTCGTCTCCGGCCTGCCCGGGGTGTCTGTTCCAGCCACGGAGAAAGCGTGGCTATACCGCGCCCCCGTCGACTTGTTCATCGTGCACAGCCACCGGGAAGCAGCCGAGTTCCGGGAATTGGGCGAACAGCTGGGGGTGACCGGGGAAGTCGGGCTCGCCACCCTGCCGTTCCTCCCCCACAACCCTGCCCCGGCCCTCCCCGCACCGGCTGCTCCCAGGGAAGCGCCGCGCAACCGCGTCGTCTTCGCCACCCAGGCGAAAGTGCCCGTGGAACGGGAAGAACGTGAAGCGATCCTGCGTGCCCTCGCCGACCTTGCGGCCCGCCGCCCCGACCTGGAAGTCGTCGTCAAACTGCGGGCCCGCGCCCACGAACAGCAGACCCACCGGGAACGCCACCACTACGAAACCCTGTGGCAGAACCTGGTGGCGGCCGGGGAAGTGCCCGCCGACGCGGTCACGTTCGCGGACGGGTCGATGCGGGAACAGCTCGCGCACGCCGTCGGTTTCGTCACGGTCAGCTCCACGGCCGCGCTCGAAGCGATCGCCTACGACGTGCCGCTGCTGATCCTGTCGGACTTCGGCGTATCCGCAGAAATGATCAACCTGGTGTTCGAAGACAGCGGCACCCTCGGCACCCTGGAAGATCTGCGCGCAGCCGAATTCCGGAAACCGGACCCGCAGTGGTGTGCGGCGAACTATTTCCACGACGCGGCCGACAACGACTGGGTGCCGCGGTTGAGCGCGCTCGTGGCACGCGCCCGCACGGAAGGGCTGCCAGTACGGCCCCCACTGCTCACCAGTCCCAAAGACGTGGCGCGGCGCCGCCGGGGACGGCTGCGCATGGAAGTGCCACCGGGTGCGCTACGTACGATCGGCCGGTTCCGGAAACGCCTCAAACGAGTCCGCCGCCTGCTCACCCCCGCGAAGAAACCCGCGGCGCAACCGGTGCACCACGACCGGGCCGAACAGTCGTCCACCTAGCGGACCCGTGGGCAGCCGCGGTTCCCCACCCAGCGCACTGGCGGTCCAGGGGGCGCCCGTTTTTCGGACAGGGAGTCCTCCCCCACCGGGACAGCAGTAAATATCGGCTCCCGCGCAATGGGGTAGGACATGGCCCGTCCCCCCCAACAATTGGAGAACGGGAGTCCACCACGATGATGGGCTTCAGCCATGCGACCACCGGAGTCCTGGTCGGAGTCGCTGTCGCTGCTCCGCTCGCTGCCGCCGCGGGCACCCCTCCCACCCCCATGGGCCTGCTGGCGTGGGCGTTACTCGGCGCGGGCTCGGCCTTAGTCCCCGACCTCGACCATCCCTCCTCGACCGCCACCCGCTCCCAAGGGTTCGTCACCGGCCTGCTGTCCCGGGGAATGCGCGCCCTGTCGCTCGCCGTCTACCGGCGCACCCGAACCCCAGCCGACCGCTCCGACGGGGAACACCGCCACCTAGGCCACACCCCCGTCTTCGCGGCCGCAGTCGGCGCAGTGATCGGCCTGCTCTGCCACCTGTCCTGGTGGGCGACCCTGGTCACCGCATGGTTCCTGGCTTTTCTCGGCCTCCGCGCGCTCCGCAAAGTCGCGTGGCGGGGACTGCGTACCGCGCTCGGCTCGTGGCCGGGCGCGGCCCTCGGCGCGCTCTGCGTGGCCGCACTGTTCCTGACCGCGTGGGACAACCACCCGCCCGGGTGGATCGTCGGCGCCGTCGTCGCCCTCGGCATGATCGTCCACTCCCTAGGAGACGCGCTCACCTCATCGGGAGTTCCCCTCGCCTGGCCGTTCACCGTCAACGGCCGCCGCTGGGCCATGCTCGGCGTGCCCCGGTGGATGCGGTTTCGTACCGGAACCTGGCCGGAATGGGTGGTGGGGGCCGTGTCCCTCACCGGATCGCTCGCCGTCGGCTACGCGCTCGTCGCCTAACCGTGCTGCGGCCCGCGGCAGCCCACGTCAGGACCGTCCCCGCAGGCGGCGCACCCGGGCAGCCAGCCAAGGCAGCGAGCGCGGCTTGGCGGGGGCAGCGCCGGGCAGCCGCAGCGCGGTGAGCCGCCGCTTCTTGAAATAGCGGCGCGTCACCTCGTCAAGCCCGCGGGACAGATACGCTACGGCCTCGTCCCGCAGATGCGAGTACACGCTGTTCTGCATGCAGTAGCCCACCGCCACCAGCAGCGGCAGCAGCTCCTCCGCTACCCGGTCGGCGGTGATCCGCGGCGGGTGCACGGTACCGTCCTCGGCCAGCCGCGGCATCGTGGCGTCGGCGAGCGTCACCGGAATCCGGTTGCTGTTCTGATACGGGGTGATCCGATCCAGCAGCAGTTCCGTGCCCACGGTCGCCACTGGCAGACCGTAGTAGCGGGACGCGGTACTCAACCCCGTAGAGAACACACCTACCACGAGAGCCGGGCGCAGCACCTCGTACCACACTTCCACGGGCACCGGCTCGTCGAGCACCACCAGTTGCACCCCCTGCTGTTCAGCGGTGGCGTGCAACGTCCGGAACGTGCGCGCTGTGGTTGACGGGTGCGGTTTGAACAGCACTGTGCGGTGGCCTTGGGCAGCCACCCCGCGCAGCATGCGCGCGTGCAGCGCATCCTCCTCAGCCGCGGTAAGAAAGTTAAGCGCCGCAAGATACTGGCCGAGCAGGAGCGGCGCCCCCGCCCACGCCGTGCGTTCCCCCACCCCGTCCACAGCTTTCGCTACCTCGGCCACCACGGCACGAAACGCTTCACCGCTGATCGTGCGGCGCGCAACCCCGTACTCGCTGAGCAGCAGCGGCTCCACCCCGGGCACCAGGTCAAGGTAGAGGACCCGGTCGATACGGGTGGCGACCTCGCGCGGCGGCGACTCCCGGGTCGGGCCGTAGCTCATCAACCCGTCGGAGTACACGGTGATCGCGGCATCGTCGAACACGGAAGCGAACGCCCGCGCCGGCGGCACTTGAATGGACTCCACCACCAGGTGCAGCGGCTCGTCCTCCGCCAGATCCCAGTAATGGCGCAGCAGCCGGTTCAGAAGCGGCCGCTCCTGCTGTCGCGGCTGCCATGTGGACGGGTGGAACGGCCACAGCAGCTCGTTCCAGGACACCACCTCCCCGAAACGCGACCGCAGCACATCAAACCCGGGGGCGGCATCCAACGGCGGAACCACCTCGGGCACGAGCGCATTGTTCGACACCACGAGGATGCGCCGCTGGTCTGCCGCACCGAACTGGCCCGCGTCCAACGCGGCAGCAAGCGACATCGCACCGAAAAACGTGCTGGCGACGAAAAGCTGCGCCATCAGGTCAGGCCACCACCGTTTCCAGGTCGACCAGTTCCGCGAGAAGCTGTTCGCGTTCCGCCCCCAAAGCGGGCAGCACCCGGGCGAGAAGACGCGGCGGCATAGCGCTCAGCGCCGCAGCAGCCCGCGACCGCAGTTGTCGCCGCACCCGCGGAGCCAACCGGTCCTCCCGGTCAAGGTGGAAGGCAATCAACGCACAGTAGGTGCGGATGAGCTTAGGAAGATAGCGTTCCCCGTCAGGCAGGGACTCCAGTTCCGCGCGGATCCGGTCGTGGGCGTCGAAGAACTGCAACTGCCGCTCGTCCCCTGCCTGAGTCAGCGACTGGGGGACCTCCCGCCGGTAGAACACCCCGACCAGGGGGACAGCCGCAAACGTGTCGGCGTGCAAGTGCAGCCGCCACGTCCACAACCGGTCTTCAGCGGTGTGCAAGTCCTCGTCGAAGGAGAGCAGGCCCTGCTCGTACAAGCGCCGGTCGTAGACACCGGACCACACGTTGGGATAGTCGACCATGGTGGTCGCATGCTCCGGGGGGATACCGGAGCGTGCGGGAAGCGCCACCCCACGCCGCCCTTCAGGGACCCGCGCCCTGCTGCGGGCCTTCCCCGTGACTTTGACATGGTCGGTTTTGATGAAGTCGACCCCCAGGTCCGCGATCGCCTCGACCGCGTCCGCCAAATATCCGGGAGCCAGCCAGTCGTCGCCGTCGAGAAAAGCGACATACTGGCCCTGCGCCACCGCCAGTCCCCGGTTGCGGGCCGCGGACGGCCCCAGCGACCGCTCGGAACGGAGCAGGGTCAGCCCCGGCACCCCCGAATCTTCCACCACCTCAGGGGTGGCGTCGGAAGAAGCGTCGTCCACAACGATGAACTCGAAGTCAGGCCGTGCGTTGCGCCGCAGGCTTTCCAGCGTGTCCGCGATCAACGGTGCAACGTCACGCACCGGAATGATGACCGACAGAGTGGTCACTCACGAGCCCCCAGCAGAAACGAAAACGGGAATGTTCGGGAGGCCGCAGCCTCCCGAACACGACAGCACCGTGCCGGCTCACGCGGTGGTGCGGCGCAGCCGTTTCCGGGGCTCCTCCTCCCCCGGGAAGACGCGCTTCACACCGTCGCCGAGCGCCTGCTCAATCACCCGGATGTCCCGGACCAGGTGCTGCAGCCCCGCGGGCTCCAGCGAGGCGGCGTGGTCCGACCCCCACATGGTGCGGTCTAACGTGATGTGCCGTTCCACCGCCACCGCGCCCAACGTGACCGCGGCCAACGAAATCTGCAGGCCACGCTCGTGCCCCGAATAGCCGACCGGCACCCCGTAGCGCTCCCGCAGCGTGATGATCGTCCGCAGGTTCGCCTCCTCCGGCGGCATCGGATAGGTGGAGGTGGAGTGCATGAGGATCAGCTTGCTGCGGTCGAAGATCTCCACCGCCGCGTCGATCTCCTCAATCGTCGACATGCCCGTCGACAGGATGATCGGCTTTCCAGTTGCGGCCAGCGCCCGCAGCAGTTCGTGGTCGGTGATCGACGCGGAAGCCACCTTGTGGGCGACCACGTCGAACGACTCCAGGAACTCCACCGACGGCACATCCCACGGGGACGCGAACCACTGGAGACCGTTCTCCTCGCAGATCTTCGCGATCTCGGTGTACTCGTCCCGGCCGAACTCCACCCGGTGCTTGTACTCCAGGTAGGTCATCTCGCCCCACGGGGTCTGCCGTATCTTGTCCCGCTGTTCCTTGGGGACACAGATCTCAGGTGTCCGCTTCTGGAACTTGACAGCGTGACATCCGGCTTCCGCCGCGACCTCGATCAACTGGCGCGCAATGTCCACGTCGCCGTTGTGGTTGATTCCGATCTCGCCGATGACGTAGGTGGGCTGGCCGGGTCCGACCAGAATGTCACCGATCGCTACGGGAGCCGGAACAGACACGCTGAGGTCGGTCGTTGCGTTCTGGGTCATGGCTACCTATCCTTTGCGTGCCGCGAGGACGCGTTCACAGATCTCGCGGACCGCCCCGGAGCCTCCGGGACGGGTCAGAACAAGCCGGGCCGCGGCGAGGACATCCGGATGGGAGTCCGGGACCGCGATCGGCCATCCGACCTCGGCCAGGCAACCGAGGTCATTCACGTCGTTTCCGACGTAGGCGACGCGGGCTGGGTCGAGCCCTTCGTCGGCCATCCACTGGAGCAGGGCTGTGCGCTTGTCGCTCAGCCCGTGCATCACAGGGACACCTAGTTTTCGTGCACGCGCCCGCACCACCGAGTTGACCTCGGTGGAGAGAATGCACACGCGGATACCTGCCTTAAGGAGCAGGCTCACCCCCATACCGTCACCGCGGTTCACCACCACCGTTTCACGTCCGTCCTGGTCCACGTAGACACGGTCGTCGGTGTGCACACCGTCGAAATCGGTGACCACGGCGTCGACGTCCAACGGTTCTTCCCGGTCCAGTGCACGGGCGACCGCGCAGGCCAGGTCCAGTTCCTCGACCGAGTCCACTTCCACCGCGTGGGCGGGGTTGACCTGCTGCACGGCGATACGGCCGAAGAACCGGTGCTGGTGCTCGCGGAAACCGGAGACGCGCAGCACGTAGAACGCTCCGGTCTCCCGGTAATGCGGGGCGCGGTCCTGGCGGCGCGGCCGGTACGTGTGGTCATGGTTGACCCCGCGTGCCCCATCGGGGGTGATGTGCCACAGGAACTCGTAGGTTTCCACGGCGGAGAACACCGAGTCGGCCAGGTCGTCGCGGACCTGCCGCACCGCGTCGTCCAGGTCAGCGGGGTCGATGAACGGGCTGGTGCACTGGACGAAGACCAGGATCTGCGGGTTGATGCCGTCTTCCGCGAGCCGGTCGAGGGCGTGCAGCAGCACCGACTCGGAGGACGCGGTGTCCGCGCCCAGGTCGGCAGGGCGTTCCACCACGGTGGCCCCGGCGTCGCGGGCGACTGCGGCGATGCCGTCATGGTCGGTGGAGACAACCACCATGTCGACGAGGTCGGCGCGGCGGCAAGCGTCCACTGCGCGCGCCACCAGAGGGCGGCCGCCTACTCTGGCGAGGTTCTTCAGGGGGACCCCCTTGGATCCTCCTCGTGCGGGTATGACGGCGACAACGCTCACAGGCTGGGCTCCAGGATCGGGAAGAGAAGAAGAGGACACACAACCCCCGCATCCGGTCCCGAAAACCGGTCAGGGGCCATCGACAGTAATGGGACTTCCCTACACCTGGGTGAACAGCAACCCCGCAAACAGTGAATATGACTTTGTGATCCGGCACAGGGTGCGTATCAGGATCTTTCACAGCAAAAACGGGCATTGCGGAAGACGGTGGTGCTGCTTCCCCTGCCAGCACGGCGGTTCCGATCGTTCACCTGCTGTTCATAGCGGACACTCCGGGAAGTCGACCTACTGCACGGAGTAAGAAACAGGAGCGGAGATCCCCAAGTCCGGCGTGTCACGCTTCCCTCTGCGCGCAGGTCTATGGCAAGGCACGGCCGGGTTCGGCAGACGGTGTGTGGCGAGCGTGGGACATCCCGCGGTGGAGCTGGACTGGGAGGACGAGAGGGAAACCGTGCTGGAGAAGGCCCCGACTGGTCTTGCCACGCATCAGCCGAGACTCGAGCAGGGTTCCCCGCCCTGGGCTCGCGGTGGCTTCCGCCGTGCCGCCTGTGCTGGGTGAACGCTCACGCAGGCATCACCACCATCGCCAGGACAACCCGCGCCGACTGCGACAGTCCTCCTTTTCACAAGGAAAGGAAGTTCACCCTCGGCGAGCAGCAAAGTCTTAGCGGCCCATCCGGGCAGGGCGCATGCCGCGCAAGCGTTCCACGGGATCCCGGCGGTCTCTGCGATAGACAGGAAGCACGGCGTCTACCTCTCCCCCAGTTGCCCATCACGTTCGCGCTTCAACGTGGGCGGCCTCTCGAGAGCCGTTGACACTTCTTCACCCCAGGAGATCGCCAACCACTTGGGAATGAAGGAAGGGGCAAGGCATCGGTCCGGCGCCGCCTGTACTTCAGGGTTGCTGCCCCTCTTAGGGGCGATAAGGAACCTGGTGATGACCAGCCCTACGTGGTGGGTGTCGAGATGTGCCGCAACCAGATCTCGAACGCGATGGAGATCTCCACGCCTAGCGGCGGGGATCCAGCGGGACGGATTCGCTCCCCAAGAGCGGAAATTAAAAGGCCCCCGCATCCGGCGAGGGCCTTGAACTGTGGGCGTACCTGGACTTGAACCAGGGGCCTCATCCTTATCAGGGATGCGCTCTAACCGACTGAGCTATACGCCCTTCGCTCGTGTAGAACTCTACCGCATCCAGGGGAGTGGGGCGAACCGGAAACCCCCGGGTGGGAGAGGAAGTCCGGAGTGGTTTGCTCCGTCTTCTTCAATTCTACCCGCTTCTGGAAGTCCTCGGGCCCGTGCTCTGCGGCACGGGCCCGCGAGAAGACTCACTCGGTTTCGCTGAGCGTTACGTCGATGCCGCCCACGAGGTCAGCGGACAGGTTGTAAAGCATCGCACCTGCGGTAGCGAGAGCCGTGATGAGGATGACGTTCAGCGCACCGAACAGCGCGGTGTATCCAAGAATCCGGGTCGGCGAGAACCAGACCTCCGGGTTGATGATGAACTCCTCACTGACCTCGTCCCCCTCGGTCAGCGAGGTGATCAGCTCCGTCACCGCGTCGAACACACCCAGGACTTCCAGCCCGGTGTAGAGCACTGCGACCGCCACGAACAGGATGATGAAGCACACCAGCGAGATGATGAAGCTGAACTTCATCACCGACCACGGTTCGATCCGGCTCAGCGTCAGATGCGCCTTACGCGCCGCGGTCTTGGCGGTCTTGCTTTCGGCACTCGGTGACGCGGCAACCGCTTCTGCTGCCATATCCGAACCCCCCTGTGCAGCTTCCGAGGTCGATGCCTCGGCCGCGTCCGCGCTCTCCGGAGACTCCCTCTCAGCGCCTCCGGTCGTCTCGGGACCCCCTGCCCCAGTCACTTCATCAGAGTCCGTGGCCGTCCCGAGCGTCTCGGTCTCGGGTCCCTCGACCTCGGTAGTCCTTGCGGCGTCTACTCCGCTCTTGTCGGTATCGGCAGGATTCGGCTCCACCGCAGCGGACTCTCGTTGCGCGTTGTCGGACATAGCCACGTTACCGCTGAACTCTCCCTATAGTCGGTGGAATTCGGGGAGATCTCAGGACAGGAGCACCGAACTCCACGAAACGAATGTCACTGATGACGAAAAACCACTCTATTGAGTGGTGGACATGGCGGCCAGTGGCACGCGCGAGGGGCGGGTAATACCTTTCCCCTCACGCGTGCGCACGCGTTTCACGTGAAACTCAGTCTTGTTCGGTGTCTTCGGCGTCCTCGGAACCGTGTGCACCGTTCTCGGCGTCGTCGCCCATCCCCTCCGTGTTGCGGGCGATAGCGACCACGTGGTTGCCCTTGGAGAGGTGCATGAGGCGGACGCCCATGGTGGCCCGCTGCGACTGTTTGATCTCCGCGCACTTGGTGCGGATCACGCCGCCGTTGGAGGTGATCGCGAGGATCTCGTCCTCGGGGTCGACCATCAGCGCGCCCACGAGCTTGCCCCGGGACTCCACGATCCTGGCGGTGAGCACGCCCTTGCCGCCGCGCTTCTGCACCGGGTACTGGTCGGCCGGGGTGCGCTTGGCGTAGCCGCCTTCGGTAGCCACGAGCACGTCCGTGGCGCCTTCGCCTTCCCGGATGACGTCCATGCTGAGCAGGTAGTCGCCCTCGGCGAAGCGCATACCGATGACACCGCTGGTGGCGCGGCCCATGGGGCGCAGCGAGTCGTCGGAGGCGGGGAATCGGATCGCCTGGGCGTTGCTGCTGATCAGCAGCAGGTCGTCGGTGGGGTAGACGAGCCGGGCGGCGATGAGCTCGTCGTCTTCCCGCAGGTTGATGGCGATGATGCCGGAGGAGCGGGCGGAGTCGAACTCCGCCAGCTTGGTCTTCTTCACCAGGCCGGAGCGGGTGGCGAGCACCAGGTAGGGGGCGGCGTCGTAGTCGCGCAGCGCCAGCACCTGGGCGATCTCCTCGTCCGGGAGGAACGGCACCAGGTTGGCGACGTGGTGGCCCCGGGAGTCGCGGGCGAGCTCCGGCAGCTCGTACGCCTTGGTGCGGTACACCCGGCCCTTGTTGGTGAAGAACAGGATCCAGTGGTGTGTGGTCGTCACGAAGAAGTGCTGGACGATGTCGTCCTGTTTGAGCTGGGCGCCGCGCACGCCCTTGCCGCCGCGCTTCTGCGCCCGGTAGTTGTCGAGGCGGGTGCGCTTCGCGTAGCCGCCCCGGGTGATGGTGACGACAATGTCCTCTTCGGCGATGAAGTCCTCCATCCGCATGTCGCCCTCGTAGGGGACGATCTCGGTGCGGCGGTCATCGCCGTACTTTTCGACGATTTCGGCGAGCTCGTCGCGGATGATCCTGCGCTGCCGCTCCGGGGATTCGAGGATCTCGTTGTAGTCGGCGATCTGCGCCATCAGCTCGTCGTATTCGCTGGTGAGCTGCTGGCGTTCCAGGGCCGCGAGTTTGCGGAGCTGCATGTCGAGGATGGCGCGCGCCTGCACGTCGTCGATGGCCAGGAGCTCCATGAGGCCGTTCTTCGCGTCGTCTGCGGAGGCGCTGCCTCGGATGAGCGCGATGACCTCGTCGATCCGGTCGATCGCCTTGAGCAGGGCGCGGAGGATGTGGGCGCGTTCCTCAGCTTTGCGCAGCAGGTAGCGGGTGCGCCGGACGATGACTTCGATCTGGTGGGCCACCCAGTGGCGGATCATCTGGTCGAGGCGGAGGGTGCGGGGGACTCCGTCCACCAGGGCCAGCATGTTCGCGCCGAACGTTTCCTGGAGCTGGGTGTGCTTGTACAGGTTGTTGAGGACGACCTTGGCCACCGCGTCGCGTTTGAGGACGATGACGAGCCGCTGGCCGGTGCGGCCGCTGCTCTCATCCTTGACGTCGGCGATCCCGCTGATCTTGCCTTCCTTGACGAGCTCAGCGATCTTCAGCGCAAGGTTGTCCGGGTTGACCTGGTAGGGGAGTTCGGTGACGACGAGGCACTGCCGGCCGCGCTTGTCCTCTTCGATCTCGACCACGGCGCGCATGGTGATCGAGCCGCGTCCGGTGCGGTAGGTCTCTTCGATGCCGCGCCGGCCGACGATGCGTCCGCGGGTGGGGAAGTCGGGGCCTTTGATGCGTTCGATGAGCGCGTCGAGGAGTTCCTCGTCGGAGGCGTCGGGGTGGTCGAGGTACCAGTAGACGCCTTCGGCCACCTCGCGGAGGTTGTGCGGGGGGATGTTGGTGGCCATGCCGACGGCGATACCCGACGACCCGTTGACGAGCAGGTTGGGGAAGCGTGCGGGAAGGACGACGGGTTCTTGGGAGCGGCCGTCGTAGTTGGGGCGGAAGTCGACGGTCTCCTTGTCGATGTCGCGCAGCATCTCCATGGCCAGCGGCGCGAGTTTGCACTCGGTGTAGCGCATGGCCGCTGCCGGGTCGTTGCCCGGGGAGCCGAAGTTGCCGTTGCCGTCGACCAGCGGCATCCGCATCGCCCAGGGCTGGGCGAGCCGCACCAGGGTCTCGTAGATGGCGGAGTCGCCGTGCGGGTGGTAGTTACCCATGACGTCCCCGACGACGCGGGCGCACTTGAAGTAGCCGCGGTCGGGACGGTACCCGCTGTCGTACATGGCGTACAGGACGCGCTGGTGGACGGGTTTGAGACCGTCGCGGACGTCGGGGAGGGCGCGGCCGATGATGACCGACATGGCGTAGTCGAGATAGCTGCGCTGCATCTCGACTTGGAGGTCGACCGGTTCGATGCGGCCGCCGGTGTTGTCGGGGGCCTCGGGAGTCGTGTTCACATCCGTCACGGGATGTCGATCCTTTTCTGGTGGGTCGTTCGCTGCCGGGAAACGTCAGGTTCGGGCTAGATGTCCAGGAAACGGACGTCCCGGGCGTTGCGCTGGATGAAGGCGCGTCGGGATTCGACGTCTTCCCCCATGAGCACGCTGAACATTTCGTCTGCCTGGGCTGCGTCGTCCAGCGTCACTTGCAGCAGCACCCGCCGTTCGGGGTCCATGGTGGTTTCCCACAGTTCGCTGGGGTTCATCTCTCCCAGGCCTTTGAAGCGCTGGACGAGGTCGCGGGGCCGGGGGTCCTTCTTGCCCGCTGCGATACCGGCGGCGATCTTCTCGTCGCGTTCGCGGTCGGAGTAGGCGTAGTCGACGTCGGTTCCGCGGGGGTCCCACTTGATCTTGTAGAGCGGGGGCTGCGCGAGGTAGACGTGTCCGGCTTCGATGAGCGGTTTCATGAAGCGGAACAGCAGGGTGAGCAGCAGCGTGCGGATGTGCTGGCCGTCGACGTCGGCGTCGGCCATGAGGATGATCTTGTGGTACCGCAGCTTGGTGATGTCGAAGTCGTCGTGGATCCCCGTGCCCAGCGCGGTGATGATCGCCTGGACCTCGTTGTTTTTGAGGATCCGGTCGATGCGGGCTTTCTCGACGTTGAGGATCTTGCCGCGGATGGGGAGGATCGCCTGGTAGTAGGGGTCACGCCCGCCTTTGGCGGAGCCGCCGGCGGAGTCTCCCTCGACGATGTAGACCTCGCAGCGTTCCGGGTCGGTGGACTGGCAGTCTGCGAGCTTGCCGGGCAGTGAGGTGGACTCCAGCAGGGTCTTGCGCCGGGTGAGTTCCCGGGCTTGGCGGGCGGCGATCCGGGCGCGGGCGGCCTGGGTCGCCTTGGTGACGATGTCTTTGGCTTCTCCCGGGTTGCGGTCGAGCCAGTCCCGCAGGTATTCGTGGCAGACCTTTTGGACGAAGGACTTGGCTTCGGTGTTGCCGAGTTTGGTTTTGGTCTGGCCTTCGAACTGGGGGTCGGCGAGTTTCACCGAGACGATGGCGGTGAGGCCTTCCCGGATGTCGTCGCCGGTGAGGTTCTCGTCCTTGTCCCGCAGCAGTTTCTGGTCGCGGGCGTACCGGTTGACGATGGAGGTGAGTGCGGCGCGGAAGCCCTCTTCGTGGGTGCCGCCTTCAGCCGTGTTGATGGTGTTGGCGAAGGTGTGCACCGAGGAGGTGTAGGACTGGTTCCACTGCATCGCGATCTCGACGGCGATCCCGTCGCCGGCTTCTTCGAACGCGATGATGGAGGAGTGGACGGGCTCCTTGGTGGCGTTGAGGTGGCGGACGAAGTCCGACAGCCCGCCTTCGTAGTAGTAGGTCTGGGTGACCGGGGAGTCGCCGACGAATTCGGGACGCTCGTCTCGGATGGTGATGGACAGTCCCTTGTTGAGGAACGCCATCTCCTGGAGCCGCCGGGAGAGCGTCTCGAAGTTGAAGGTGGTGGTTTCGAAGATGGAGCCGTCCGGCCAGAACGTGATCTGGGTGCCGGTCTCGTCGGTGGGCTCCCGCCTGATGAGCTCGGTGACCGGTTTGGTCATCTCGTAGCTCTGGGTCCACAGGTAGCCGTCCCGGCGGACTTCGACTTCGAGCCGGGTGGACAAGGCGTTGACGACGGAGACGCCGACGCCGTGCAGGCCGCCGGAGACCGCGTAGGACTTGCTGTCGAATTTGCCACCCGCGTGCAGGGTGGTGAGGACAAGCTCTACTGCGGGCTTCTTTTCTACTGGGTGCGGGTCGACCGGGATACCCCGTCCGTTGTCGGTGACCCGGACCCCGCCGTCAGCGAGCAATGTGACCTCGATAGCGGTCGCGTATCCGGCGAGCGCCTCGTCCACAGAGTTGTCCACAACCTCTTGGACAAGGTGGTGCAGTCCGCGCTCGCCCGTGGATCCGATGTACATACCGGGGCGTTTGCGTACCGCTTCGAGGCCTTCCAGAACCGTGATTGAACGCGCGTCGTAGGCCAAAGTTGGAAACACCCTCCTGCCCGGGGACGCCGACCATCCGCATGACAACCGGCGGACACACGGCGATCCAGGCGAAACGCGATGCTACGCCCCCGCCAAGACGCTGCTGCGACCCCGATTCCCGGTATCCGCTCCTAGGTGCGGTCTCTGCCGGTGGAGGCGTCCAAGAGAACTGCCTTCATGATACCTTGCGCGAAACCTAAAAGTCGCATCTAAGGCGTCTGGAACGGCCCTGAACGAACGAACGGTGTAGGAGACGAGTCCCCACACATGACCTACCCCGGCGTGAACGCCCCGGTTGAATCAGTGCTGTTGGTTGATGGGTAGGCACGGGTCGTGGCCCGGTGCTGGCGTGGGCGCCGGTTCACCGGACCCGCCACTGGCCTCGTGAGGTCCGGTATCCGCCGGGGCCGTTGACTTTGATGACCCGGACGGCACCGTGGCCGAGCTCTTCGTTGAGCTTGCGTACTAGTTGGGGGGCCATGGCACGGATCTGGGTGGCCCAGGCGGGTGAGTCGACGGCGACGACGAGTTCCCCGTCAGCGTAGCTGCAGGGTCGGACGTGTTCGGCGAGGCGTTCGCCGACGATCCGGGACCAGCGTCCGAAGATGCCGCCGATAGCGACCTGCTCCTGCCAGCCGTGTTCGATGAGCCAGGCGCGGATGGCGTCGCCGAACTGTTGGGGTTCGCCGCGGCTGCGGACCAGGCTGCGCTGGGGTTTGCGGTCCTGTCCTTGGGGGGCGGCGCCGCGGGCTTTGGCTTCGGCGCGGGCTTTAGCGAGGGCTTGGCGGGCGAGTTCCACACCTCGCAGGGGGGTGGGAGGTGTGATGTTCTCCTCAGTCTGGGGAGAGTCGGTGCGTTCCGGGGCGGGGTGCTCACCGTTCACGTTCCACGCTCCCTCCTGTGACCCGGAATCGTGCCCCGGAGAGTTCTTGGGGGACATCGTCGGGTACGGCAGCGGTGACGAGGACTTGTTCCGCGGTGCGGACGTAAGAGGCGAGGCGGCGCCGCCGCTCAGCGTCGAGTTCCGCGAAAACGTCGTCGAGGAGGAGGACGGGGTCGTCGCCGTCGGCGCGGAGCAGTTCGAAGCCGGCGAGCCGCAGCGCGAGGGCGTACGACCAGGATTCGCCTTGGCTGGCATAGCCCTTGGCTGGCAGGTCGTTGAGCCACAGCTGCAGGTCGTCGCGGTGGGGGCCGACGAGGCTGACACCGCGCCGCAGTTCGTCGGGGCGGGCGCGCAGCAGTGCAGCGCGCAGGATTTCCACAAGCTGTGGACGGTTGGTGGTGTCGAGCTCCTCGTCAGTGGCCGAGCAGCGGTAGCGCAGGCTGATCGGGTCTTGGGTGGCGGTGAGTTCGCCGTAGGCTTTCGCGGCCAAGGGCTGGAGTTCCGCAACCAGGGCGAGCCGTGCCGCGAGGAGTTCCGCGCCGATCTGGGCGAGGTGCTCGTCCCACACGTCCAGCGTGGGCAGGTCGCGGCCGCCCCGGTGGTGGAGGTTTTGGGCGGCTGCGGATTTGAGGAGCGCGTTGCGCTGTTTGAGGACGCGTTCGTAGTCGGAGCGCACCCCCGCGTACCGGGGGGCGCGGGCGGTCAGCAGCTCGTCGAGGAAGCGGCGGCGCTCCCCCGGGTCTCCTTTGACCAGGGCCAGGTCTTCGGGGGCGAACAGGACGGTGTGGAGGATGCCGAGGACGTCGCGCATCCGGGTGTTGGGGGAGCGGTTCAGGCGGGCGCGGTTGGCCCGCCCAGGGTTGATCTCCAGCTCGATGAGGGCAGTTTGGCCGTGGCGGACCACGGCCGCGCGGATGACGGCTCGTTGGGCTCCTCGGCGGACGAGGGGAGCGTCGTGGGCCACGCGGTGGCTGCTATGGGTGGCGACGTAGCCGATCGCTTCGACCAGGTTGGTCTTGCCCTGCCCGTTCGGGCCTATGAAGGTGCTGACTCCCGGCTCCAGCTCCAGGTACGCGGCCTCGTAGGACCGGTAGTCGGCCAACTGAAGGTGGGAGACGTGCATGGGGCGGCTCCTGGGGACGCAGACCGGGGTCGCGCGGGCGTGGGCGCGAACCCGGGAGGTGTGGGGCGGCCGTGTCGTCCACAGGCTGTGGACCGCGCAGCCTAGTCGGTGTTCTTCTTGACGACCGCGTGCCCGCCGAACTGGTTGCGGAGTGCGGCGATGACTTTCATCGCCGGGCTGTCCTCCTGCCGGGAGGCGAACCGGGCGTACAGGGCGGCGGTGATAACTGGGGCGGGCACCGCGTGGTCAACGGCGGCTTGCACGGTCCAGCGTCCTTCACCGGAGTCTTCAGCGTATCCGCGCAACTGCTCCAGCTCGGGGTCTTCTTCCAGGGCGCGGACCAGCAGGTCCAGCAGCCAGGAGCGCACCACGGTGCCTTGGCGCCAACTGGCGAGCGTGCCGGGGACGTCTTTGACGATCCCAGAGGCGGCCATGAGCTCGTAGCCTTCGGCGAAGGCCTGCATCATGCCGTATTCGATGCCGTTGTGGACCATCTTGACGAAGTGCCCGGCACCGATTTCCCCGGCGTGGACGAACCCGCTCCCGGCCTCGGGGGTGAGGGCGTCGAAGATCGGCTTGGCGCGGGCCACGTTCTCGGCGCTGCCGCCGACCATGATGCCGTAGCCGTTTTCGCGTCCCCAGATTCCGCCGCTGACTCCCGCATCAAGGTATTCGATGCCGCGGCGGGCGAGTTCGTCGGCGTGCACGCGGTCGTCCCGGTAGTGGGAGTTGCCGCCTTCGATGACGAGGTCGCCCTCGTCGAGGAGGTCGGCGAGCTCCCGGATCGTGTTCCGGGTGGGCTCCCCGGCCGGCACCATCAGCCACACGGTCCGCGGGGCGGACAGTCGTTCCACGAGTTCGGCGATGGAGTCCACGTCGCGCAGCTCGGGGTTGACGTCGTAGCCGATGACCTCGTGCCCCTTGTCGCGCAGCCGTGCGGCCATGTTGCCGCCCATCTTGCCGAGGCCGATCATGCCGAGTTGCATGCTCGTCTTCCCTTACTCGTAGCCAGGTGGGTGGTGTGCGGGTGGCCGGCGCGGGTGGGTCAGTTGGAGATCCGCACAGGCATGATCAGGTACCGGTAGTCCGAGGCGGTGCCGTCGTCTGCGGGCTTGCCGGTGATGATGGCCGGTTTGGTGGAGGTCGTGAACTGCAGGTGGGCCACGTCTGATTCGATCGCGTTGAGCCCGTCGAGCAGGAAGGTGGAGTTGAAGGCGATCTGGATGTCGTCGCCTTCCAGGGTGGCGCTGAGTTCCTCCACAGCCTGGGCTTCTTCTCCGGTGCCGGCTTCGAGCACCAGGCGGTCGCTGGTGAAGGACAGCCGCAGCGGCGTGTTGCGTTCCGCGACCAGCGAGACGCGTTTGACGGCTTCGATGAACTCGTTCTTCTGGACTTCTGCCACCGAGTTGAAGGACTCCGGGAGGAGTTTCCGGTACTTGGGGAACTCCCCTTCCAGGAGCCGGGTGGTGGTGCGTCGGCCGCCGCCTTCGAAGCCGATCATGCCTTCGCCGCCGTTCTCCGCGGTGGACAGGGCGATGGAGATCTGGGCGCCGCCGGTGAGCGACTTGGCGGTGTCGGCGAGGGTTTTGGCGGGGACGAGGGCGACCGCGGACACGTTGGGGTCCTCGGGGGTCCAGGTGAGTTCCCGGACCGCCAGCCGGTAGCGGTCGGTGGAGACGAGGGTCACGGTGGAGCCTTCGATCTCGATGCGCACCCCGGTGAGCATGGGCAGGGTGTCGTCGCGTCCGGCGGCGACGGCCACCTGGCTGACGGCAGCAGCGAAGGTGTCGCTGAGCACGGATCCGGTCAGCGCCGGCATGGCGGGGAGGGTCGGGTAGTCCTCCACAGGGAGGGTGAGGATCGTGAACTTCGCGCTGCCGCAGGAGACGACGACTTTGGCCCCGTCAGTGCTGACTTCCACAGTCTGTGGAGGAAGGTTGCGCACGATCTCGGCGAGCAGCTTGCCCGACACGAGGATCCGTCCCGGTTCGTCGATATCGACGTCGACCGATACCTGGGCGGAGACCTCGTAGTCGAAGCTGGACAGGGTGAGCCGCTGGTGTCCGTCCACGTCGTCGGCGTCCAGCAGCATTCCAGCGAGGACGGGCACCGACGGACGGACCGGCAGAGTACGAGCGGTCCAGGCGACGGCGTCTGCGAGCACGTCGCGTTCGACCCGGAACTTCACGATCGGTCTCTCTTTCCTCGACGACTATGAACCGCCGACCGACGCCCTGGGTCGCACGTGTCGGCGCTTGCGGGTCAACGGACGGGACCGTCCGCGTCGGGATGTCGGTCAGGACATCGGGGGTGAGTTCACCACGGTACCCCTATTCGGGCGCGAGTGTACGACGGTCGAGGCGTCGAGTCGGAGGGGACTCTCCGAGAAGGAGAGTTGTGGACAGAAGTTGGGGCAGCGGGGAGCGTTGTCCACAGAAATCGGCCGAGCCCGTTTACTAAGCCACGAAGATCTCTCTTTGTGGCGCAGTAGTAATAGGGGCTGTGGATACTGTGGACAAACCCTGTTTTCGCAGGTCAGCTCGGTGATTTTTGTCCACAGGAGATGTGGATGGCGGGTGTGGAAAACTCGGCGTCCTGTGGACAGAGCGCGGTTGTCCCCAAGTCATCCCCAGGTTGTCCACAGCTTGTCCACGACTTTACCCACAGATCCCCTCATGGGATGACTGGATGTCGTGGCGGGTTATACACAGCGTATCCCCAGGCTGTCCACAGAAAATTGGGAGTTATCCCCAGAGTTATCCACGGCTTATCCACAGCTTGGGATGTGGTATAGGGCCGCGGGAGGGGCATGGGGAAAACAGGGGGAAAGTCCGGGGCGAACCGCCGCGAAGTGAGTGGTTTCACACCCCTGGGGAGTGCAGTGACCTCCCCCTGACCAGCCCGTGAACGGGCGTCGGGGGTGGCGGTCCACCCCCGACGCCCGTTCACAGATGGTGGTGGTTGTGGTGGGCCTGCTGCTTGATGCGGTTGGTGAGCTCGGTGACCTGGTTGTAGATCGAGCGCCGCTCCGCCATGAGCGAGCGGATCTTGCGGTCCGCGTGCATCACTGTGGTGTGGTCCCGACCGAACTGCTGCCCGATCTTGGGCAGGGACAGGTCGGTCAGCTCCCGGCACAGGTACATGGCGATCTGCCGCGCGGTGACCAGCACCCGTGAGCGGGAAGTGCCGCACAGGTCCTCGGGGGTCAACCCGAAATATGAAGCGGTCTGGGCCATGATTTCGGCGGCCGTAATCTCTGGGACTTCGTCGTTGGGGATCAGGTCCCGCAGCACGATGCTGGTCAGGTGCAGGTCGACCGACTGCCGGTTCAGGCTCGCGAACGCGGTGACCCGGATGAGCGCCCCCTCCAGCTCCCGGATGTTGGTGGAGATCTTGCTGGCGATGAACTCCAGCACCTCCGGGGGAGCGTTGAGTCCCTCCTGGGCGGCCTTCTTCCGCAGGATCGCGATCCGGGTCTCCAACTCCGGGGGCTGGACGTCGGTGATCAGCCCCCATTCGAACCGGTTGCGCAGCCGGTCCTCCAAGGTAACGAGCTGCTTGGGCGGCCGGTCCGAGGAGATGACGATCTGCTTGTTGGAGTTGTGCAGGGTGTTGAAGGTGTGGAAGAACTCCTCCTGCGTCTGCTCCTTGTTCTCCAGGAACTGGATGTCGTCGACCAGGAGGACGTCGATGTCCCGGTAGCGGCGGCGGAACCCGTCCGCTTTGCCGTCCCGGATGGAGTTGATGAATTCGTTGGTGAACTCTTCCGAGCTGACGTAGCGGACCCGCGCGCCCTCGTAGAGCCGCTGGGTGTAGTGGCCGATCGCGTGGAGCAGGTGGGTCTTGCCCAGCCCGGAGCCGCCGTAGACGAACAGCGGGTTGTAGGCCTTGGCGGGGGCCTCGGCTACGGCGACCGCGGCGGCATGCGCGAAGCGGTTGCTGGAGCCGATGACGAACGTGTCGAAGGTGTACTTGGGGTTGAGCTGGTCCGGGCCGCCTGACGTGGGGTTGGTCGACCCGTCCCCCCGCTCGGTCACGCTCAGCGGCGGAGTGACCGGCGGCTGCTCTGCGGAAGGCACGCCAGAGTCGCCGCCGACGTCGTGCGGACGGTTTCCGGCACCGGGGTGGGGGCCGCCTTCCCACGGGCGCGGCGTCTCCCAGCGGTTGGGTTGGTCCCAGTGGGGAGCCGACGTGTCCCAGCTCTGGTAGCGCGGGCCGGTGTCGGACTCGGCGACCGGGGCAGGGGATGCAGGACTGCCGGGGTCGGCCGAGGAGGGGTTCCACCCCGAGGACAGCAGGTCTGGGCCGCGGGAGAACGGCTCGCCCGGCAGCGGGCCCGGCCGTCCCGACGGGGTGAACTGGGGCGCGGTGGGCTGTGGATCAGGCAGCACAGGCTGCTGGGACCACGCCTGCTGCCGCGCCGTGTCGCGAGGCCCGGAGTAGCTGGCCGAGCCCTGGTCGGGAGCCGGGTGCGAGCTGTCTGGGCTGCTGGTGCTCGATGCTTCCTCGGTGGGCGCGGACGGCGGCACCGCGCTGGGATCCACGGTGACAGCGACCCGGATCTCCCGGCCGAGTTCGGCGGAGAGCGCCTGGCTGATGACCGTCCGCAGCCGGGTTTCCAGGATTTCCTTGGCGAATTCGTTGGGGGCGGCGAGCAGTGCGGTGTCCTCGATGAGCCCCAGGGGCCGGGTCTGCGGCAGCCAGGCCCGGTGCTGGGGAGGAAGGCTGTTGTTGTCGAGGTTGTCCAGCACTCTCGACCACACCATCGCGAGGTTGATCTGTCCCTCAGACACGGCGGCCTTCCATGTTTCGCCCCTTCCAGCGGTGTCCTACCGGCCGCGTCCTCGTCCCGTGGCGGGCGGCACGAGTGACACGGCACCCCATTGTGTCGTTCACCACGACGGCTCCCGTCTGTCCACAGCGTCAAGGAGCGACGTGATCAAACTGTGATAGCGAATGGTGTTCTGTGGGTAACTCGGTGTTTTCTGTGGACTCGGTTGTGCATGAGATTCCGTCCTCCCCGCGCCATGCGAACCTTGTCGGGGAACGACAGTCCACAGGATTGGCGAGTTTTCCACAAGTTATCCACTGCGTTATCCACAACCTTTCGCGACGTTGTCCACAGCCTGTGGTTATCCACATTTCCCAGTTGAGACCCTGTGGGTAACGTCGGTGATCATGGCTTTCCCCGTGGGCTGGGAGGGGTGAGACGGCTCTCACGCAGGGACGAGGTTATCCACAGCTTAGGTCCCTGTGTGGGTTATTCGCAGCCTGTGGACAGAGGTTTTCCACAGACCGCGTGGTTCGTGGAAAACTCCGGCGTGGGCGTGTCGCAGCGGCATAGTCGATTTGACCTGCGGAAGCTCAACCCGTATCTTCTTTGTGCTTACGTCGGTATCCGTCCGTGCCGTGGTGCAGAGAAACCGGATCTCCGCCCGTGACTCGCACCACACAGTGCGCGGCGGAGCGGCCGAGCGGGCGATGTTCCAGCTCGTCCCCGCAGCAGCAGGAACACACGGACCGCCGCACGGTCGGCTGGTTCGCGTCGTATGTACTTCCGGAACGCCCCTGGAGTTAAGCAGTGAGCAAGCGTACGTACCAGCCGAACAATCGGCGTCGCGCCAGGACCCACGGTTTCCGGCTGCGCATGCGTACCCGTGCCGGCCGCGCGATCATCGCTGCGCGTCGGCGCAAGGGGCGCAAAGCGCTGACCGTCAGCCACTAGGCGTCAGCAGTCAAACGTGCAACGGACCGGTCTGCCCGCTTAGGCAACCGGTCCGATTGCTGTTGTTCGAGGGTGTTCTGAACCGATGCTGTCTCCACGCAACCGCATGCGGCGTCGCGCCGATTTCGACACCGCCCTGCGTCACGGGCGGCGGGCCGGCCGGAACGCTCTCAGCGTCGCTCTCTTCGTTCCGCAGGACACTCCAGACCAGCCAGGTGGAGACGCACCTCCTCGCGTCGGGTTCAGCGTCAGCAAGGCGGTGGGGAAAGCCGTCGTCCGCAAACGGGTCCAGCGGCGGCTGCGTCACCTCATGCGGGAGCGGGTCGGCTCCCTCCCCGCAGGTAGCCTGCTAGTGGTACGGGCTAAACCCCAAGCCGCGCTTCTCGACTACAGCGAACTGGCCGCCCAGTTGGACAGTGCGCTGCGCGCGGTGACCCGCCCCCGCGGACAGTCGTCACACCGTACCCGCGCTTCGCGCGAGGCCACGTCCGCACACACCACGGCAGTGGGAGAACAGCCGACCCAATGACACGCGACAGACCCACCTTGCTCGCCCGGGTGTTGATTCTGCCGATCCGGGGCTACCAGCGTTGGATCAGTCCGCTCTTTCCACCGGTCTGTCGTTTCTACCCCTCGTGCAGCAGTTACGCGGTCGAGGCACTCCGGGTTCATGGGGCCGGACGAGGACTGTGGTTGACCATCCGCAGACTTGGCAAATGTCATCCGTTCCATCCCGGCGGGCTTGATCCAGTCCCGCCGCGGAGAAACGAGAGTGGCACAGAGATCAGTGACGCGAGGCCTGGCAGCGACGGGGAAGCCTCCCCCGGCGCACCGGGTCTGTGAAGTCAGCGAACAAGGGAGATAGCCGGTGCTGGACTGGCTCTACAACATCGTCGGCCAGGTGCTGGTCTGGATCCATTCCGGTCTCAGCATCTTCCTCGACCCCGACAGCGGGTTGGCGTGGGGACTGTCGATCGTCCTCCTCACCATCCTTGTGCGTGTCCTGATGATTCCGCTGTTCGTCAAACAGATGAACACGCAGCGGAAGCTTCAGGAACTCCAGCCCAAGCTCCTCAAGGTGCGCGAGCGGTACAAGAACGACAAGCAGCGCCTCCAGCAGGAGCAGATCAAGATCTACCAGGAGAGCGGAACCAACCCGCTCATGGGGTGTCTGCCGCTGCTGCTGCAGATGCCGGTCTTCTTCGCCCTGTTCAACGTCCTCCGCCAGATCGCTGAGGGGGAGGCCAAGTTCGGCTTCACCCAGGAGCTGGCGAACAGTGCGCAGAGCGCGCTGATCTTCGGCGCTCCGATCGCCGCGCACTTCACGTCCTCGGCTGACGAGCTGGCCGCCTTCGGGGCTGACCCGATCATGGCCAAGGCGATCATCGCAGTCGCCTGCGTGATCATGGGCACCACGACCTTCCTGACCATGCGCCAGAGCATGAGCCGGACGCTCAAGCAGCCGGGGATGGAAGACAACCCGATGGTGCAGTCGCAGAAGATCATGATGTACATCGCGCCGGCGTTCGGGCTGTTCGGTCTGGCGATGCCGGTCGGTGTCCTGATCTACTGGGTCACCTCCAACCTCTGGACCATGGGCCAGCAGCACTTCCTCTACCGCAAGTTCCCTCCGGTTGCGTCGGACGGTGGGGAGAAGAACAAGGCCGGAGTCTCTGCGACGGGCAAACCCGGATCGACTAAGCGTGGTCAGCAGTCTGAGAAACCGGAACAGCCTAAGATCGAACGTAAGCAGCCGAAGAGGCAGCCAAGGTCCAAGAGGACCGGCGGGAAGTAGATCCGGCGGATCCCCAAGAGATCCTTGTACTTCACTTCCGCTGCGTGGGTGCGTAGGCGAGAGCCCCTGACGCGTATCCGCGCAGCGCACTGCGTACAGGGCCGCGATATAAGGAGAAAGCTTGTCGTGAGCGACAGCAACACCGGAGGCGGGGCGAACTCTGCGGTAGCGGTGGCCGAGAAAGCAGAAGAGACCGCCCCTATTGACATCGAGGCACTCGAGCGGGAAACCGATATTGCCGCCGACTACATCGAGGGCCTCCTCGACATCGCCGATTTCGATGGTGACATCGATATGGATGTCGAAGGAGACCGTCCCCTGGTCTCCGTGGTAGGGGTGACCATCAAGGAACTGGTGGGAGAGCGTGGTGAGGTTCTGGAGGCGCTCCAGGAGCTCACTCGTCTTGCTGTGCACCGGGTCACCGGCACCCGGAGCCGGCTCATGCTCGACATCGGCGGCTATCGCGAATCTCGGCGCAAGGTCCTTCGGAAACTGGGCGCCGAGGTGGCCAGAGAAGTCAAGCGGACCGGCAAACCCAAGAAGCTCACTCCGATGACTCCTTTTGAACGGAAAGTGGTGCACGACGCCGTGGCGGCGGCGGGTCTGCACAGTGAGTCTGAGGGTGAGGAGCCCAACCGTTGCGTGGTGGTTTACCCGGTGGATTGAGCCATAGCACCTCCAGATCGGGTGCTGCATGTTTCACGTGAAACATGCAGCACCCGATTTTTTTTAGGGGAGGATAGAGCAGTACCTGGAGCTGCGGAGACGTCGCCGTGTCAGCGCAGGTGCAGGGGGCGGCCCCAAGAACAGGGCAGAAACCCACATAAGATCAGGTGGGGTGGTCGTTTCGCGGTGGTCAATCCCAGAGACCTTCGGTCGCCACTCCGCTCGTAGCTGCTGACCCGGCTGAAAGCCAAGGTGGTGACTGATGACCGAACATGTCGTCCCGTCCGACGCGGCTCGGGAGTTGTTCGGTGAGACCTTGCCGGTGGCGCAGCGGTACGCCGAGCTGCTCGCAGACGTGGGGGTCGCTCGGGGCCTGATCGGTCCCCGTGAGGTTCCCCGGCTGTGGGAGCGCCACCTGATGAACTGTGCTGTCGTCGAAGAGCTCATCCCCAAGGGCGCCGATGTCATCGACCTTGGTTCCGGTGCTGGACTCCCCGGGGTGGTACTGGCGATCCTGCGCCCTGACCTGTCGGTGACTCTGCTGGAGCCGCTGCTGCGGAGGACCGTCTTCCTCAACGAATGCGTGGAACTCCTCCGCTTGGACAACGTCAGGGTTTACCGTGGACGTGCAGAAGAAGTCCACGCCAAGTTGAGAGCGGATATCGTCACGGCGCGCGCGGTGGCTCCACTGCCCAAACTCATCGGCTGGGCACTGCCGCTCCTCCGGAAGGGGGGAAGCCTGCTCGCGTTGAAGGGGGAGCGAGCCGAGGCTGAACTGGAGGAAGCCCGCCACGAATTGGCTCGACAGCGCCCTAACATCGCAGACGTCATTCGGGTGGGGGGCGGTAAAGTCGATCCAGCTACCACGGTCGTTCGCGTCACGGTCACGACTGCTCTCGAGACCGGAACCAAGGCGGCCCCGTCCAGGTCCCCACGCAAGCCGGGCGGTAGGAAGAAGCGCGGACGAAAGAGGTGAACTCTTCGTGCCCCACAACCAATCCGATGGCGCCCACGTTTCACGTGAAACCTTCTACTACCAGACGAGTGGCGCCGTCTCAGCAGACATCTCCATGTCCGGTGCGCATGTTTCACGTGAAACCGCGCTTGACCGAAGCTCCTCCCCCGCAGTCGACGAAAGTCTCGCTGCGGACTTCGACACCCCGATCGCCCGTGCTGCCCAAGCTGCGATGAGTGTGCGTGGACGTATGGGTGAGACGTGGCCGCGTCCCGAGCGGTGCCGCATCATCAGCGTGGCCAACCAGAAGGGCGGTGTCGGCAAGACGACCACCACGGTGAACCTCGCGGTGGCGCTTGCGATGCACAACAACCGGGTGCTGGTCGTCGACCTCGACCCTCAAGGGAACGCATCCACAGCCCTGGGAATGGAACGTTCCCCCGAGTCCCGTTCCATCTACCATTGCCTGGTTGAGGACGAAGAACTCCGGGCGTTGGAGCGCCCTGTGCCTGGGGTGCCGAATCTGCGGTGCGTTCCAGCCACGATCGACCTGGCTGGCGCGGAGATCGAACTGGTCTCCCTCGTCGCGCGGGAGTCCCGGCTGAAGCGGGCCTTTGAAGCGTACGACGTCAGCGAACTCGACTACATCCTGATCGACTGCCCGCCGTCGCTGGGACTGTTGACCGTCAACGCCATGGTCGCCTGCGAAGAGGTGTTGATCCCCATCCAGTGCGAGTACTACGCGTTGGAAGGGGTGGGGCAGCTGCTGAAGAACATCGAGCTGGTGAAGTCGCACCTCAACCCGGGGCTCTTCATCTCGACGGTTCTCCTCACGATGTACGACGGCCGTACCCGGCTGGCAGCGCAGGTGGCAGAAGAGGTGCGGAGCCACTTCGGGGACGTGGTGCTGCGGACGATGATCCCGCGGAGTGTCCGGGTGTCCGAGGCCCCCAGCTACGGCCAGTCGGTGATGACCTACGACCCGGGATCGTCCGGCGCCATGGCGTACCTGGATGCAGCTCGTGAACTGGCTTTCCGAGCACAGAGCCGGGTGGAGAACCAGTGAAGCGAACCGCTCAGGGAGCTGAAGGGAGACGGCGTTGAGCCAACAGCGGCGCGGTCTTGGCAAGGGGCTGGGAGCGCTCATCCCGCAGGGACCGCCCACATCGGTGCTCGGAGGAGCTGCCCGGCCTGGCGCTCCCGGAGCAGCCCACGAACCCCGGACCATCGACGGAGCCTATCTGGAGGAGATCCCCGTCGACGCGGTGATGCCCAACCCTCGGCAACCGCGACAGTACTTTGACGAGGAGGCACTAGAGGAACTCACCGCGTCCATCGCCGAAGTCGGACTGCTCCAACCCATTGTCGTCCGCAAACTGGACGGGAGCCAGAGCGACAGCACCGCCAAATACCAATTGATCATGGGAGAACGGCGGTGGCGGGCAAGCCAGCGGGCCGGACTGGAGAAGATTCCGGCGATCGTCCGGGAGACCTCCGACGACGATATGCTCCGGGACGCGCTGTTGGAGAACCTGCACCGCCAGGAGCTCAACCCGCTGGAAGAAGCCGCCGCCTACCAGCAGCTCCTCGACGACTTCGGGGTAACCCACGAGGAGCTCGCCAAGCGGCTCGGACGCTCCCGCCCCCACATCAGCAATACGCTCCGGCTGCTCAACCTCTCCCCGGCCGTGCAGCGCAAGGTGGCCGCCCGGGTGATCAGCGCGGGCCACGCCCGGGCACTGCTCGCGGTGGAGGACCCCGAGCTCCAGGACCACCTCGCGCACCGCATCATCACGGAAGGGCTCTCCGTGCGCGCGCTGGAGGAGATCATCGCGCTCGGCGAGATCAAAGCCCCGACGAAGCAGCGCCGGGCGACAGTGCGGCAGCCCTCTCCGGAACTCGAGGAAGTGGCCAACCGGCTCTCTGACGTTTTCGACACCCGGGTGAAGGTCAACATGGGCCGGAACAAGGGGAAGATCGTCGTGGAGTTTGCGACCAAGGAAGACTTGGAGCGGATCCTCGCCACGATGGCCCCCGGGCTGCTCGCCGAGAAGTAATCCGGGCTCAGGAGAGAGACAAGCGGGCCGCGGGAGACAGTGGTGTCGGGTTGCAGCAGCAACCGCGCACCTGCTCTCCCGCGGCCCGCTTGGTGTTTCGTGTTTCACGTGAAACACGGAGCGGAGTGCTGTGGGGTTACAGGAACTCCTCGAGCTCCTTCTCGATGACGCGCTTGGGCTTAGCGCCAACGAGCTGCTTGACCACTTCGCCGTTCTTGTAGAGGTTGAGGGTGGGCAGGCCCATCACCCCGTACTGGCGCACGGTGTCCGGGTTCTGGTCGGCGTTGATCTTGACGACAGTGAGCTTGCCCTCCTGCTCTTCAGCGATCTGCTCCAGCACCGGGGCGATCATCTTGCAGGGAGCGCACCACTCGGCCCAGAAGTCGACCAGGACCGGCAGCTTGCTCTTGAGGACGACCTCCTCGAAGGTGTCGTCGGTGACATTCTGAATGGTGGCCATTCAGCTAGCTCCTCATCGTCGGGGTGGAAAAAGACAATTCGTCACACGGGGCGGATCGCTCGTGCTTATCCGGCCTCTTCGGTCAGGTAGCGTTCCGCGTCCAAGGCCGCAGCACATCCGCTTCCCGCCGCGGTAATAGCTTGACGGTAACGGTGGTCGACCACGTCGCCGCAGGCGAACACACCGGGGATGTTGGTATGGGTGGTGGGCGAGTCGACCTTCAGGTAGCCCTGTTCGTCGAGTTCGAGTTGGCCCTTGAAGAGCTCCACGCGGGGGTCGTGACCGATCGCGATGAACAGTCCGCTGATGTTGAGGGTGCTCTCCTCACCCGTCACCCGGTTGCGCAGTCGAACCGCGTGGACGCGGGTGTCGCCGAGGATCTCAACGACTTCGGTGTTCCAGAGGAACGAGATCTTCTCGTTGGCGAAGGCGCGCTCCTGCATGATCTTGCTGGCGCGCAACTGGTCACGGCGGTGGATCACCGTCACCGAGCGGGCAAACCGGGTGAGGAAGATTGCTTCCTCCATGGCGCTGTCGCCGCCGCCGACCACGGCAATGTCCTGGTCGCGGAAGAAGAATCCGTCGCAGGTAGCGCACCAGGAGGTACCGCGGCCAGAGAACTCCTCTTCACCTGGAACGCCGAGCTTGCGGTAGCCGGAGCCGGTCGCGACGATCACCGCGCGAGCGTAGAAGGTCTGGTCGCCGGCCTTGACCACTTTCGGGTTGGCGGTGAGGTCCACCTCGGTGACGTCTTCCGGAACGAGCTCGGCTCCGAACCGCTCAGCCTGCTTACGCATGTTGTCCATGAGCTCGGGGCCCATGATCCCGTCCGGAAAACCGGGGAAGTTCTCCACCTCGGTGGTGTTCATGAGAGCGCCACCCGCGGTGATGGCGCCTTCAAAGACCAGAGGCTTCAGTTCGGCACGGGCCGCATAGATGGCCGCGGTGTACCCCGCAGGCCCGGAGCCGATGATGATCACATTACGGACGTCACTCACAGTGGTCAGACCCCTTGCGCACTCGTGCTTGTGTTGGACAGGACGCTGTTCACTTCAACCGATGGTAGGCGTCGGCGATTCCCTGGGAGCACGGTGATGCAAGGAGGCCGACCGTCGCCTGTTCCGGTTTCCTCAGCGCAGGGTGGTGCGGCGCAGAAACCGGGTGAGCCACATCACTCTCAGTGATTGGGGAGCGATGCGGTATCCCGTACCGCGGACGTGGGGTCATCCTCTTCCGCGCACCCCGGCTCAACCACGCGGACCGTATAACCGTCCGTCTCGCTGTCAAGAGCCGCCGGAAAGAACATAATCCATGCCGGTTGGCCCTCATACGAGGCGAGGTCCACGAGAGCCGGAGCGCCGTAGGTGTCGCTGAGCGTGTGCGCGCACGACGCAACGTCAGCGGGTACCGCGCTGTCCGGTTCTAGGGAGAGGCTTTCCTCGCCCTCTCCCGTGGTTAGGCTGGCGCGCTCGAGGACCGAGGCCCCCTGGGTGGCGAGATTGTCCGCGGTGTAGTCGGTGCCGCTGGACACCACGGAGATCCGGTAGGGCAGCGCGGCGTGCGGAGAGGAGGCAGGAGGCGGCTCCGCCGCGGTTCCGGGGTCGGCGGGCGGGTCAGCGGTGAAGAGGCCACTGACCGCCGCGGCACCCGCGCCGAGCACGAAGACGGCTGCTGACGCGGCGACCAGGAACGGCATCCAGCGGGCAGGACCGCGTGGCCGGGGCAGCGGCCGCACTTTCGCGGTCTCGTCGATCGACGCCTCGGGGGCGACCGCAGGGCGGGAACGAGCGGCATGCTTCTTCGCCTCGGCCCGCAACGCTTCATCGATGCGGTCGACGAGCCCTTCAGGCATGGGCGGTACCGGGGCGGAGGCCAGGATCTGCGAGACCTCACGCAGCGCGGAGAGCTGAGCGCGAGCCTCCTCCGACTCGGCAAGCCAGGCGCGTACCTGCTCCTCCTTGGCTTTGTCGTTCAGCTCTCCCTCAGCGAAGAGCGCGAGGGTCTCGGGGTCTACGTGAGACGTCACGATCTCCTGCCACCTCCTTTCGGAGATGGGACGTTTGACGAGTCGCTGGGGTTCCTGAGATGGGCGAGATATGGGAGAAGCCTAGCGCGGCCTCGCGCACACCGGCTCTTCACGGTACCCGGAGCGACGTCGAGGATTTTTGCGGCATCCTCGACCCGGTAGCCGAGCATGTCGACGAGGACCAGGGCGAGGCGCTGCTCCACGGGAAGGTACCCCAGGGCAGCGTGGACGTCGAGGGAGGTGTCGCTGCGGCCGGTGGGGTCGGGCGCGGACCGGCCCCGCTCGTTGGAGAGAAGGTCGAGCGCAGTGTCCTCGGTGGGCACGGCGGGGCGGACCATTTTGCGGCGCAGCCGGTCGTGGCAGGCGTTGATGACGATCCGGTGCAGCCACGTGCTGACCATCGCCTCCCCCCGGAAGCGGTGTGCGCTGCGGAAAGCAGAAAGGAAAGCATCCTGCAGCGCGTCGGCGGCCTCTTCCTGGTCGCCTAGAACCCGGATCGCTACTGCCCACAGCCGAGCGTGGTGCCGTTTGACCAGTTCGCTGAAGGCGTGCTCGTCACCCTGATTGTGCCTGAACAGTAGCTCGTTGTCGGGGATCTCCTGAACTGCGTCGGTCACCGTGTTCACTGAATTCCGCGTAGTTCGACCTCGTTGATGGTGCCCCGGTATTTGCCACCGTCCTGGGAAAGAGGGGAGACGAACCAGACCACCACGTACTGTCCGGTAGCGGGTTCGTCCAGCTTAATCGGCACCTTTCCGGTTACTCCAGCGCCCTGCCACACAGGTTTCTCGTCCTCTCCCGGGGCCCCACCGGAGTCGTTGCGCACATACAGCTCGGCGCTGTAGGTGCCGCTGCCGAAGGTGATGTCCACCTCGTGGATCTCCACTTCGGTGCCCATGTCGATAAGCAGGCCGACACCGTCCTTGTAGTTCCCGAAAGCGGCACTGTTGTAGCCCTCGGTGTTCCAGTGGGTTGAGGGATCCCCGTCGATGGTGTTGGGGGCTTTGTCGTCGTGTTCGCTGTTGTCACCCGCGGGAGGCGGGTCAAAACCTGTCGCGCCCACCGGGGTGAGCACAACGAGCTCGGTCTCTTCGCTTTTGTCGCCAGGGACGTCGGCGGTCTGCGTCCCGGAAGTGTCCCGCATCGAGCTGCCGAGCATCCAGGCGCCCATCACCACGGCGACGAAGACCAGGAGTGCCACAGCACCGATGAGGATCCGGTTGGTGAGGGAGCCCTCAGTGGCCTGGGGGGTGCGGTGGCGGGAGGAACGGGAAGTCCGAGGTGTGGACGACGCGGCCGCGGCCACGTCGAGCTGGCCGGAAATGCGGGAGGTGCCCCTGGGCGGTGGCGGCGGAGAGGCCACTTGGGCCATGGGGATAGGAACCACTCGGGGCACGTCGGCCAGGGCGTCGACGAGCTCTTGCGGGGTGCGCAGCGGCGGGTATCCGCTCTCGGGGAAGGCCGCGCGACAGACGATGGTGTTGAGGACGTCGGGAATGCCCGCAACCACTTGGGCGGGTTCGCACGGCCGTCCGGAGACGATCGGGGCGGGACGCAGCGCGGTGGCTTCTGGCCCAGGCCAGTAGCCGGTGAGCGCGGCGTACAGCAGTCGGCCCAGTCCTTGGGCGTCGGTGCCCTGCGGGTCGTCGACGGTGATGTTGTGCAGGGCAGCGTCGAGGCCGAGACCGATCACCTTGACGGCGCCGCCGACGCTCCACACCAGTTTGTCCGGGGTTAACCGCAGGTGGTGGATGCCGACTTGGGCGGCCGCGGCGAGGGCTTCGGCTGCCTCGGCGATGAGGCCCGCGGCGCGTTCAGGTTCCAGGGGCCCGTTGCGCAACAGGTCCGACAGGGTGGTTCCGGAGATCCACTCTTGGACGACATACGGGGTGGGGCCGGACTCGTCGGCGTCGAACACCTGGGTGACGCGGGCGTCGGAGACACGGCTGGCCGCGCGGGCAGCACGGACCACCTCACTGGTACGGCTGAAGCCGTCAGCGAACGTCCAAGCCCCGACGGGGCGCGCGAGTGTTTCGTCGGTCGCCTTCCACAGTGAGGCTCCGCTAGTCTCGCTCACCAATTCGTCCAGTCGATAACGATTGGCGAGCCTCGCGCCGGGCTCAATCATGAAGGTGCTCATACCGGGAGTGACGGACGGGAGGGGTGACGTGAGGCTGACCTCCCTGCTGCCGGGCCATAGCGCCTGTCCCCGACCTCCCTCCGGGCAGCTGAGAAGAAACCGAACTTTAGGGCAGAGTCACGCCGTCCCATGCTAAGACGCTTGACCGTGCCTGTTGGAGGACACGGTCGGGGAACATTGGGAAATATCGTGTGCAAACTGGGACCTCCGTGGGGTGGGGAGGGGCGCGGGGTTTCGGCGATCAGCGCTCGCAACGACGAGCACACACCGTTTCCCCAGCTTGGGTGACTTGCATCACTCTAGTGTGGAGTGGTGGTGGACAAGAGGGGCGGACCGAACCAGCCGGTCTGCGACCACGGTAGAGCCAGACCTGCTGGGAGGGAATAGCCCATCGGTCCGGATCCCGCGAACACCACCACACCGAACACTACGCCGGGAACCGCCCTCGCGCGCAACCACCAAGATCCGCAGTGTGGCGCGTCGCCCGCCCCGGTGCAGCCGGCGGAGGAACTGTCCGCGAAAAATCCCCGTCCACCGCGGCCGTTACCGGCGCAACCGGGACTTGACGAGCTCCATCACCGCGCTCAGCTCATCGATCCGCAGCAGCTTGGCCGCTACCAGGAACACGGGGAGCCCTGCCAGGCAGCCCACCACGGGCGCACCGATGTTGACGGCCAGCCCTGAGACGAACCACGACTGGAACAGAACCAGCACGCCCCAGCCCACAACCACGCTGGGTGCGGTCGCCAGGTAGAGCCGGACCAGCGTGCTGGCGATACGGCGCCCGTCCAAACCGCCCAGCCGGCGGCGGAGGATGAGCCCGCCGAGGAACACTCCCACCAGGAACGAGGACATGAACCCGCCGGCCACGCCAACCACCACGAAGTGCGGCGGCAGCAGCCAGGACGCGGTCAGCGCCAGCACGCCGTGCACGGCGATGTTGGCGATCCCCAGGAACGCGGGGGTGCGGGTGTCGCCCAGCGCGTAGAACACACGCAGCATCAACTGGAAGACGCTGAACGGCAGCAGGCCGAGCGACATCACCATGAGGATGTAACCGATGTTGGCAGCGTCGCTGTCGCCGGTGTTGCCGTGGGCGAACAGCAGCACCGTGATCTCCGTGGCGTACAGCGAGATCGCCAGCGACAGCGGCACCAGGATCAGCGCGGAAACTCGCAGCGTACGGGAGAACCCGGCACGCACCTCGTCCCAACGCTGGTCGGCAGCGAACGCGCTCATCTGCGGCAGCAGCACCGTGATCAACGAGACCGCGATGATCGCGTACGGCAGTTGGAAAAGCTGGTAGGCGTAGCTGTAGGCGGTGAGACCGGCGCCCGCGTCCGCTGACCCGTGCGCATTCGCGGCCACGTTGGCCCCGGTGGCGATCTGGGAGGTGATCACGAAACCCAACTGGGTGGTGAGCGTGTACAGGAACATCCACCCGGCCGTGCGCAGGGCCTCCCCCAGCCCGGAGCCGCGCAGGTCCAGCCGGGGCCGCCACCGGTATCCCGACCGCCACAGCGAGCCCAGCAGCACCACCGTCTGCAGCACCATGCCGCAGCTCGTGCCCGCGCCCAACAGGATCTTGTCGGCGGTGGTCACCGTCTCCACTGTGCTTCCGGTGCCCACCATGAGGAACAGCACCCCGACGGCGATGATCACCAGGTTGTTGAGCACAGGGGCCCATACCGGAGCGCCGAACTTGCCCCGGGTGTTGAGCATGGCGCTGATGAGACCGCTCATCCCGACGAAGAACACCTGGGCGAGCAGGAAACGCGCCAGGTAGACCGACACCTCGGCCTGCGCAGGCAGGAAGTCGCTCGCGTAAAGCTGGATCAGCGGCCGCGCGAGCAGGATCGCCGCCACTGTCACCACCAGCAGCACCAGGACAGCACTGGTGAACAGGCGGTCCTCCGTGGCCTTGCCGCCGTCGGCGTCCCGTTTGCGCCGCCGCACCAGGAACGGCACGATCACGCTCGCCATCAGACCGCCGATGAGCAGGTCGTTGATGATGAACGGGATCGTGTTGGCGACGTTGTAGGCGTCACCGAGCAGCTGTGTGCCCAGCGCTGCAGCGAGCACGACGGTACGGAAGAACCCGGTGACCCGAGACACCATCGTCCCGACCGCCATGACCATGCTGGAGCGCATCATGCCGCCCGGCGTGGCGGTGGAGTCCTGCTCCGCCTGCGGGGCAGCCGAATCGGCGTGGGGGGAAGGGGACCCCGCGTCCTTGGCAGGGCCGCCCGTGTGGTCGTCGCTGGCGCTGCTGATGTCGGTCGCCACCGGCGTGGCTCCTTTCGATAGCGCCGACGGCACGCCCGTCGGCGCCGAGATGTCGTGTGGGAAGGTCTCGTCGAAACAGAAGTTCAGGGTAGAAGACCGCGGCCTCTGGTCAGGAACGGGCCTCTTCAGCGCTCTCCCCATCCTGGTCTGGTTTGACCGGGCCGGGCGGGGAGTGGCTGTCCGTGTCGTCGGCACGCTCCCCGGTGACCGCAGCCAGAGAGTCCTCCTGCGCGGCAGCAGTAGCGTCAATGGCCGCCTGGGTTTTCCGCGCCTGGTCCCGCCGCCATTTACGGACCGCGCGCGGGGCCAACGCAACCACCAGGACCAGGGCGGCGATCCCGCTGATGAGGAGTGCGCCGCTGCCGAGCCCGGTGGCGTTGACCGGGATAGTGGTCGGCTCGTCGGTGATCGGTTCCCCATCAGCATTGTGCAGGCTCAAGTGCAGCACGGTGCGGCCGTTGACCGTGGCGGAGAGCGGCACGTACACGGTGGTCTTGCCGCCGGGGCCGATCTCCATCGACTTGGTGTAGTCGCCGATCGACAGGCGTTCGGAGTTCTCCGAGAAGATCGACAAGTGGACGGTCACCGAATGGTCGCTGAGATCGTTGGCGACCATCACTCCGAGCGTGCCGTTCTTGCTGGCCAGCGTGATGGGGTCGCCGGGGATCACGTGGATTTTGGCTTTGTGCTCCTGAACCGCCTGGTCCACTCGGTCCAGGATGGCCTCGGCGACTTCCGTGTCCTCACGCCACCACGCCGACTCCAACCGCAGCACCGCGGGACGGAACGGGTCCGCGTCCTCGGTGAGCACGCTGTTGAACAGCCGCACTTGGCGGCGGATCTTCCGGATCCGCTCCACATGGTCCGCGGAGAGTTCCGCTTCCGCGGCTTTCTTCGGGTAGGTGAGCCCCTGCCGGTCTTCGGCATCGGCAGCGTCGGCGTCGACGCTGGTGAGAGGCACCGCGGACAGCCACGGCGCCTGCTCGGTGGCGTCGAGCAGGCCGGTGGCGTACGCGGGGTCGGGGTCCCAGTCCTGCGGCGGCGCCAGGATGAGGGTGCGCCGCTTGTCTGGCGCCTCAGCCGCAATCATCGCTGTTTCCGCGACGAACCGCTGCGTGGCCAGCGTGCTGGCCCCGGGCGTGTGGGTGTTGGCGCCGAGGATCCGGGTGAGCCCGCGGTCGACGACGAGCGCAGTGCCTTCCTCCCCGCCGGCGAGCGGCAGCGGGGCTACGCCTCCCGGCGTGTGGCCGAGCCAGTTCTTCGCGGGCATTGCCGACTCGTCGAGGAGGAACGTGGTGGCCCCGTGCGAGTTCAGGAAGTCGCGGGTGGCTTCGTCCATCACCCCGTTGGCGGGCCAGGCGAGTTCAGTGTCGGCTTCGCGGCCCAAGAGCTCCGCTACCGTGGAGCGCCCCAATTCGACCGCGGTCTCCGCGTCCCCGCTCAGGTCGGCGTCGAGCAGGGCGGGCAGGTCGGGGTTGGCATAGGGGACGGCGAGCAGCGGGTCTTCCGCCAGCCACAGGCGGGCGTGCGCGAGCCACACTTGGGCGTCCACGCTGGCCTCGTGCTCTTCGAGGACAGGGCCCGACTCGGTGGCGTTCGTCAGGGACCAGTAGCTGCCCTCCCCGAGCCGGTGGATGTCGTCGAGGAGGGCCGGATCCACCGCCCAGGTGATGGGGACGGGGTCGGCGGGTGAAGGAGTGTCCTCCGGGGTGGGGCCGGGCTGGGTTTCGGTTTCCACGGCCGTGGCGGGGGACGCGGACGGGTCTCCCAGCGGGGAGGCGGTGGCGTCGGCAAGGTCCGTGACCGCGTCCTCCTCCTCGGGCTGGGGAGTGGGCCCGGTGTAGGTGGAGTCGATTTCTCCGTCTTGGGCGCCGATGGTGAGCAGGCGGCCCAGCCGACCGTCTTTGGTGATCTCAGCGGCGAGGTCTGCGGTGAGATAGGTGTCGTCGTCGGCGCGCTGCGGGCGGTCCATCAGCGGCCACACCCAAGCGACCTGGAGCTTCGTCATTTTCTCCGCACCGGTGTAGACGACGAACGTGCGGAGGGTGCCGAGGTCGTCCCCGGATTCGGTGGCGGCGCTGATGGTGAGCGGGTACACCCCGAATCCGCCTTGGAAGTCCAGGTCTTTGACGGTGGTGCGCAGGGTGAAGGAGATCGCGGAGCCGGGCGGCAGGGGCGTGTCGATGGTAGTGGAGGGGCCGGACGCGTACGGTTCGGGGCCTGCGCCGTCGGCGTGCCGGTCCAGGGCGTCCCGCCCGGTCAGCGGGTAGGGGTTGTAGCGCAGGCGGACGGTGATCCCGTCGAGGGTGGCGTCGGTGGTGTTGGTCACCAGTCCTTTGACGGTGACGGTGTCTTTCTTCTTGGCTACCACCGAGGTGATGTCGGAGAGAGCCAGGGAAGGCAGCTCTCGCACGTCGTCGACAGGGAGGATCGTCGCTGTCCCCGGCATCGACTCGGTTACGGCCTGGGCTGGCGGACTGGGCTGGAGCGGGGTCAGTGCCGGAAGCACCGCGAAGGCGGTGGCCACGACCACGCCCAGATGAGCAATTCGACGCACGCCTCTGGGTCTTCCGAATCGTTGGACGGTCGGCTGAAGTCGCCGTACGGGTGGCTCCACAGAATAGAAGAGTCCCCACGGGAGCGCGATGACTCCGGGACAGTACCCGTCAAAGGCGCCGCTGCCGACCGTTGCGGGCCTTGTGGATCAGGGCGGACGCGGCACGCCGCGCGTCACGTCCGAAAACGACGATACCTGTTGTCCCCAAATGGGAACAGTGGGCGCAAGCGTCAGGCCACGAGGCATACGGCATCCTGAGAAGCAAGGGGACGGGCGACAGGGCCGTGGGATACGCCACTGGTGCCCGGTCCGGAAGCAGAGTCGATTCGCCATGGTGGAGTCTGGCCACATAGTCTCTGTGCCTGTGTCGAACAGTGAGTTTCCCGATCGGATCTCGAACTCCCCGACCGTTGAGGCCACGCTGACGGACGAACAGCGCTCGTCAGTCGACCGACTGCTGCGCACGGTCGACCCGGTAGTGACCGAACTGGGTGAGCGGTTCGCCGCGGCGGGGCACGAGTTGGCGATCGTCGGCGGTCCCGTACGCGATGCGCTCCTGGGACGTCCGGTTCACGACATCGACTTGACCACCGACGCGGTGCCCGAACGCGTCCTGGAACTCGTGGACGGCTGGGCCGACGCGGTGTGGACCATCGGTATCGAGTTCGGCACGGTAGGACTGCGCAAGAACGGGCGGCAGGTGGAGATCACCACCTACCGGAGCGAGTCGTACCAGGTCAAGTCGCGTAAGCCGGAAGTCAGCTACGGCACGTCGCTCTACGAGGACCTGGTCCGGCGGGACTTCACGGTCAACGCCATGGCGGTGCGCGTGCCCGGCGGGGAGTTCGTGGACCCGTTCGGAGGCCTCCGGGACCTGGCGGACCGCACGCTGCGCACTCCCGGCAAACCCGAAGACTCCTTCAACGACGACCCCCTGCGGATCATGCGGGGAATCCGGTTCGCCGCCCAGTTGGGGTTCTCAGTCGACGAGAAGGTCGCTGCCGCGATGACCGCGATGGCGGAACGGCTGCGCATCGTCTCCGCTGAGCGGATCCGCGACGAGCTCACCAAACTGATCCTGAGCCCCAACCCGCGGCTCGGCGTGTCCCTGATGACGGACCTGGGGGTGGCCAACTATGTGCTCCCCGAGATCCCGAAACTCAAGCTCACGGTGGACGAGCACCACCGGCACAAGGACGTCTACGAGCACTCGCTGACCGTGCTCGACCAGGCCGTGGACTTGGAACGGGCCCGCGGCATGGAGCCCGACCTGGTGCTGCGGCTGGCCGCACTCCTGCACGACATCGGCAAACCCAAGACCCGGGCTTTCCAGCCGGGCGGCAAGGTCACGTTCCACCACCACGAGGTGGTGGGCGCGTCGATGAGCAAGAACCGGCTGACGGCGCTGCGATTCCCCAAGGACGTGGTCAACGACGTCAGCAAGCTGGTCTCCCTGCACCTGCGGTTCTACGGCTACGGCAAGGGGGAGTGGACCGATTCCGCGGTGCGCCGCTATGCGCGGGACGCCGGCCACCTGCTGTCCCGGCTGCACATCCTGACCCGGGCCGACTGCACGACGCGCAACCGCCGCAAGGCTGCGGCGCTGGCCCGCGCCTACGACGACATTGAACGGCGGATCGAACGGCTGGCGAAGGAAGAGGAGCTGTCGAAGATCCGTCCGGACTTGGACGGCCACGAGATCCAGGAAGTGCTGGGAATCCGGCCGGGCCCGCTGGTCGGGCAAGCATGGCGGTACCTCCTGGAGCTGCGGCTGGAGCACGGCCCGCTCGGCAAGGAGGAGGCGACGAAGGCGCTCCTCCGCTGGGCTGAAGAGCAGGGAATCACCCCGGGCAAGCCGGAGGAGTGACCTGCGGCGGGCATCCCCTGCCCGCGATGCTCCGAGTCGGGTGGGTCAGCCGGCAGTGGCCGGGGACTCTTGCGCCACGGCGCTCCGCCGGGTCACGGCACCCCAGTACAGGGCCATGGCCGCGTAGCTGACGGCCATGGCTGTCACGACCGGGACCGACACCCCTGACGGCGGCACGGTGAGCGCGGCAACCGCCGCAGCAGCGACGAACGCCGCGTTGAAGAGCATGTCGTAGACGGAGAACACCCGGCCCCGGTAGGCGTCGTCGACATACCGCTGTACGAGGGTGTCCACGGTGACCTTGACCCCTTGGGAGACCACCCCCAGGGCGAAGCCCGCCACGGGGAACACGGACGCGTGGAAAGGCAGCCCGAACACGAGCAGAGCCGCGGCCCCGCCGACCAGCAGCACGGCGATCCACGTTCCTGCGCGCATCCGTTCCCGCGCCCACGGGGTGATGACCGCGCCGACCAGGAAGCCGACAGCGGAAGCCGCCATCGTCACGCTGAACGAGGCGACCCCGGCCGTGCCGCCCGCCGTGAACGTGTTGTTGTACAGCAGCAGCGTCATGATCGTGGCAATGCCGTACAGGAACCGGTGGCCAGCGATCGTGGCCAGCCCGTCGCGGGCCCAGCGGCGCTCCCCGATGTGCCGCGCCCCGTCCACCAGTCCGGCTACGACTGTGCGCAGCGCCTCCCGTACGCGAGGAGAGGCGGCTGCCAAGTCGGGGCCCAGCTCGGTACGGCCCAGGGTGAGGGACACCAGCCCGGCCACGGCGAAACCGCAGCCTGCCCCCGCGAGGATCAGCGCAGTGCCCAGCAGGCCGTCCCCACCGACCAGGCGCAGGCCAGCCCCCGCCCCTGCGCCGAGGAACGCGGCCGCTGTGCCGCACGTCGGCGTGACCGCGTTCGCCATGACCAGCCGGTCGTGCGGCACCACGTGGGGCAGGGCAGCGGACAGGGCGGCGAGGAAGAACCGGTTGATGCTGAGGAGCAGCAGCGCCGCGAGCAGGAACGGCGCTCCGTCCCACCCCAACGCGACGAGGACAGCGGTCGCCGCTGCCAGTCCCGCTTTGACCAGTGCGGAGTACAAGAGGACTTGGCGGCGCGCCCAGCGGTCGATGAACACCCCCGCCCACGGTCCCACGATGGAGAACGGGAGGAGCAGCACAGCGAAAGCCGCGGCGACCTCTCCCGCGGTCGTGTGCTGCTCCGGGGAGAAGAAGACGTATCCGGCCAGGCCGGCCTGGTAGACGCCGTCGGAGAACTGCGACGCCAGCCGAGTAGCGAAGAGCCGGCGGAATCGGGGACCGCGCAGCACTTCGCGGAGATCGCCGTGGAAGGACATCCGAACAGGGTAGGCCGGATCAGGACGGGTTCAGTACGCCGTCGGCGGTGCTGATCGACCCGTCGGGCTGCTCGGTGGCCACGCCGACAAGCAACTGGCCGTCTTTCACCACGATGTGCACGTGGCCGGAGGGCGTGCAGGTGCCGTTGCCGTCGTTGGTCGTGGTGTACTGCAGGTCAACGCTGTCGTCGCCGCTGCCGGTCACGAGGAGGCCCCAGGTGCAGGTCCGGCCGTTCGACATGGACAGCTCGGCTTCTGCGGTGCTCTCCCCGCCTTCGATGTGGAGCTCCAGATCCCACCGGGACTCCAGGTTGCCGGACATGTCGTACTGGCTCATGGTGCCCTGCCAGTCCCCGTCCATAGCGTCGGGGAATACGGGGGACGACCCGCTGCCGGTGTCGTCAGCAACCTGGTCGGAGTCCCCGGTGCGGGTGTCCGAGGTGGCGGTGGGACGGTCGTCTGCGGTCCTCGCGGCCGTGCTGTCCGGTGAAGCGTGGGCGGCCGGAGGGTCCGCTGTGTTGTTGTTCAACGCGATGACCGCCACGATCGCCACGATCAGCGCGACAATGGCGACGCCGCTGACGGCGAGCATGATGATGCCCGCAGTGTTCCGGCGTGGCGGTGGAGAAGGAGCAGGGTACTGCGGCGGGTAGGCGCTGTTCTGCCAGTGCGTCCCCTGGCCCTGGGGGTGGTGGGGGTAGTTCACGGACGTGCCGTCCCTTCCAGTCAACTCGGTGGGTGGCGCCTGGTGCCCGGAGTGCTGACGGCACAACGGGAAGGCAGCACGGTCGCGGACGTGTCTTCCGGAACCTGGATAGCAGCGGAGGGTGACGGTCGGCTGCTGTTCTGCTTCTTCCTTCTCTTATGTCGAATGAGATGGTCCCGGAATGTTTTTGGTTCCCTCAGGGCGGGACCGGTGCGCCTACGACAAGCCCATACACGAAAGAACGCCGGGGCAGGCGTCCGCCCCGGCGTGTGCGGTAGGCCGTCGGAGTTAGCGTTCGATCTCTCCGGCGATGAACTTCTCCACTGCTTCGTGCGCTTCGGCGTCCGAGTACTGCACCGGCGGGGACTTCATGAAGTACGAGGACGCTGCCAGGAGCGGGCCGCCGATTCCGCGGTCCTTAGCGATCTTGGCGGCGCGCACGGCGTCGATGATGATGCCCGCGGAGTTCGGAGAGTCCCACACTTCCAGCTTGTATTCCAGGTTCAGCGGGACGTCGCCGAAGGCGCGGCCTTCCAGGCGCACGTACGCCCACTTGCGGTCGTCCAGCCACGGCACGTGGTCGGAGGGGCCGATGTGCACCGAGCGGGCGTTGAGTTCGTGCGGAATCTGCGAGGTGACCGACTGGGTCTTGGAGATCTTCTTGGACTCCAGCCGCTCCCTCTCCAGCATGTTGAGGAAGTCCATGTTGCCGCCGAAGTTGAGCTGGTAGGTGCGGTCGATGATGACACCGCGGTCCTCGAACAGCTTCGACAGCACTCGGTGAGTGATGGTCGCGCCCACCTGCGACTTGATGTCGTCTCCCACGATGGGCACACCCGCGTCGGTGAACTTCTGGGCCCACACCGGGTCCGAAGCGATGAAGACCGGAAGGGCGTTGACGAACGCCACACCCGCGTCGATCGCGCACTGGGCGTAGAAGCGGTTGGCTTCTTCAGAACCGACCGGAAGATAGGAGACCAGCACGTCGGCTTGAGCGGCCTTGAGCGTGGCGACCACGTCGACGGCGTCTTCGGTGGACTCCTCGATGGTCTCCCGGTAGTACTTGCCCAGTCCGTCGAGGGTCGGGCCGCGCTGCACCGTCACCCCGGTCGGCGGGACGTCGCAGATCTTGATCGTGTTGTTCTCGCTAGCGGTGATCGCGTCCGCGAGGTCCTGGCCGACTTTCTTGGCGTCGACGTCGAACGCGGCGACGAACTCGATGTCCCGGATGTGGTACGGACCGAACTCCACGTGCATGAGGCCGGGCACGCGGGATGCCGGATCGGCGTCGCGATAGTAATGGACGCCTTGGACGAGTGAGGCGGCACAGTTGCCCACGCCCACGACGGCTACGCGTACCGAACCCATGGCAGTGGTCTCCTTCTGTCGATTCCGAAATCTTTGAGTGCGTGGGACATGCTTGTCGCGGCGTTGCCGCAGGGCTGGGGTGGTTCGGAAGGAGTCATCCCAATGGTCCCGGCTGAGACGGGGAGAGTGCAGCGAGGCGCTGTTCCCGCGCGATAAGCCCGTCAAGCCAATGGATCTCCCGCTCCACGGACTCGGCTCCGTGGCGGCGCAGTTCCCGCAGATAGTCGTCAGCGGTGTGGGCCAGGCGGGAGCGCAACTCCTTCAGCCGGGTGAGAAGCCGATCGCGGCGACCGTGCAGAATGCGCAGCCGAAGGTCCGATCTGGCGTGCCCGAAGAGGGCGAAGTACACGCCGAAGGACTCGTCGTCGCAGGCCGCTGGGGTGACCTCGTCGAGCATCCCGTGCAGGTGCTGGTGTCCAGCCTCGGTGAGGCGGTACACGATCCGGGTCCGCCCGAATCCGGTCTCCTCGGGGTGCTGGGAGATATGCCCCCGACGCAGCATCCTCTTCAGGCAGGGGTACAGCGACCCGTAGGAGAAGGCCCGGAAGAACCCCAGTTCGGAGTTGAGGCGCTTGCGCAGTCCGTACCCGTGCAACGGGGACTCGTATAACAGGCCGAGGACGGCTAGCTCCAGCACCCTGGCCCGGCGTGCGCTCATCCCTCACCTCCACCCCGGCTGTGTCTTGGACATGGTGAACGCCTCTACCCCGAGCCGGGGAGAGGCACACCTGTCGGCACCCTTTGAGGCGTTCCTGAGTGTATCTGGTTGATATATCGAGCCGATAGGTGAACCCCCCGAGTACCGGATTGAGGAGTGGTGGGGCGAGGCGTCGATAGGTGAGGCGGAAAACCCGATGCTGTCGGGTTTTTCGGCGATTCGCCGCACTCACAGCCGTTTCGTTCTCCGATTGTGGAAAACAGTGCGCGTCCCCGGTGTGGCCAGGTACTCTCAGCCGTGGGTTGTGCTATAGGGCGTTACCGTCCTAACGTAACTTTCGCCCCGATAGGACCATCGCATGCCGTTTGCCGTGGTATCGGTGTTCGCTATGCGTCGGTGGTGCGGCTGGTCCACCGTTCACTGGCAACGCGTGAACGGCCGTAGCAGGGAAAGACCACGTGGTCGTCACGGGCCCCACCCGTGGTGTCATCCACGTGCAGCCGATACAGAGAGGTTCGGGGTTCGGGACGTTCCGAGGTCTTCCCCCGATCAGCCAGTGACGAGGAGGTCAGGCAGCAACCGGTTCAATTCCGCCTCACGAGCGCCTTCGGTCACGCGCCGATCCCCCAGGCGACACCGAGAGCGGGAGAAACGGAACGAGGCTTTCCCGCATGGTCCGGGGGCTGCACTGCCTCTCCCAGAAGTCGACAGGCCGGTCGGCCTTCAATAGACGAACGAGGACGCGTGAGTACCGAAAGACGACGGAGTGCTGGCGGTCGCCGCCGGGCCGATGGCCCGATGGGTGAACCGCGCGGCGACGGCGGTAGGCGTAGCCGCGACGGCTACGCCGCGGACGAGCGCGCCGCGGCGGGTCGCCGTAGGCCGCGGGAGGACGACGGTTTCTGGGCTGACGAGCCCGGGCGCCGTGCCCGCGGGTCGCTGGGCGACTATGAAGATCGGCCGCGCCGCTCTCGGAGCAGAGAGGACTTCGGTGATCGTCCACGTCGTTCCCGTGACCCACGGGACGACTACTTCGACGAGTCCCCGCGCCGCACTCGGGCGCCGCGAGGCGAGGACGAGTACCGTCCGCGGCGGCGGGCCGCTGATGAGACGGCCGTGCTCGGCAGTGGCGGGGCACCGGGTCGCCGGAGGAGCCGAGATTCCGGCCATCCCGAGGACGGGCGTCCAGCGCGTCGCCGACGTGCCGAGGATGAAGGATACAGCGGACGTCGTCGGGCAAGCGCGGCCCACTCGGGGAGTGGCGGCGGACGGCGCCGCCGGTCCTGGGAGGACGAGGACGAGTACGACGAGAGAGGGCCCGTCCGGCGCTTCTTCGCCAAAGCGTGGAAGCCCACGCTCATCACCATGGCGGTGCTGTTCGTCCTCGGGGTCGCGGGGATCGGCATCGCCTACGCCATGGCCCCCTCCCATGAAGACCTTGAGGCCAAAGCCGACGTCAAGCTCGCAGCGAACGTCGTCTACTTCGAGGACGGCAAGACCGAGGCCACCAGGTTCGGGGAAGTCGACCGGGTGCCGGTCGGTATCGAGCAGGTGCCGCAGACCGTGATCGACGGTGTCCTCGCGGCCGAGCACCGCACCTTCTACGAGGACAACGCGATCAACCTGATGGGTCTGCTCCGCGGTCTCGTCTTCGGCGGTACGCAAGGTGGTGGTTCGACCATCACCCAGCAGATGGCCCGGAACTACTACGACTCGCTGACCACCAACGAGTCGTCCACGATCGACCGGTACGTCCGTAAGTTCAACGAGATCCTCATCGCGTTCAAGGTCGAGCAGAGCCTGACGAAGGACGAGATCCTCGAGCAGTACCTCAACACCATTTACTTCGGGCGCGGCATCGGGGTGCAGGCAGCCGCCCAGGGGTACTTCGGCAAGGACGTCAGTGAACTCGACGCCGCTGAGGGTGCGTTCATCGGCACGGTGATCCAGCAGCCGGGCAACTTCGGCACTGCGGTCCCCGACTCCGAGATGTACGAGATCCTCAAGGAGCGGTGGCAGTACACGGTGAACGGCCTCGTCGAGATGCACGAGGAGAACCCCGAGCGCGGTCTTAGCCGCGAAGAGGCCGACAAACTGGAGTTCCCCGACCCGCTGCCGCTCGAAGCCGACGACTCGTACGCGGGCTACCGCGGCTACATCCAGGAGGCGGTCCGCAGCGAGCTGGAGTCCCGCTACGGGCTGACCCCGGAGCAGATTGCGCGCGGCGGCTACCAGGTGACCACTTCGCTCAACGAGAAGTGGATGCAGTACGCCGAGGAAGTCGTCGAGGAGCAGAAAGAACGGACGCTGAACAACACCGGCCAGGAGATCCCGGAGGAGACCCAGTTCGGTATCGCCATGGTCGATACCTCCACCGGTGAGATCAAGGCGTTCTACGGCGGTCCGGACCCCACCCAGTACGCCAACCAGTCTCTGGTGCAGCGGCAGCAAGCCGGCTCCGCGTTCAAGCCGTACGTGCTGGCCACTGCGTTGGAGCAGGGCATCAGCCTGCGGAGCATCTACGACGGCGACAGCCCGAAGGAGTTCCCGGGCCTGGCCCAGCCGGTCAGGAACGACGGCAACCGCAGCTACGGTCCGGTCGACTTGATCCAGTCCACCCGGGACTCGATCAACACCAGCTACGTGCAGTTGGCGATCGAGGTCGGCCCGCAGGCGGTGATCGAGACCGCGCTGGCCGCGGGAATCCCGGAGAAGCAGTTGGAAACGGCCGAGATCGGTCCCAACATCGCGCTGGGCACCATGTCGGTCGCCGCGGTCGACCAGGCGGCCGGGTTCGCGACTTTCGCCAACGGCGGTTACCACATGCCGCAGCACTTGATCGCTAAGGTGGTGGACACCGAGACCGGCGAGGAGCTGCAGCCGAAGGACGCCGACATTCTGGAGTCCGGTGGCACCCGGGCGTTCAGCGCAGAGACGGCGGCCGACGCTACTTACGCGATGCAACAGGTCATCACCGACAACCACAACGCCAAGCTGGACGACGGCCGTCCCATGGCCGGCAAGACCGGTACCTCCAACAACGCCGTGTCCGCGTGGTTTGTGGGCTTTGTGCCGCAGTACTCCACTGCGGTGGGACTGCATCGCACCGACGGCGAACCGCTCGTGCTGCCTGGTGAGGCCAGCATCTACGGTGGTCAAATGCCAGCCCGGTTGTGGAAGGCGTTCATGACCAAGGTGCTGGAGGACGTGCCTCCCGAAGAGTTCCCCCAGCCGGTGTTCGGCGGCGAGGTGCGCAACCACGCACCGACTCCGAGCCCGGATCCTTCGCCTTCGCAGGAGCCGGAGGAGACCGAGGAGCCGACCACCGAGCCGAGCATGCCGCTTCCCTCGTTCACTCCGCCGGGTCGGGGCGACGAGCCGAACTGCGACATCCAGTGGTGGCTGCCGGAGTGCCGCCAGGATGACGAGCCGCCCGGCGACGGGGAGCCGACTTCTCCGCCTGACGAGCCGGGCCAGCCGGGCACCGGGCCTGGCCCCGGCGGTATCGGCGGTCCGGGGTGGAACAGTAACCAGATCGCTTACCGGGGCCGGGAGTGACCTCGTCACCGCACCGGTCTGAGGAGACTGGACTGCAGGGCGCCGACAGCGGGACTGTCGGCGCCCCTGCCGTGTCCGCGCCCCGTCCCGCCGACTGGGTCTGGCTTGTCGTTCTCGGGGTCGGCGGGGCGCTGCTCGGCTACCTCGGCAAGGCCCGCTGCCGGTTCGGTGGGGCGTGGCTGGACGGCACCCAGTACCCGGCGCTGTGCTACACCGACGTCTTCCCGCTCTACTACCGGGACGAGCTCGACACCGGGGCCATCCCCTACCTGGACATCCCGGTGGAGTACCCGGTGCTCACCGGCGGCCTGATGTACGTGCTGTCCCGGGCCGTGTCCTGGCTGCCCGACTCTTTGACCCGCGGATACGGCTACTTCGACGCCACCGCCCTCGTGATGGGCGTGTGCCTGGTGGCCACGGTGGTCTGTGTCGGATGGCTGGTGGGGCGCGGCGGGGTTACGGCGACCCGGCGCGTCTTCCACTCGCGGGCTGCGCTGCGCGCTGGAGCGTTCGTCGCCCTGGTCCCGGCCGCGGTGCTGACTTTCGCGATCAACTGGGACCTGCTCGCTGTGGCGCTCGCCGCCGGCGGACTCGTCTGCTATGCGAAGGACCGGCTGTGGGCGGCCGGGGCGCTAATCGGTCTCGCCGTGGCCGCGAAGTTCTACCCGTTCTTGTTCTTCGGCCCGCTCTTCGTGCTGATGGTTCGCGACCTGGTTCGGGAGCGGGCAGGCCGGGAGGCGGTTGCCCGGTTCGCCGTCCCGCTGGGGGGCGCGCTGCTGGCGTGGGCGGCGGTCAACCTGCCCGTCTACCTGGCCAGTCCTGAAGGGTGGAGCACTTTTTTCACGTTCAGCCAAGAGCGGGGGGCCGACTGGGGGTCGGTCTACTACGTGCTCGGCATGCTGGAGCTCTTCCCTTCCGGTGACCGGGAGATGGTCAACCTGGTGGGCACCACGGCACTGCTGGTCTGCTGCGTGGGGATTGCCGCGCTCACCTGGTTCGCGCCGCGCCGTCCCCCGGTAGAACAGTTGATCTTCCTGGTGGTGGCGGCTTTCCTGCTGACCAACAAGGTGTGGTCGCCGCAGTTCGTGCTGTGGCTGCTGCCGTTGGCTGTGCTCGCCTGGCCCCGCCGCCGCGGTCTGCAGCCGTTCGCGGTGGTGCTGTTCGTGCTCTGGCAGCTCGCCGAGGTCGGCTACATCGTGGGGGTCTGGCACTACCTGTGGGCCCACCAGAACCCGATGATGGGGGTGGGGATCGAGTTCGAGACCTACGCGGTAGCCGTGTTCGGCCGGATGCTTTCCCTGCTTGCCGTGGGTGTACTCGTCGTTGTGGATTCTGTGACGAGCCGGTCCGCTGTCCTTGACAACTGATAGCCTTGAACTCTGTTCGGCTAGGGGAGCCCTCGCGAGCACGGTTCGCGCGCAGGCTCTTGCCCTCCTGCCATGGAAAGACCATGGCCGCAACAGTCCAAAGGAGAGGTACGTACGCCTATGCGTCGTTACGAAGTGATGATCATTCTGGACCCGACCCTTGACGAGCGCACGGTGGCCCCGTCACTGGAGCAGTTCCTTTCGGTCGTGCGCAACGAGGGCGGCTCCGTGGAGAAGGTCGACGTGTGGGGTAAGCGTCGGCTCGCCTACGACATCGGCAAGAACTCCGAGGGCATTTACGCCGTCATCGACCTCACCGCGAAGCCCAGCACGGTCCACGAGCTCGACCGCCAGCTCAACCTGACCGAGGCTGTGCTGCGTACCAAGGTTCTGCGCCCCGAGATTCACTGAGTCTCGTCGGCCGCACAAACTCTCCCGTCTAGGAATCCGGAGCCCAGCAATGGCAGGCGAAACCCAGATCACGATCGTCGGCAACCTGGTCGATGACCCTGAGTTGCGCTTCACCCCGAGCGGGGCCGCGGTCGCGAACTTCCGCGTAGCCTCCACACCGCGCGTCTTTGACCGCCAGACGGGAGAGTGGCGAGATGGCGAGTCCCTCTTCCTCAACTGCTCAGTCTGGCGGCAGTACGCGGAGAACGTGGCCGAAAGCCTCCAGCGCGGTATGCGTGTCATCGTGCAGGGACGGCTCAAGCAGCGTTCGTACGAGACCAAAGAAGGCGAGCGGCGTACCGTCTTCGAGGTCGAGGTTGAAGAAGTGGGTCCCGCACTGCGGCACGCCACCGCCAAGGTGACGAAGACACAGCGTCAAGGCGGAGGTTACGGCGGCGGCTACGGCGGACCCCCGTCGGGCGGCGGCTACGGCGGCCAGGGGGGCGGTTACGGCGGCAACCAGGGTGCCCCGTCCGGTCCTCCAGTGGACGACCCGTGGGCCACCGGCGGCGGAGGGTTCGGTGGCGGTGGAGGCTACTCCGACGAACCGCCGTTCTAAAACATTCCTGTCCCAGCGACCATCCCCGCACCAGCGGGGCTCTTGATCAAGGAGCACCACGATGGCGAAGCCACCAGTCCGCAAACCCAAGAAGAAGGTTTGCGTGTTCTGCCAGGAGAAGATGACCTACGTCGACTACAAGGACACGACTCTCCTGCGCAAGTTCATTTCCGACCGCGGTAAGATCCGCGCCCGCCGCGTCACCGGCAACTGCACGCAGCACCAGCGCGACGTCGCCAAGGCCGTGAAGAACGCCCGCGAAATGGCGCTGCTGCCCTACACGAGCAGCGCCCGCTGACCGAGACCGGACGAGGAGGTACGAACGTGAAGCTCATCCTGACTCACGAAGTCGACGGTCTCGGTTCTCCGGGTGACGTTGTCGAGGTGAAGGACGGCTACGGCCGCAACTACCTGCTGCCGCGCGGGTTCGCCATCAAGTGGACGCGGGGCGCGCAGAAGCAGATCGACTCGATCCGCCGCGCCCGCGCCGCTCGGGAGATCCGCAGCCTGGACGAGGCCAAGCAGATTGCTGAGCAGCTCGGTTCGCTCAAGGTGCGCCTGAACCAGCGCGCCGGCGACAACGGCCGCCTGTTCGGTTCGGTGACCAGCACGGACGTGGCCGAGGCGGTCAAGGCGGCGGGCGGCCCCGAGGTCGACAAGCGTCGGATCCAGATCCGCAACCCGATCAAGTCGGTGGGCGACTACACGGTGGAGATCCGGCTCCACCCCGAGGTGAACGTCTCCCTGCCGATCGAGGTTGTCGGCGTCTGAGTTCCGCGCTCCGAGTCGTTGCCAGGCCCCGGTGCTGGTGCATCGGGGCCTTCTGCTGTGCGGACCCGCCCCGGGCAGGGCCGCGCCCGGCAGTAGATCCAGCGCAGGCTGTGCGGCCGGGGTACGGCGCACGCCGGGCCGGTGCCTGATCGCCGGTTACCGCGGGGATCCGGCCCCGGTGACGAGCCACGCGGTCCCGGAAGCCCGGACGCCCAGGAACACTCCGCGTGCCGCGATCCACACTCCGAAGGCCGACCACAGCAGGACAAGGCCGGTGACGGATCCGGGGACGGCGAAGAGGGGGACCAGGGCAGCGCAGGGCAGGAAGATCAGCATGGTCCACAGGCTCGTCCAGGCCAGGTAGCGCTGGTCTCCAGCGCCCATCAGGATCCCGTCGAGGACCATCACGACCCCGCTCAGCGGCTGCAGCAGCGCGACGACGATCAGCGCGGCGAGGATGAGGTCGCGCACGTGCGGGTCGTCGGTGAACGGGATCCACGCCCAGGGGCGTACCGCGAGGACGAGCACGGTGAAGACGGCGCCGATCATGATCCCCCACTCCACCATTCGGCGGGTGACTTCGCGGGCGCCGGGCACGTCCGAGGCCCCCAGGTAGCGGCCGACAATCGACTGGCCTGCGATGGCGATCGCGTCCAGCGCGAAGACCAGCAGCGACCAGAGTTGGAACACCACTTGGTGGGCGGCGATCTCCGGGTCGCCGAGACGGGCCGCGATCGCGGTGGTGACGACAAGGACTGCGCGAAGCGACACGGTGCGGATGAACAGCGCGAACCCGGAGGCTGCCGCGTCACGCAGCCCGGACCGGGTGGGCGCGAACGAGACACCGTGGCGTTGCGCGGCGCGGACCAGCACCACCAGGTAGATGGCTGCACCGCCGCTCTGCGCGACGACCGTGGCCCACGCGGATCCGGCGATCCCCCAGCCCAGGCCCCACACGAACAGCATGCTCAGCACGATGTTGGCGAGGTTTGCGCTGACCGTCACGAACAGGGGGATGCGGGCGTTCTGCAGGCCGCGCAGCACCCCGGTGCCCGCCATGATGATCAGCAGGCCGGGCAGGCTGAGCAGGCTGATCCGCAGGTAGGTGAGTGCATACGGGGCGACGGTCGGGGAGGCGCCCAAAGCGTCGATGAGGAGGGGGGACAGCGGCCAGCCCAGGGTGATGGCGGTGGCGGCGATGAGGACGGCCAGCCATACTCCGTCGATGCCGTGGCGTAGTCCGAGGGCGATCTGCCCGGCGCCGAACCGGCGGGAGACCGCAGCCGTGGTGCCGTAGGCGAGGAAGATGTACAGGTTGGCGAAGGTCAACAGGATTTGGCTGGCCACGCCCAGGCCGCCGAGTGCCGCGGTGCCGAGACTGCCGACCACCGCGGAGTCGGTGAGGAGGAACAGCGGCTCGGAGACGAGCGCGAAGAACGTGGGAATGGCGAGCCGGAAGATTTCGGTGTCCCGAGGATGCCGGAACGGCGCCGTAGTGCTCAGACGTGCCATTGCGTGGCCACGTTACCTTGTTGCCGCATGCGGGGTGACCAGTGGGGTGGAGGTAGCGGTTCACCCGAGGGCCGACAAGGGCTGTGTCCGCGGTAGCGGGGGCAGCAGGTGCCGGGCGAGGGGGATCCGCCCCTGGTTGGGGACGCTCCACACCACATGGCCGGGCAAGCCCCACAGGCTCAGCAGGGTGTTGGCGGCGAGCAGGCCGCTGGTTGCGGCGCGTTCCATGAGCGCGACGGGAAGGTCGACGCGGACGTGGTCTCCGGCGACGACGAGGAACGGATCGGGGGTGGTGACGGTGAGCCGTCGGGTGAAGTCGCCGGGGGGAAAGAGCGGGCAGTCGGCGCGGAGTTCGGAGCGTTCGTCGACGATGCGCGCCGTCGCGGTCTCCGGGTAGACCTGGTGGAGTTGGGCGACGAGCCGGTCGCGCTCCACGGAGAGCACAGCATCGTCGGGGAGCGCGTAGGCGTGGAGTTCGACGACGGAGCCGCCGGTGCGGGCCGCCCACGCGGCCGCTTGGTCTTCGTAGCGTTCCAGCACGCTGATGTTGTCGAGCGTGGGGTAGCCGCTGGTGCCGAGGAACGCGGGCCGGTCGGCGCGGACGGGCTGGTCGAGCCAGAGTCGGCACACGAGGAAGGGCGGGGCACTGGGCCGTTCGGCGACTTGGGAGCGCCAGGCAGGGCTGCCGAGCCGGGGGGATGCGGCGACGAGGGCGCGCAGTCCGGGCAGGTCGGTGGCGAGTACCACGGCGTCGTATTCAGCGGTCCCGGTCAGCGTGGCCACAGAGTAGCGGCGGGTGTGCCCCGGTTCGATCCGGGTGACCGGGGTGCTGGTGAGGATGGCGGCGCCGTGGGAGCGCAGGTAGTCGGCGAGCGGCTGCCACAGGGCGCGGGGGAAGGGGGCCCGCGGCACGTCGAAGAGCAGTCCTTCGCCGGAGCCGAGGAAGTAGATGTGGAACATGGTGAGCAGTTCGGCCGCGGACAGGGCGCGCGGGTCGGCGAAGAAGCTGCGGGAGAACACTTCGAGCGCCAGGTGGCGGGCGGTGTCGGGGAACCGCAGCCGGTCGAGGAAGTCCAGCGCGTCGACGTGGTCGAATTGCTGGTAGACGTCGGGGACGCGGACGTCGAGGAGGGCGAGGGCCGCGACCAGGTTGACGCGGGCGAGGTCGCGCCAGTGGAAGCTGGGGCTGCGGGCGACGAAGGTGAACGCGTTCCATGGCGGCGTGGTGGGCAGGCCCGCGAACCCGTCGAGGGCTCCGTTGGCGTGGACGAGCGGATAGTCGGGCAGGGGGACGAACCCGGAGAGTCCGGGGTTGGCGCGGCGCAGCAGGGCGCGCAGGTTGTAGTACTGGCGGAAGAACGCGTGGAAGCCGCGGCTCATGGTGACGGTGGAGCCGTCGGTGAGCACCGTGTCCCACCCGGAGAGGCGGCCGCCTAGCTGCGGGTCGCGTTCCAGCACGGTGACGGCTATACCGCGTTCCGCGAGCGCTGTGGCTGCGGCCAGGCCGGCGATGCCGCCGCCGATGACGGCGACGCGGGCGGGTTGTGCTGGTGGGGATCCGACGGGGCGCGGCGGGAGGTGGCGTTGGATGCGCGGGTCGCGGCCGGGAGGCTGCGGGATCATGCGGTCTCCTCTTCGTAGGCGCGGCGGGCGAGGAAGGTGTGGGTGATCCCGGTCTGCCAGCCGGGCAGCGGGAGGACGCGGATGTCGCGCAGGCCTGCGGTGCGCATGCGTGCGGTGAGTTGGCGTACGCCGTCGAATTCCACGACGCCGCGCCACAGGTAGCGGTACAGGTCGGCGCGGCCGGACAGGGCCCAGCCCAGCGGGATGATCACGGACCAGCAGACCGCGGTCCACACGGCGGTGGCGAGGGGCGAGTCGGCGACGGAGTACTCGTGGAGGGCGAGGCGCCCGCCGGGGCGGAGCAGGTCGTGGATGACGGCGAGCGTCCGGTCGGGGTCGGGGCAGTTGCGCAGCAGGTAGGCGGCGAAGACCGCGTCGAACGGTCCGATGCCGGCGAGGGTTTCGGCTCGGGCGTGGTGGAACTGCACGTTGTCGGGCCAGGTTTTGCGGCGGGCTACGGCGAGCATGCCGACAGAGGCGTCAACGGCGAGGATGTCGGCGTGCGGGGCGACGTGGAGGAGCGCGGCGGTGGACGCGCCGGTCCCGCAGCCGAGGTCGAGGATCCGCAGTCCGGCCCCCTTGCGGGGAAGCCGCAGCCGGGCGGCAGAGCGGCGCAGGTGGGCGTGGTAGCCGGGGTTGGCGGCGACGAGGCGGTCGTAGACGGCAGCGGAGCGGTCGAATTCTGCGGTGACCCAGTGCTGTTTCTTGGCCTCGACGGACAACGGCAGTCCCTCTCCCCGGAATAGCGCTTTAAGTAATGGAAAAACTACCCTGCGTTATTCCATGGTGTGGTGCTGTCGGGAGGGGTGTCGTGGAACGAGTGGACGTGGCGATCGTGGGGGCGGGTGCGGCCGGGCTTTCGCTCGCCCACCGGTTGGACCGGGTGCTGCCGCACCGGTCCGTGGTCCTGGTGGAGACCCCGGAGGCGGCGCTCCGGTCTCCCGAACGCACCTGGTGTTTCTGGGAGGAGGAGACCGGGGAGTGGGATGCGGCTGTCTGCCATAGGTGGCACGCGTTGGCCGTGCAGGGGCCGGACGGGACCACGTGGCGGTCCCGCATCCACCCGCTGGTGTACAAGATGATCCGCTCCCGGGACTTCGAAGCCCTGGTGCGGGGCAGTCTGCAGCGGGTCCGTACCCTCCACTGGACGGTCACGGACATTGTCGACGGCCCCGGGGAGGCTGTGCTGCGGCTGCGCGGCGCTGACGGCGCGCAGCGGGAGCTTGCCGCGGGCCTGGTGTTCGATTCCCGGCCGTTGGTGGGCTTACCGGCGGAAGGGGTGACGCTGCTGCAGCATTTCCGGGGCTGGTTCGTCCGCACTGACCGGCCCCGTTTCGATTCTTCCGCGGCGGTGCTGATGGACTTGCGGGTGCCGCAACCGGAGCGGGGGGTCGCTTTCGGCTACCTTCTGCCGTTTGATGCGCGTACCGCGCTCGTGGAGTACACCGAGTTCACGCGGGAGGTGTGCTCGGACGCGGCGTATGACGCAGCGCTGCGCGACTACACCGAGAACCTTCTCCATTTGGGGGTGTTCACGGTCACCGGTGTGGAGCAGGGGGTGATCCCGATGACGAGCGCCCACCTGCCCGAGCGGGTGGGGCACCGCGTGTTCCGAATCGGGACTGCGGGAGGGGCCACCCGTCCTGCCACGGGCTACACCTTTGCCGGGGTGCAGCGGCAGACACGGCGGATTGCGGCGGCGCTTGTGGCGGGTCGGTTTCCGGTCGGCTATTCGGCGTACCCGGCTCGCCACCGGTTTTTCGACGCGGTGCTGCTCCGCGGCCTCGACGAGGGGGTGGTCGACGGCGCGGAGTTCTTCGCCACCCTGTTCCGGAGCAATCCGCTGCCGCGCCTGCTGCGGTTCCTTGACGGGTCGAGCCGCCCGTGGGAGGAGTTGGCGATCGGTTTGGGCACCCCGGTCGCGGACATGTCCACGGCCTTGTGGCGGCAGGTGCGCGCTGGCCGCCGGGTCGCGAGCAGTCTTCCCAGGTGACGTGTCTTCCCGGACCGGGATGCCGTGCTGTGGCGACTCTGTGTCGCAGTCTGGTGTCTCATAGTGGCCTCTATCGGCCAAACAGAAACCTACCTTCCGGTATTAAGGTGGTTCCATGGTGGCGATGATCCTTCCTCCGCAGGAGGATACGACCCCCAGCACTGTGCACACCGTGGACGAACCGTGGGCGGAGGCGGCGGGCGAGCCGACCCTCGGCAGCGAAGGGCTGGCTACGTCAGTCCCGTTCGCGGACACCGTCATGACCAGCCCAGACGACGAAGAAGAAGAGGACGACGGCGGTCCGGAGTGGCTCTGGCCCCCACACCGGATCTAGAACTCGTGTGCGCGGCACGGTCGCCCTGCGGCCGTGCCGTTCCGCAGTCCACACCCCGTCACGGACGGGCTTCCAGGTTGGCGAACACCGCCCCGTAGTCGAGCGTGAGCACGATCTCGTAGAGCCGCGTGTCCGGCGGCGCAGCGAACACGACCGCGGTGTCGGCGGCGTCCCCCGGGCCCAGCAGCAGCGGCTCCGTGGCAGCGGCGACCACCTGCTCGGCTTCCGGGTCGTTGGGGAAGGTTTCCCCCGCCACACTGGCCGCGGTCGCCGCAGAAGGGGCAAAACTCGAAGGCTCGGTGCCGCGGTTGACGACGCGGAGGGTGAACACGTGGTAGGTCATCCCTGCGGGCGCACGCACCTGCTCCCCCGCGCCGCTGGTGAGGATGCCGTCCCCGTCCACGTGCACGCCGGTGACCTGCAACCGCCAGTCCCCCGCAGTGGCGGTCACCCCGCGGAAGTCATCCGGCTCAGGGGTCTTCTCGAAGCGGGGAAGGAACGGGGTGCGCGGGGCTCCGGACACCGACCGGAGGGGAGCCGGGGCCTGCTCAGGAAGAACGTGAACGCCAACGACGAGGAGCGCCCCGAGGACGAGGACAGCGCCGCCTCCCGCAGCAACGGTCCACACGGTTTTCTCCATGGGAAGTCCTCCATCGCGGACTTGTCCTGCTTCCCCGCTTCGAACCCGGTAAAGACCGGCTGCGGCAAAAAAGCAGCAAACCCCGGAGACAGCGGTGGGACGCCGTCTCCGGGGAGGCCGCCCAGGCACGGCAGGCAGACCGGTGAAGCAGCCGTGCCCGGACAGCGCGGTGCAGCGTGGGGCTCGTCGGCGGCGGACCGCCGGAAGCCGGGCGCGGCACCGCTGAGCGGCCGCCGGACTAGACCGTCTGCTGCAGTGCTTCGAACGCCGTGTAGCCGCCGAGCAGGTCGGAGACGTCCGTCAGCCCTTCGGCGCGGAGCAGGCTGGCCGCGACACTGGAGCGGTAGCCGCTGGCGCAGTACACCACGACTGGGCGGTCCTTCGGCACCTCGTCGAGCCGTTTGGGCAGCTCCGCAAGCGGGATGTGCAGAGAGTCGGGGATCGCGCCCTGGTCACGTTCGCCCTGGTTGCGCACGTCCAGCACCACGGGCGGCTCCGCGTCCCGCAGCCGCTCGGTGAGCGCCACCGCGGTCAGGCGCGATGAGCTCTGCATCTCGTCGGGGATGGTGACGAAGACGTTCTCCGGTTCCGGCAGGTAGCCGCGGGCCGTGTCGAAACCGACCCGGGCCAGTCGGACCAGGGTCTCCTCTTCCTGGCCTTCGGGAGCGACGACCAGCAGCGGGGTGCCCGGCTTCAGCACGCTTCCCGCGGTCTCCGCGAACCGGCCGTTCACGGGGATGTTGAGCGCGCCGCGCAGATGGCCGGTCGCGTACTCCTGCGGGTCCCGGGAGTCCACGACCACTGCCCCGGCAGCCCGCTGCGCCAGGAAGTCGTCAGCGGAGAGGGCGACGACGAGTGTGTCGATGTCCAGCACTTCGCGCTGCTTGCGGTTGAGGACCGCGTCGTAGGCGAAGTAGGAGGGAGCGGACGGCTGGCCCGCGGTGACCAGGGAGACGAAGGTCTCCTCGTCCATGGGACGGCACGCGTAGTTGGTGCGCCGCTGCTCACCGATCGTGGACCAGCGCTCGGTGGACAGGTTCTTGCCGCAGGCCGAACCCGCGCCGTGCGCGGGGAAGACCCGCACGTCGTCGTGGAGCCCCATGAGCTTGTGCTGCACCGAGTCGTACAGCATCCGGCCGAGTTCTTCTGCGGTGTAGCCGAGCGAGGCGAGCAGGTCGGGGCGGCCCACGTCGCCGATGAAGAGCGCATCCCCGGTGAGGACCCCGTAGGGGACCGGGTCGTCGGCGTGCTCGTAGACGAGGATGCTGATGGATTCAGGGGTGTGCCCCGGGGTCTCCATGATCTCCAGGACGACGTCGCCGAGGACGATCCGCTCCCCGTCAGCCAGTTTCCGGATGGGGTATTCAGCTTCGGCGCGGCTGCCGTAGCCGATCCATGCCCCGGTGCGTTCCGCCAGTTCCAGGTGGCCGGCGATGAAGTCGGCGTGGAAGTGGGTGTTGATGACCCCTTCGATGGTCAGCCCTTTCTCTTCGGCGTCCGCCAGGTATTCGGTGACGTCGCGCCGCGGGTCGACCACGATGGCCTTCCCCGTGGTTTCGTCAGCGACCATGTAGGACGCGTGGGAGAGGCAGTCCAGGTAGTACTGCGTGAACAGCATGGGCGATTCCTTTCCAGTTGTCGCGGGAGAGCGAGAGAGCTGCGGTTACCAGAGCAGTTCGGGAGCGGTCAGGGATGTTGCGGCGACTCCTGCGGCGACGGCGAGGACGAGGGCGGCGAATCCGCGCCGCAGCGCAGCTGCGGGCAGGCGCGGGGCCAGGGTTCCAGCAGCGAGCGAGGTCGCCATGGCGCTTGCTGCGAAGACTCCGACAGTGGCGACGTCGAGGCCGGTGGGCGTGAGACTGTGGGCGGCGAGTCCGGACACCGAGTTGAGGACGATGACGGCCAGCGAGGTGGCCACCGCCTCGGATTCGGCGAGGCCGAGGCCGAGGCTGAGTGCCGGGACGATGACGAATCCACCGCCGACCCCGAAGAGGCCGGTGAGGAATCCGACGAGAGCGCCCGCCAGCGTCGCCCAGGGCAGGCAGGCGCGCCAGTCCACGGTTCCGGACGCGCCCCGGCAGGCCCCCACCGCAGGGGTGGACTGCCGCAGCATGCGCACGGCCACCACAACCATGAGCGCCGCGAACGCGAGCATCAGCCAGTGGTTGGGCAGGAGCCTGCCTACCGCGCTGCCTCCGAAGGCGGCGGGCAGTCCTGCCAGTCCGAAGACCAGGGCGACCCGCCAGCGGACGAGCCCGGCGCGGATCCGGGTGAGCAGGCCGGTGGCCGACGAGGCGCCGACCACGACCAGGGAGGCTGGGATCGCGGCGGTCAGCGGGAGGCCCACCCCGTAGACCAGGGCAGGCACCGCCAGAATGGACCCGCCTCCGCCGAGGAGTCCGAGAAGCAGCCCGATGAGGGCGCCGAACAGTCCTGCCGCAACAACCACGGTCAGCCTCGTTGCGCGGGAGTGGTGCCGGTGAGCGCGGCCAGCATGGTCGGGGCGTCGCACCGGTCGGTGCGGTTGTAGGGCAGCAGTGCCAGCAGTCGCGCCATCAGGCAGGTGTCGGTGATCGCTGCGAAGGTCAGGCCCGCGCCGATGGCTGCGGCGACCCATTTGAGGGGGTCAAACACGGCGCTGGCGGTGACGAAGACAAGGACGATCAGTCCGGCGACGAGCCGCACTTGGCGTTCCATCGCCCAGCGTCCCCCCGAGCCCCGCTTCAGGGGCGCGCCGGTGCGTTCCCATTCGCTGATGCCGCCTTGGAGGACGCTGACTTGCCGCAGGCCGCTTTCCGCCATGAGTTTGCTGGCCTGGTCGGCGCGCATTCCGGACCGGCATACGAGCACGACCGGGTCGTCGTGGTTGGCGGTGAGTTCGCGCTGGTGCTCGCGGAGCAGGTCGAGCGGCACGTTGTAGGAGCCGGGGATGTGCATTCCGGCGAATTCGCCGGGGGTGCGGACGTCGATGATCCGCACTCGAGGGTTGCGCTCCTGGAGTTCCCGGACCTCTTCTGGGGTCAACGAGACAGGAAGCGAGGTGTCCATTGCAGCCTCTTCTCTTCCTCAGATACGGGCGGGGGTATGTGGAGGGCAAAAAGGGGTGGCGAATCAGCGGGAAGCCGCGGCGCACACCCGCGCTAAGCCAGTCGGCCGGGTCCCGCGGCGGCTGCTGTGCCAGGGGCGCGGGTGGCCCGCCGGTCCGGAAACGGCTGTGCCCGCTCCGGTGGTGCGGCCGGGCCGGTAAGCCCATCCCCACCTCGGCTTTTCCGCACAATCCTCAACACCCCCGGGGGTATACGACAGGCACAAATAAGGGTGACAGGCGGAGCATCGCGCGTGCCAAGGGACGCTCGGGGCTCAGGCCAGTGAGAGAAACAGCTTCTCCCACTCCTCTTCGCTCATCGGCGGCTCTTCCCCGCGCTCCCGCATGGTCTGACAGTGCCGCAGACCACTGGCAACGAGCTTGAACCCGGCCCGGTCGAGCGCGCGCGAGACCGCGGCGAGTTGGGTCAGCACGGCAACGCAGTCCTCGCCCGACTCGATCATCGCGATGACTCCGCCGAGCTGCCCATGCGCACGACGCAGTCTGGTCAGGGCATCGCCCACCAGTTCGGGTTTCATCTCCACTGTCATCACCTCTTCGCCACTCACCATACCCCCACCCGTATCGAAAACGCTAGTCGCCCCTTTACCCCACCCCGAAACAGCCCTGCTCAGAACCGGTGCGACGATAGAAGTGCTGTGCACGGAAGGTCACTCACCACACTGGTCCGCGCCGGGATCTTCGCCGCGGTCTCCGTTGGCGTGTCCGCCAACGGACACGCTGTCCACTCCGGCCACGACGTCCCGCTCACCGGAACCCTGCTCGGCGGCGCGCTGATGCTCGCCATCGGTTGGGCCCTCGCCAAGCGGGAACGCGGCGGCGGCATCATCCTCGGGTGGATGCTGTGGGGACAGCTCGCCCTGCACCTCATCTTCGCGCTGACCGAGGGCGGGACCGGTGCCCACGCCACCCACGCGGCGGCACGTGTGGGGGAAGAGACCGCATCCGATCCCACCCTCGGCATGCTGGCAGCCCACCTCGGCGCAGCACTGGTCTGCGCCCTGTGGCTACGCCGCGGCGAGGCCGCAGCATTCCGGCTTGCCCGCCAACTGCGCACCCTGCTCGCGGGCATGTTCCAGATCGGGGCCGCACCACCGGCCGTGCCATGCCCGCCCTGGGCGGGACAGCACCGGGACAACGGGGCCGTCCCCGCTCCCCGCACGGTGCCGCAGTACGCGGTCAGCCGACGCGGACCACCCCGTCCTCGGCTCAGTTGAAGCCGTCAGCTCCACCAGCAAGGCCGACGCGCCAGCGCCGAGCCTGACCTCCGCGTGCCCCGCAAGGCACCACGCAGACTGACCCGAGGAGAACTACTGTGACCAAACACACCGGGGCGATCCGCGAGAACAGTCCGCTGCAGCGCCGACTCCCCGACCTAGTCGTCGTCCACACCACCGGCCAGCGTGGTCACGCCGACCAACCGCTGCAGCCCACGCGCGGCAGAAAGCCACACACCACACTCCGCGCACTCGCGAAGATGGGCGCGGACCTCTTCCGGGGAGTGATTCGGCTGCTCCCCGTCGATTTCGGCGGAAAGAGCGGTTCGACAGTCGATGCACCTCACAAGACCATCATCGCCCACAACGTCCGTCTTTCCCAGAAACCGGGATATAAGCGCGTCCGAAACTTAAGAGGACGCGGGGCAGCGGCGTGCGCGGCAGCGAGCATCCTCCTCCTCGCCGGATGCGGCCAGACCGGCAGCACGGGCAGCCCGAACACCAGCGAATTCGACTACTACCTCGACCTGGCCGAAACCCCGATGTCCGCCCCGCCCCACGAGTTCCGCACCGTCGACGGCGACCCGTGGGCCTTCACCGACGTCGCAGCAGACCGGCTCACCCTGCTCTACTTCGGCTACACCAGCTGCCCTGACGTGTGCCCCACGACAATGGCCGACATCGCCGACGCGGTCACCCGCCTCGGCGCAGACGGGGAACAGGTCGACGTGGTCATGGTCAGCACCGACCCGGAGCGCGACACCCCCGAACAGATGCGTTCCTGGCTCTCCGGCTTCAACCCGGACTTCCAGGGAGTCATCGGCCCCATCGACGACGTGGTCCAAGCCGCCAAAGCCTACGGCATCCCCGTGGAACCCCCCGAAGAGACTGACGGTAACTACCTCGTCACCCACGGGGAGAGAGTCGCGGTCCTCCGCCCCGGCGGCGACGCCATCGGCTTCTTCGACCCCGGCACCTCCGGGGAACAGATGAGCGCCGTCCTCCCCGAGCTGATCGCAGCACAGCTCTAACCCACGTCCACGCCACGCGTCCGGAGTACTGCGTCCATGAACACGTCCACCACTACGCCACTGCTCGTGCTCGGCACAGCCCTCGCCCTCGTCACCCTGTCCGGCTGCGGCGGCCCGCCAGCCGACCAGCACACCGACAGCCGCGACCACCACGCGACCGCCTCAGCCCCCGACCCCAGCACACCCCCCAAGGGCAGCGCTGAAGCCGGCGACCTCGTTATCGAAGACGCCTGGCTGGCGGAACCCGCCAACCCGTCGATGACCGCCGGCTACCTCACCATCAGCAACACCGGCGACGAGGACATCACCCTCACCGAGGCGGCCACCTCGCTCTCCGACCGGACCGAACTGCACACGGTGGAGACCACGGAAAGCGGCGCCGCGCAGATGGTCCCGGTCGACGACATCCCCATCCCCGCCGGGGAAACCGTCGAACTCGCCTCCGGCGGACTCCACATCATGGTGCTGGACATAGCGGACCCGCCACAGGTCGGCGACACCGCCACCATCACCCTGACCTTCGACAACGGAGAAACCGTCCAGGTTGACGCCCCGGTGCTGGAACGCACCGGAAGCAGCGGCCACCACCATTGACGGAGGGGTGAGCAGGCCATGACCGAACCAGACACGGAGAGGAAAGGCTCCTCCCGCCGAGGATTCCTCGCGGGACTGGGCGCGGCAGCACTCACCGGCGCAGGCATCGGCATGGCGGCAGGAGAAGTCCTCCGCCCCCTGCTGCCCGACTCCGACCCGGCCGCCTCCCCGGAAGCCGAGCAGCGGCTGCGCATGGCAGCCCAACGGGCCGACGCCACCGCAGCGCCCCAACCCGGCATCTCCGGCCCAGCACCCGCGTTCGTTCACGTCATCGCGCTCGACCTGGCGGAAGAAGCCCGTAAGAACCCCGACACCGCCCGCGACAGCGCAGCCGCCGCGCTCCGGTCCTGGACCGAACTAGCGGCCCGCCTGCACGAGGAGAGTCCGCACGACATCGCCGAGGGGGCCGCCTCTGCAGGGCTGCTCCCCGCCTCCCTCATGGTCACCGTCGGCATCGGAGGCTCCCTGCTCTCCGCGATCGACGCGGAAGACCGCCGACCGGACGCGCTCGCCGACCTCCCCGAGTTCTCCACCGACGACCTGCACCCCCGCTGGTGCGGTGGAGACTTCATGCTCCAAGTCGGTGCGGAAGACCCCATGGTGCTCACCGCGGCCGTGGAAGAACTCGTCGCCGCGGCCGCGGATGCGACCGCGGTGCGCTGGTCTCTGCGCGGCTTCCGGCGGACCGCCGCAGCCGCGCGCGACCCCGACGCCACCCCCCGCAACCTCATGGGGCAGATCGACGGCACCGCCAACCCCGCCCAGGACCACCCGCTGTTCGACCGGACCATCACCGCACGGCCGGCCGACAACCCCGCGCACGCCTGGATGGACGGCGGCAGCTACCTGGTCGTGCGACGGATCCGCATGCTCTTGACCGAATGGCGGAAACTGGACGTGGCCGCCCGGGAGCGGGTGATCGGCCGCCGCCTCGACACGGGAGCACCCCTCGGCAGCCGCAACGAGACCGACCCCGTCGTGCTCTCGGCCCGCGACGAGGAAGGGGAACCCCTCATCCCCGAGAACGCACACGTGCGCCTCGCCAGCCCGGAGAACAACCTGGGTGCCCGCATGTTCCGCCGCGGCTACAGCTACGACCAGGGGTGGCGCGACGACGGCGTCCGCGACGCCGGACTGCTCTTCATGGCCTGGCAAGGCGACCCCGCCACCGGGTTCATCCCGGTGCAGCGCAGCCTCGCCGACCAGGGCGACGCCCTCAACCGCTACATCCGGCACGAAGGCAGCGCCCTCTTCGCCGTCCCCGCCGCCCGGGAAGGCCGCTACCTGGGACAGGACCTGATCGAAGGATGACACCGCCGGCCACGGCCCGTCCCCTCGGCGTGCGCCAGGGCGAGCCGTGGCCGGCCAGACCGGGTCAGGACGGCCACCGCCCCGCCGACCGCAGAGCGTAGCGGCGTTCAGCGTAGGCGAGATCGTCCCGCCACAGACGGCGCGCCGCAAACCGCATGAGCGGCCGCACCACAGGAGCCATCCGCCGCGCCACCCCGAACCCGGGCCGCGGCGACGTAGCCACCGTCGCCTCGATCACCGCGGTGCGCGGCACCCCGTTACGGTCCACGCCGAGCGGGGTGGCGTGGGTCTCCACCACACTCCCTGCCCCCTCCCCTTCGAGGATGCGCATGACGATCGTGCGCGGCTCCGGGCAACGGAATTCGGCGCGCACCGGCACCCCCCACCGGCCCGCGACCTTGAACGCTACGTCCACCACGAACCGGTCGTCCGCGTCGGCCACCCCTTCCTCGGGCGCCTCAACCACCCGCAGATCCACAAACGAGTACGGGTGGAACCAGGAGCCGTGCCACGGATCCAACCGGTTGGCGATCACATCCTCCGGCTCACACCGCCCCGCTATGCTCGCCACCGCGGCCAACGTGCGCCGTTCCGGCCGCTCCGGCACGATCGGGGCAGCCAGCGGCTCCTCGCCTCCGACCGCGTCCAACCGCACCCACACCAGCACCCCGTCATCGTGGACAGGGAATGGCGACCACCCGGGAAAGCCTTCCGGCCCCAGCGACAGGCCATGCCACCGGCACACCAGCCGATCCCCGCGGACCGCCCCACGGCACAGCGGCGCTCCCAAGTGGGGACAGGATCCGGGAGCGGCATGCACCACGTTGTCGCGGCTCCGCCACGCTACCACTTCAACCCCCGCCACCATCCGCCCGAACGGCTGCCCCGGACGGATCTCCGTGCTCGCCGCCAGCACGAACCAGTTCCCCGAAGGCCGGGCAAGCGCCCGCTTCAACGCCCCTTCAATCAGAGCGGGCCGTGCCCCCTGCCACGACGGCTCCTGCTGCTCCCACCGGGTCTTCGGCAGTCTGCGCAAGGGAAGCCGCCGCACCCCCATGGATTCAGACATCGTCAATTCCCCCCGTAACTCCGAGCGCCGCTCATCCGCGGCGCCACCCCACTGTTCGCCCGGCGTCCCGACACCGCCCGGCGCAGCATGGCCCGGGCGAAGGCGGGAACCGCTACCTGCACGCGCCGCCACTGCGGCACGGTGCACCGACCGCTCCACACGTCGAAGCCGGATGCTTCGATGACGTCGAGAATCCCCTGGTACAGGGTGAACGCAGTAGCGACGCAGGGACGCGACACCGGGTCGAGCATCGCGATGCCCGGGGCAGCCGTCCGGTAGATCTCCCGGTTCAACGCCACCAGGTGGGCGAGCGCGTCCCGCACCCGCGGATGCCCGCGCCGGTGAGCACGGCACCACAACAGCAGGTCCCGGTCCACCCCGTAGCGGGCCAGGATGTCCGCGGGCAGGTAGACCCGCCCCCGGTCCAGGTCTTCAGCCACATCCCGCAGGAAGTTGGTCAACTGGAACGCCTCGCCGAGCGCTGCCGCATGCGGGGCAGCCCGCGGCAGCGGGACCACGGTGCCGAGCACCGGCAGCACTTGGAGCCCGATCACCGCGGCCGAGCCGTACATGTAGCCGCGCAGGTCTTCGAAGCTCGCATAGTCGGTGGTGGACAGGTCCATCCGCATGGACCGCAGGAACGCCGTGAACAGTTCGGCGCCGATCTCGTACCGCCGCGCGGTGTCCGCCACAGCGCGCACCACCGGGTGGACGTCCTCTCCCCCCGCCAGGGCAGCGGTCAGCTCGGTGCCGACTTCGGACAGCAGGGCAGCCCGCGCCTCCACGGGGAGGGCGGTGCGTGGCGCGTCGATGACGTCGTCCACCCAGCGCGCGAAGCCGTAGAGGGCGTGGATCGCGGGCCTCCGCTGCGGGGGGAGGGTGAGCGTGGCCAGATAGTAGGTGCGCCCGTGGTGGGCGTGCAGCGTCCGGCAGTGCAGGTAGGCCGCGCACAGCTGGGGGTCGGTGATGCCCGCGGCCCGCAGTTCCCGCTTCACCGCCGTCTCCCCGAACCGGTGATCGTGGACCGCGTGGGCGAGGTGCACCCGGTGATCCGTGCCGCGGCGAGCTTCCCCGAGATGAGGACCGTCGGCAGGCCCACCCCCGGAGTGGTCCCGCATCCCGCCAAGACCGCGTTGGCGATCCCCGACACGAGGTTGCGCGGCCGGAACGGACCGGTCTGGAAGAGGGTGTGCGCGGTAGCGAACGGGGTGCCGAACGCGTGCCCCATGTGCGACCAGTCGTGCGGGGTGACGAGCCGTTCGACGCGCACAGACTCGGAGAATCCGGTGAGGCCGCGGTCCTCCAGGACTGCTCCGAGCTGCTCCCGGTAGCGAGGGCCGAAGGACACCCAGTCGATCCGCCCAGTGCGCAGATTCGGGCAGGGCGCGACCATGGAGAGCAGGTGCCGCCCAGGCGGGGCCAGGCTGCGGTCGGTCACGGTCGGCTGCGTCACCAGGAGCGAAGGGTCGCTCATCGGTTTCCCCAACCGGGTGATCTCGGTGAAAGTACGCCGCCACGCCGTGCCGAACAGGAGGGTGTGGTGGTCGAGCACCGGCCAGGTGCGGTCGGTGCCCGCGTGGAGGACGACCGCGGAGGGAGCGAACTGGAGGGGGACGATCCGCCACGGGGTCCGGCCGAGGAGACGGTAGGCCAAGGGCAGGTCCACGGTGACGACCACGGCGTCGCAGGGCACCCGTTCCCCGTCGGCAAGCACCACGGCACGCACTCGGTTGCCGCGCCGTTCCAGCCGGGTGACAGTCCTTCCGTAGTGCAGTTCCGCCCCGGCTTTGGTGGCTGCGGCGGTCAGGGCTTCTCCCAGGGAACGCATGCCGCCGCGCGGGAAGTAGACGCCGGCGACGGTGTCCATGTACGCGATGACCGCGTAAGCGGCGAGGGCGCGGTGCGGTGGTACCCCCGCGTACAGGGACTGGAACGAGAAGATGCGGCGCAGCCGCTCGTCGCGGACGAACCGGCCTACCGCCGCGGAGAGGCTCCGGAAACCGCCGAGGGCGGCCAGCCGGACAAGCTCGGGGGAGAGGAGCGTGAACGGGGAGTCGAAGTTCGTGTCGATGAACCGGGCCATCTCCAGCTCGTACAGTTCCCGCAGCCAGGCGCGTAGCCGCAGGTACCCCTTGGCGTCGTGTGATCCGCACACGCGAGCGACCTCGTCGGCCATAGCGTCCGCGTCGGTGTGGACGTTGAGCACCGATCCGTCGGGGAAGACGGCACGGTACGCGGGGGAGAGCTGGACCAGGTCGAGGCGGTCGCTGAGGGATTCGCCTACCGCGGCCAGTGCCTCGTCGAGCAGGTCGGGCATGGTGAGCACGGTCGGACCGGTGTCGATGTGGAAGCCGTCCAGGTCGAGCTGTCCCGCCCGGCCGCCCGGGTACTCCTCACGCTCAAAGACGGTGACCCGGCGTCCCGCACCGAGCAGGTGCAGGGTTGCGGCGAGCCCGGACAGGCCTGCCCCCACCACGACGACGTGGTCCGTCGGGCCGCTCACGGTACGCATGAAGCCTCCCCAGCGAGGTGACAGGCGTCGGACCTGGTGGACCGCCGCACACAGTCGATGCTTTATGTGCTCAGAATTTCACTCTAAGTAATCAAGATGGGGATGGTGGGGAGGCGGGAGGTAAGAGTCGGGGAGAAGAAGCAGCAAGGCCGGGAGCGTCGCCCTGCACAACGTCCTGGGCGGACAGGGGTAGCCCTCTCCCTGCTGGCCTGTGGGAATATCCACGGACTTGTCGCTGTTGGACGCCTGGCGAAGACACCCGCTCAGGCTTACTGTGACCCGCATCACTGGGGTTTAAGTTGTCGTGACTTGACTGAGTGGGTAAGTTCTTTGAAGTGTCTCGAGGGACCTCTGGCCCTGGCCAGGGGGAGAGGCACTCTTCTCAGGGCGAACCGGACACCGCTCTGGTGGACGGGCCCACCTCCCAATGGTCTTCGGCGCCGATTCTTTCTGGCATAATTCACTGCGCCGCGAAGAATTGGCGGCGACTTTCCGTTCTGGCTTTATCGGAAAAGCTTCGGAAACACCAATTTGGTGGTCTCGAAGAAAGCCGGTAAAGTAAAGAACGAACCGGGGCGGATCCGGGGTTTTCGGTGAGGTCCTGGTTGGGGTTTGTGCCGCATCCGGGGAAGAGCCCGTGTGGGTTTGTAGACGGTTGGCGGTTGTTTCTTGAGAACTCAACAGCGCGTGGTTGTTTCTTGACAGCCGGGTTTGTGTGGTTTTTGGCTCCTTCCTGCCCC
>NZ_PITY01000024.1:0-110693 GCF_017577275.1 Thermobifida sp.
TACCAGCACCGCCGAGGTCGTCGCCGAAGTACGCGCAGCCGCGGCGGCGGGCAGCCGGATCCGCATGGTGGGATCAGGGCACTCCTTCACCGACATCGCGGCCACCGACGGCACCCTGCTCTCCCCCGCCGCCCTGGCCTCGGTGCGCTCCGTGGACCTCGCCGCCGGACGCGCCACCGTCGAAGCGGGAATGCGGCTCTGCGACCTCAACGAAACGCTCGCCGCGCACGGCGCAGCCCTGACCAACATGGGAGACATCGCCGTGCAGACGCTGGCGGGTGCCACCCAGACCGGCACTCACGGGACCGGCCGCGCCTCGGCGAGCCTCGCCGCACAGATTCAGCAACTGGCACTGGTCCTGGCCGACGGGTCCGTGGTCACCTGTTCCCGAGACGAGGACCCGGACCTGTTCGACGCCGCCCGCGCGGGCCTGGGAGCGTTCGGCGTGGTGACCGCAATCACCATGGCGGTCGAGCCCGCGTTCCTGCTGCACGCCCGGGAAACCCCCATGCCGCTGGGGGAAGTCCTCGAACGCTTGGAGGAGCTGCGCACCACCAACGACCACTTCGAGTTCTTCTGGTTCCCGCACACCGAACGCACCATCACCAAGCGCAACAACCGCGTCCCCGGCCCAGCCCGCCCGCTTTCAGCCTTCCGCGCTTGGCTGGATGACGAGTTCCTCTCCAACTCGGTGTTCGAAGTCGTCAACCGGATGGCGCGGCGCCTGCCCCGCCTCATCCCCGCGATCAACCAGATCTCGGCGCGGGCGTTGACCGCGCGCGAATACGTCGACGTCTCCTACCGGGTGTTCACCAGTCCGCGCCGGGTCAAGTTCGTGGAAATGGAGTACGCGATCCCCGTCGAGCACCTGCCCGACGTCCTCCACGACATGCGCGCCGTGTTCGCGAGCAGCCGCCACCGGATCAGCTTCCCCGTGGAAGTGCGGTTCGCCCCCGCCGACGACGTGTGGCTGTCCCCCGGCTACGGCAGGGAGAGCGCGTACGTGGCCGTGCACGTCTACCAGGGCTGCCCGTGGCAGGAGTATTTCGCGGACCTGGAGGCGATCTTCACCGCTGCGGCGGGACGGCCCCACTGGGGCAAGATGCACACCCGCACCTTGTCCTACTTGGACAAGGTTTATCCTCGGCTGCGCGACGCTCTCGAAGTGCGCGAGCGGGTCGATCCGCACCGGCGCTTCACCAACGCCTATCTCGACCGCGTGTGGGGAGAATAGTCTCGGCGCAACGATCCGTCTGCGGTCTCCTCTGCCTTTGCTCGGCGTGTCAGCTCGACAGGCGCTCCGCAATACGGTCCGCTTTCTCACAGCCGTGGCCGGGACTTGCCACCCCACACAAACGGGAGAAAACGGGCCAGTGTCCACAACCACGGCCTGGCCGTGCCCCTCTCGGCGTGTCGGGATGGCACGATAGGGGAGTGCACCGCGCTCCGCTTCAGGCGTGTCTTCGAACATGCCGGGTGCGGTACTGGCTCGAAGGACCTGGGCCGACAAGACTGTGAACGGGGGATACCGGGTTTCCCACCCCCTCGACGGGACGCGAAAGGGAGGGCGATGCAAGAGCTTCGCCTGGTCGCCGTCAGTGAGGACGGAACCTACCTGGTGCTGGCCAGTGCCGGACGCGGAACCCGTTTCATGCTGCCCGTCGACGACCGGCTCCGCGCTGCCGTGCGCGGGCAATTCTCTCGGCTCGGCCAGTACGAGATCGAAGTGGAGAATCCGTTGCGCCCCAAGGAGATCCAGGCCCGGATACGCGCGGGAGAAACTGCCGAATCTATTGCCCAGGCCGCAGGAATCCCTGTCGAGCGCGTGCGCTGGTTTGAAAGCCCAGTGCTGCAGGAGCGCGAGTACATGGCCCGGCAAGCGCAGCTTGCCCTGGTCCGCCGTCCCGGGGAGACCGCCCCGGGCCCCACCCTCGGCGACTTAGTAGCCGAACGGATTGGCGTGGCCCAACTGGAATCGGGGGAGGCGACCTGGGACTCGTGGAAGCGGGAGGACAACACCTGGCAGGTCAAACTGTCCTTCCGTGTCATGGGGGAAGAGCACGTCGCCCATTGGATCTACGAGCCGCGGCGCCGCTCGGTCACTCCCTATGACGAGGAGGCGGTGCGTCTCCTCTCCGCTGACGACCGTGAAGTATCGGTGCCGCCCGCACCTCCCGAGGCAACCGTCACTCCTTTCACTCCACGCCGCTCCCCGGCACGGGAGGCTGCCCCGCCGCCCCAGGCGCCTGCCGCGACACCTCAGGAGACGGACGCCTCGACAACGCCCCGCTCCCCCATCACCACAGAGCTGGTGCGCCCCACCACCGAAGACACGGTGTTCACTGCCACCGTGCCGGAACGCCACCACCGGCCCGGTCCCGCCCCCACGCCCGGTCCCGGCTCCCCGACACAGCGGGGTGCCAGCCCGCAGCGGGCGAGCCGCCCCGAAGCGTCCGTGCCCGCGGCCACCGGAGCTTCCCAGCAGCCCCGCCGTAAACGCGGCCGCCGCACCTCAGTGCCGTCCTGGGACGAGATCATGTTCGGGTCGAAGCGGTCTGACTGAGACCGCACCTGCCGACCAGCAGCCGGCCAGGGTCCGCGGCCAGGCTAGGCGCCCGCACCGCCAGAACGGTCACCCTCCTGGCCGGAAGTGTCCGCCGCCTGGTCAGCAGCCCCGGCAGCAGACGCTGCCAGGAACGGGGCGAGCAGTTCCGGGGTGACGGCATGGGCGAACGCCACCGAGTCCGCGAAATCGACGTCGATCGCGTCGTATCCTCCGCTGCCCGCACCAACGGTGGCTTTCATGGTGGCCAGCCCGGCCCGACGCTGGAACACGCTCTGCCGCCACCGCCAGCCGATGATGGCGGAGCGGGCCACCGTGGCCTGCACCCGGGCGAGCGCCCCGGAGCGGACACTGACCTGTTCCCCGTCGTAGCCGTGCCCCAGGGAGCGGTAGCGGTCCATACCCAGCGGCACTCCCAGCACCGCCACCGCGAGCAGCCCACCGGCCACCCAGAACCAGCCGAGTGCTGCCGCACACCCGGCGAGCAGCAGCGGCGGCACCACCGCGCGGAACAGTCGGCGGGAGCGCGCAGCCGCGGGATGGGCGACCAGCTTGCCGTGGAACGGACGCAACGCTTGCGCCACAATCCGCTCCACCTCGGCCCGCGGCCCCAGCGGCAGCAGCGCCGAACGGGACGTGGACCCGCCGAGCCCGGTGACGATCGCGGACAGCCGGCCTAGAGCCCACGGCCGCTGCACGAGGGTGTCGTGCAGTTCGTAACCGTGGATACGGCGGTACTCCAACGTGACGCTGTGCCGGGTGAACAGTCCACGCTCGGTGACCAGGGCCTCCCCGCGGCGGTGCAGGGTGAACTGCCACTGGTTGATCATGTAGGAGACCACGGCGAACAGCGGCATGGCCACGAGTATCGCCGCCACCACTCCGACAAGGGTGAGGAGCAGCAGCCCGCTCCGGGAGGTGACGATCCCCCAGATCGTGTCCGCCTGGCCGATGACGTAGGCGCCGATCACCTCAGCGTCGATGAACTGGTTGAAGAAACCGAACAGGGCCGCCAGCACAGCAAACGGGGTGAGCAGGTAGGCGGGGCTCAGCACCGCGTAGAGGTACCAGCGCCACGGCATCCGGAAGTACGTGACCTCCGCGCTTTCCGCGGGGGCCGCCTCGGTTTCCGCTGCTGGTTCCTCTGCCTCAGCCGCCTCGTGCTCCACCAGGAGGGAGTGGCGGCGCAGCAGTTCCACGCGGAGCTGTTCCGCCTCGGCGGTGGCGATCGCGTCGAGCTTCGCCTCCTCCTGTTGGAGGGCGCCGCCTGCGGCCGCGTCGATCCGGACCACAGCCAGCCCGAAAATGCGATGCAGCAGGGTGGAGGTGACGTTGACGCCTCGGATACGTTCCAGCGGGATCGCGCGCCGGCTCCGGGAGATCAGACCGGAGCGGATCTCCAGTCGCTCGCCGATGATCTGGTAGCGCACGGTCCAGTAGCGGACGATGCCGGCGACGACCAGCAGGACACCGACCAGGACTGTGCCGCCAAGCACCCACGGGTTGAAGTCGCCCGCGAACAGCGCCACCAGCACGGGCAGGCCCGCCGAACGGCCGTGCTGGATTGCGGTGGTTACCACGGTGAGCGGGCTGAGCCGCCGCTCCGCCTCAGCGGCCAGGCGGGGCGCGGCCGACTCAGGGCGCGAGCCGTCCGGTTCGGGAAGGTCCGCACCGGCCTGGTCGGGTTGCGGCTCATGCTCGGCGTTCACGTGGCGTCACTCCGCAGTTGTCCCGCGCGTGCAGCTAGTTCTTCGGAGAGCTGCCGGGCCTGCGCTTCAGGCAGCCCTTTGATCGTTGAGGAGCCGGCGTGTGAAGCGGTCTGGATTTCCACGGTGGCCAAGTCGAAGAGCCGCTCCAGCCAGCCCTGCGTGTGGTCCACGGTCTGCAGGCGGGTGATCGGCACAAGCTGCCAGGTACGGCTGATCCAGCCCTTGCGGGTGTAGACGACGTCGGCGGTGACCTCCCACCGGTACACCCGGTAGCGCCACCGCGGTGCGACCACCAGTTTGACCACGCTGTAGCAGGCGACGGCCACGGGCACCCACCAGATCCGGTCCACCAACCAGTCTGGCAGCCAGCCCCACCGGGCTGTGTCCACAGCCCACGCAGTCAGTGTGATCCCTCCGACTGTCACCGCCCCTTCGATCGCGTCCGTGACGGTCCATAGCCAGACCGCTCGAGGAGAAACCCGGTTTTTGGGAGGTCGAAGCTGGACTGTGGTCACCTGCCCAAGTTTACGCGTAGTGCCCGAAAGAAGCGTGTTTCATGTCACCTGTGCCGCTGCAGAGCGTCAACGACGTCCGCACTTCTTCGGGATCATTCCTGGCAGGAGGGACGAAAGGACCATGACGGCAGTATGGTTCCTGCGGAACCGCTGACGCGTCCCGCGGCTTTGTGTTCGGATTCTGCCGGGCGCATTCTCGCGGATTCCCCTACGTTCGTTCCGTGCCTCACAGGAGTCCCATGTTCTCCCTTGCACGACATCGCCGTAGCACCGCCGGTACGGCCGCAGCCGTACTGCTCGCGTTGACCGCCACCGGATGCGGAGTGCTGATCGGACCCAGCAACGGCGAAGTGAGCGACGACATCACCGTCACCAGTCCGATGCTGCGGGAAGGCGAAAAGATCCCGGACCGTTATACCTGTGCAGGCGAAGGGATGTCCCCGCCCTTGCGCTGGTCCGGACTGCCTGCCGAAACGGAGTCGTTGGCGTTGGTCGTCGACACCGTCTACGAGTCAGGCGGCGCGGCCGTGCACTGGGTGGTCTACGGGCTCGACCCGGACAACCCGGAGCTTCCCGAGGGGACCGTCCCCATCCCCGCACAGCAAGGGATGAACAGTTTCGACACGGCCAGCTACCAGCCGCTGTGCCCGGAGAAAGGCAACGAGCACGAGTTCCGGTTCACGGTCTACGCCCTCTCTGAACGCGTGGAGCTCGGAGAGGCCGCGCCCTTGGACGTGGCACTCGGCGCGATCGCCACGCGCACTCTGGCACGAGGACGGCTGACAAGCGTGCCGTGACACCCCTGAAAGACCGCGATTTACCCAGCTTTCCCGAAAGGCTATCTTGATTCCCCCCTGCACGGATGGCACATCTATGCATAAAGTGGGGCCGTGCACCCCGCTGATTTGTTAATGACCGAATCCACTTCACGTCCACCGGTGCGCTGGCGTGTCCGGGGGCCACGGCGTCCGGACACCACTTCCGGGGTGTCGCATGCCCGGCATCGCTCACCATCCTCCCGGTGCGGTGTGCGCCAGGGCGGGGTAGGCCCGACGCCGGAAGCTCCCTCCACCACCGCCGGTGCCGTCTCTGTCCTCTACCAGGCCGCGGGGCCCAAGGTGGTGTATTCACCATGATCATCGCGCTCATCGCCGTTATCGTCATCATCGTCCTCCTACTCATCGTCCTGGGGCTGCGCTCCTTGGGGGCGAGCAGTGGAGCCGATGACTACGACGAGTACGACGACTACGACGAGACTGTGGAGGACGAGGTGGCGGAGCGGCCGCGGCGTTCCGCGCGCCACACGCCCCGCGGCCGAGTCGACGACGTAGCCGAGCTCGACGAAGACCCCGTGGCGGATGAGGAGGAGGAACCGCGTTCCCGCCGGCGTTCTCGGGGCTCCTCCGAGTCGCGTGCCTCCCGCAAGTCGCGGTCCCGCAAGAAACGCGACGACTGGGACGATGAGGACGCGGACTACTTCTCCAGCCTGTACGCCGACAGTGACGACGAGTCCGACGACGACCCGTTCCGCACGGCGCGCCGCGACACCCGGCACGAGTCGACGCAGGCGATGGACGTGGTCTTCGACGATGACGACGACCTTGACGAGGAGCGGCCTTCCGCACGAGACCACCGCTCCCCGGAGCCGGAGGACGTCCCAGCCGCCCCGGCGCAGGGCAACGACTCTCTCGCGGTGTTGGCGAGCCTCGGCCAGGAGTCTGCTCCCTCCGCGCTGGCCCCGAACGGCGAGCCGGACGCTGCGCAGCGTCCCGCCGACCCTCCGGCTGCCGCGAGCCGCGTGGACGACGACCCGTTGAGCGCCCCTCGGCCCTCCGCGTACGACACCGGAAGCCACCACCGCACTTCCTACGAGGTGGCGGGTGCTCCGACCGCGTCGGCACGGCCGGACGACGACCCGTTGAGCGCTCCCCGGTCTTCCGCGTACGACACCGGCAGCCACCGTCGCGACAGCTCGTACGACGATCCGCTGTCGTCGCCTTCGTTCAGCACCGGCTCCCACAGCCGGAGTGGTCTGGGTGGTGCGCCGTCCCCGTTCGACAGCGGTTCACACGAGCGGAGCCGCTACGACACGCCGCTGCCGGGGGCTCCGTCGGAGCGGTCCGCAGCGCCGGATCCGCTCACCGATCCGTCGTTCACGCCCACGAGCGCGTCCTCCGACACTGGTTCTCCGATCTGGTCGAGCCTGGACACGGGTTCCTACCAGCGGACGTCTCCGGTGCCGCCCAGTCCGCCGCCTTCCGGTGGGCAGCCGCCGCTGGGCGACCCGGCGGGAGCACCCCCTGCTTTCCCCGCCTCATCGACCCCTGCCAGCGGCACCCCCGGCGGCTACGGGTCCACCCCCTACCCGCCCACCCCCGGTTCCTTCAGCTCCTACGACACCGGAACCCAGCCCCGCACCGACTACAACACACCACCCTCCGCGCCTTCGGGAACGCCTTATCAGAGCTACGACGTGCTGGGGGACTATCCGCAATCGCCTCCCTCACCAGCGGGGTACGGCGAACCGGGGTATGACCGGCCGCAGGAGTGGCCGTCTGCACGGCCCGACGGTCGCTTCGACGACCGTCCCGACGGCTACCCCTACCGGTAGGACCACGTTCACGCGGGGCGGGGAACCGCGGTTCCCCGCCCCGCGTGCTTTTCTCCGTCTGCTCCTACCGCCGCTTGCTCAGCGCGCCTTCCCGCTGGATGAGCGGGCACGAGTCGTGACGAGGAGGTCGGCGATGCTCTGCTTTGCGGTCGCCGCTGGTGGGATCGCGGACCGGAAACCACCCGGGTTCGGGGACGTGCGGGCTCTGGAATGCCTCGGGTGTGCCGGTAGCGGACAGGCGTCTGCCCCGGCGGCGCGCCAGCTGGAGAGGAAGACGAAGGGTGGGCGGCCCGCTAGCGGGCCGCGTGTCTACTATTCGGACTGATCCTGCTGCGGCCCCGGTTCACGTTCGTCGTTCTCCACCGGCGACGCCTGGTAGATGGCGAGACCGATGATGACGACGATCGCGACGACGGGAAGACCGAACATCAGCAGATACACCGTGGGGCTCATGCTCACCATCTCGGGTTGGTCAGGCGCTGCAACCTCTCCAATGTAACGGTGGGCACGGACTTTACGGGGCACGCACCGCATCTTCGGCGGGCCCTTCCCCCAGTATTTTCTTCCCGTCCGGTGTGACCAGCGGTGCTGTGGGGCATCCCGTGCCACGACGGGCTTTTTCGCGGGTGCCGCAACCCGCTTTCCAACGGTTGCCGAAACCAGCGGATGCCCTGCGTGCCCTGGACGGGGACGACACGGCTGTGTTCCTCGACTCCCGGAAAGACCTCAGACTTCTCGGGGCGCTAAAGAGCGAACAGTCCTGCTCTCGCGCATAAAAGACCAGGCCAGAAGGGCGGAAAACAGGGAGTCGGCCGGTAAGCCGGATTCTGTCAACCCTGAACGGGTTGTGACGGCCATCCATCTAGGACCGCTGTTGCCAGCGGCCTCATGCGGTCTACCCACGGACATCGGACGGGCCGCCCTCAAGCGTCCGTGCAGGAGACCGAAGTCTCCCTCTTGACCTTGCTCCGGGTGGGGTTTACCTAGCCGACCGGATCACTCCGGCCGCTGGTGGTCTCTTACACCACCGTTTCACCCTTACCGTCCCACGGGGACGGCGGTCTGTTTTCTGTGGCACTATCCCGCGGGTCACCCCGGGTCGGTGTTACCGACCACCCTGCCCTGTGGAGTCCGGACTTTCCTCGACACCGCGTGCGCGGTGCCGCGGCCGTCTGGCCGACTCCCTGTAGTAAAGAATTGTACGCCCCGGTGTTTTCTTCCGCGGCCAGTCGCGGCCTAGCAGGCCAGGTGGCCGGTGTCGTTCAGGGAACGCACCACCATCGGGCCATCGCTGAAGCAGTGGACCTCGCAGAGGCACGCCACATCCAGATGCATCCGGTACAGCGCCGGCAGCGGGGCGAGCATGGCCTGCTGGACCAGCAGTTTGATCGGGGTGACGTGGGTGACCACCACCACGGTGCGGCCGCGGTGCCGGGCGAGCACCCGGTCCCGGGCCCGGGTGACCCGGCGGGAGACTTCGGCAAAACTCTCCCCTCCCGGAGGGGGGACGTGCGGATCGGAGAGCCAGCGGTGGAACTCCTGCGGGGAGTGCTTGCGCGCTTCAGCGAACGTCATCCCCTCCCAGGCGCCGAAGTCGGCTTCCCGGAAGTCCTCCTCCACTTCCACGTCCAGTCCGCATTCCTTGGCCACGTACTGGGCGGTGTCCAGGGTGCGGCGCAGCGGGGAGGAGACGACCACGTCGACGGGGCGTTGCGCGAGCCGCCGTGCCGCGGCTTTAGCCTGCTCGTGGCCGACTTCGGTGAGGGGGATGTCGCCGATCCCGGCGAAACGCCGCTCCACGGACATGGGTGTCTGGCCGTGGCGCAGCAGCAGGAGCCGGGTGGGGTTGGTGTCCGCTGGTCCCCAGCCCAGCGCGGTGCCGTCGGTCTTCCCCTGGTCCACCGGCGGTTCGACCGGTTCGGCTGCCTGCACCGGTTCTGTTCGCTGGGTGCTCCAGTTGCGCACAGCGCCGTCGAGCGCTTCGTTGGCGAGCCGGTCGGCCTGCGCGTTCTGCTCCCGCGGCACCCACCGGTACGTCACCGACGCCAGTGACGCTGCGACCTGCCGGGCCTGGCGGGCCAGCGGCTGCAGCGCCGGATGTTTGATCTTCCAGCGGCCCGACATCTGTTCCACCACGAGCTTGGAGTCCATGCGGACCTCCACTGCGGCGGTCGGGTCAATCGCGGCCGCTGCTTCCAGGCCCGCGATCAGGCCCCGGTATTCGGCCACATTGTTGGTGGCCTCCCCGATCGGGGAGGCGACTTCCGCGAGGAGTTCCCCCGTGTCGGCGTCGCGCACCCGGGCCCCGTACCCGGCTGGGCCGGGGTTGCCCCGGGACGCGCCGTCCGCTTCGATGACGATCCTGCGTCCCATCCCTGCTCTCATTTCGCCGCGGTCACAGCCCGGAGTCTGCGACACGCACCAGGATGCGGCGGCAGTTCTCGCACCGGGTCACCTCTTCGGGCGGGGCCAGGCGCATCTCCCGCAGTTCGGCGGCGCTCAACTGCAGTTTGCAGCCCTCGCACCGGCCGTAGCGCAGGGCTGCTGCTCCGATCCCCGCGTACTGTTCCCGCAGCCGTTCGTAGAGGTTGAGCAGGTCTTCAGGGAGCTCTTTGACGATCCGGCTGCGCCGCTGGGTGGCGCTGTCCAGCTCGTCCTTGATCCGCAGCACCGCTTCGGAGCGGCGGTTTTCTGCGTCATCCCGTTCCTCAACGGCTTCGGTCACTTTCCGGTCGAGGTCCGCGCGGCGCTTGTCGGCTTCCTCCCGGCGCTCCATCAGCTCAAGAGCGATGTCTTCCAACTCGCTCTGCCGGCGCGCCAGCAACTCGATCTCTGCTTGGAGACTCTCCAATTCCCGGGGAGAGGAGATCTGACCGGATTCCATGCGCTGAGTGTTGCGTTCGGCGCGTGCCCGCACTTGGTCGATGTCACGCTCGACTTTACGCTGCTCCCGGTCGAGGTCGCGGAGCTCTGTCTCGGTGACCGCCAACTGGTCGCGGAGCTCGGTGAGTCGCGCTTCACACTGTCGGAGCTGCTCTTCTTCCGGCAGGGCACGCAGCAGACGGTTGAGCCGGTCACGTTCGGTGTCGGTCTCTTGGAGATCAAGCAGTCGAAGCTGGTGAGCGGGTTCTGCTTTCAACGGTCCTCTGTTCTGTTCTCGACGACGGTGATGGCGCCGCAGTGCATCAAGGCGCAATAGCGGCGCCGAACGACTGCTGCCAAGCGTCAGTAGCGGTTGCGGATACGCGAATTTCCACGTTAGCCCGCTCTCCGCCCAAAGCGTCGCGGAGCCGGGCTGCTCCCTCCGCCAGCCACGGCCATTCGGTGGCCCAGTGTGCGGCGTCGATCAGGGCGATATCGCCGTGTTCGGCGAACTCGGAGGCCGGGTGGTGGCGCAGGTCGGCGGTGAGGAACAGGTCCACTCCGGCACGGCGTGCCGTGTCCAGGAGGGAGTCGCCTGCACCCCCGGACACCGCGATCGTCCGCACCGTGCGGTCCAGGTCCCCGGCCACCCGCAGGCCGCTGGTGGTGGGCGGCAGACCGCGGGCTGCTTGCGCGGCGAACTCGCGGACCGTCATCGGCTCGTTGAGTTCCCCGATGCGTCCGATACCGCGCTGGCCTTCAGGGTCGGTGGGGTCGGGGTCGAGCGGACGCAGCGGCCCGTCGAGTCCGACAGCGGCCGCGAGCGCGTCGGACACACCCGGCGCAGCGGTGTCAGCGTTGGTGTGCGCCGTGTACAGGGCGATACCGGCGCGGATCAGCCGGTGAACCAGTCGCCCCTTGGGGGTGGTGGCGGCCACGCTCGTCACCCCGCGCAGCAGGAGGGGGTGGTGGGTGATGATCAGGTCGGCGCCCCACTGTTCGGCCTCGTTCACGACCACGCCCACCGGGTCCACCGCGAACAGGATCCGTCGGACCGGCTGGTCGGGGTCTCCGCACACCAGTCCGACCGCATCCCAGGACGCGGCCCAGGCCGGATCGTAGATCGCTTCAAAGGCGGCAGTCACTTCGTGCAGTGTCAACGGTGAAGGGCTCACGCAGGCAGCGTAACGCTTCACCGCCGTGGTGTGCCCTAGGGTCCGACGCGGTGTCCCGCGGCCCCGGCCCTGGGCAGCGGGGCGGGAACAGCCGGGCCGGGACGGACGGCAGGTGCTGCAGTCCAAGGCTTGGGGCGGCACTACGCTGGTCGTCCATGGCCCTCGCACCTTTCTCCCGTATCGGAGCGCACGTTCCGGTCTCCGGTGGCCTGGCCAAGCGTGGGTTGTCCTACGCTGACGCGATCGGCGCCGAAGTCATCCAAGTCTTCGTCACCAATCCGCGAAGCTGGGCACATACTCCGGGGAACGCGGAGCAGGATGCGCTGCTGCGCGCCCGCACTGACCTCCCGGTTTTCGTCCACGCCTGCTATCTGATCAACTTGGGTTCGCCCGACGAGGAGATCGCTGCCCGGTCGGTGGCGTCGTTGGAGTACACGCTGCAGCGGGCCGCGCAGATCGGGGCCCGCGGCGTGGTGGTGCACACCGGGTCCGCGGTGCGCGGGGGCCGTGCCGCCGGTCTGGCACGGGTGCGGGCCCGGCTGCTGCCGATTCTGGAGGCGCTGGACGAGGCTGCGCCGCCGGTCCTGCTGGAGCCGATGGCGGGGCAGGGGCAGGTGCTCTGCGCCACGGTGGACGATCTCGCCGACTACTTGGACGCGGTGGACCGCCACCCTAAGGCGGGGGTGTGTCTGGATACCGCGCACGTGTTCGGAGCGGGCCACGACGTCTCCACCCGAGCGGGAATGCGGACAATGTTGGACCGGTTCGGCGAGGTGGTCGGAGCGGACCGGTTACGGCTGGTGCATGCCAATGATTCGGCTGCGCCGTGCGGGAGCCGCCGGGACCGGCACGCCGGTATCGGACTGGGCTATATCGGCGCTGACCCGTTCGCCGAAGTGTTCACGCACCCGGTTTCCGCGGGGGTTCCCGTGGTGGTGGAGACCCCGGGCCCGGAGGGGCCGCATGCCCGGGATGTGGCCACGCTCAAAGAGTTGCGGGCGCAGGCTGCGACGCCGGAGCAGGAGGCTGCGCGGTGATGCACGCAAGGAGAAAGCGGCGTGCAGGGAAGGCCGGATGCGGGTCGGTTTAGGCCACAATTAGGGGAGGACCGCGAGGGAAGGACACACCGCCATGGATCCCGTGAGTCTGGTGGTCGGCGCGATGATCGCCCTGGGAGGGGTGCTGGTGGGACGCCTGCTGCCCAACCGCCGCTCCTCCGTGCCTCCGGCGCAGGCTTCTCTCACTCAGGGTCCGCGCACCCCTCAGCCGATCTGCGGTTGCGGACACCACCTGGTTTTCCACGACCAAAAGGACAAGACGTGCCAGGCGCAGGTGGTGATTCCGGGACGGTGGACTGGGGAGCGCACCCACACCTACCGGAAGTGCATGTGCCAGGGGTATCGGGGGCCGATGCCGGTGGACGAGTACTACGTGCCCGACATCATCGACGGGGAGTAGGCCGCAGCCCGGTGCGGGGAGCGCTGCTGGGAGCGGGCGGCTTCCCGGCGGGCTCCTTCAGCTACCGCGGCGTAGACGGCGCGGGCGACTCGGCCGCCCCAGCGGGAGCGGACTCCGCCGAACAGTTCCCGCTGGGCGGGCGGGGTGTCGCCGACGAGTGCCGCAACGCAAACCGCGTCTGAGGCGGTGCCGGTGCAGGCGTACCCGCTGTCGAAGAGTGCCTGGACTTTGGCTTCGGTGGCAGTGGCGACCAGGTTGACGAGTGCGGTGTCCGACATGGGGGCGGGCACGGCGACGACGATGTTGATCGTCCCGGGGCGGGTCTCTTCGCCGGGGAGGCGTGCTTCGTCGAGCGCGGGGTCGGCGGCCGCCCAGGTGGGGCGGCCGAGTCCGACGGTGGCGAGGACTTCGACCCCGTGGTCGTCAGCGAAGCATGCTTCGCTGACGTTGGCGGCGGTGAGCAGGCCTACCCCGGTGCCGGTCATCCCGAAGTGGGTGGCGAGTTCTTCGAGGTGGTTGTCCGGGTCGGTCCGCCGGTAGTCGCCGTCGACTTGGGCGTTGATGACGTAGTCCCGTGGTCCGAGGCCGCCGCCGAGCACGCTGGAGGCGGCCATGCGCCAGCCGGGGCCGCACTGCCAGAGCACTGCGGCAAGGGCGCGGCCGTTGTCGCGCCGCCAGCGCAGGTGCGCGGTGAGGAGGGTGCCGTCGCCGATCGTCTCCGTGTCCATTCCGCTCTCCAGGGTCGGTTCCGCGGGGCCACTTTAACGAGTCCGCATCGGGCGGCAGCGGGGTCATGCTTCCATCTGGGCGAATGCCACGCGGAGTACTGCGAGTCTCACGCTTCGTCCCATTGTCTTTTTACGGAGGGTTTACACGGCACATCCGGAACGTTACCCTCCTACTGGGAGCGCTCCCGTGACTCAGGCCACAGGCCCCCTTCCCGGGGCGAGCCCCCACCACCCCGGGAAGGCCACTGCGACCCCTGAGCTCAATTCATGGGAGCGCTCCCATGCCAGTGCTCCCGGCAGAAAGGAGAGAACCGGAACCCGGTACCGCTGGTTTCACTGATCCCCCTGTTTTCACCCGGCATCGCCCCGACACCAGCGATGCCACCCCCGCGGCGGCTGCAGTCCACACCCGGCACGCCGCACACCCCTCTCCTGTGTGACACGCGGTTCCGAACGGCCTTGCCGGTTCTCGGTATGCCGACGAACGGCACGGCTGCTCCGGAACCGGAAGATCCGGAGGTTATTTCCAAGCATGAGATCGTTACTGTCTCCCCGGCGCTGGCGCACGCTGGCCTCGGGGGCGCTCGCAGCGGCCCTGGCCGCCGCTGTACTCTCCCCCGGCGTCGCGCACGCCGCCGTCGCCTGCTCGGTGGACTACGACGACTCCAACGACTGGGGTAGCGGGTTCGTCGCCGAAGTCAAGGTGACCAACGAAGGCAGCGACCCCATCCAGAACTGGCAAGTAGGCTGGACCTTCCCCGGTAACCAGCAGATCACCAACGGCTGGAACGGCGTGTTCAGCCAGAGCGGCGCCAACGTCACCGTCCGCTACCCGGACTGGAACCCCAATATCGCCCCCGGAGCCACCATCTCCTTCGGCTTCCAGGGCACCTACAGCGGCTCCAACGACGCCCCGACCAGCTTCACCGTCAACGGCGTCACCTGCAGCGGATCCCAGCCCGCCAACCTGCCGCCCGATGTCACCCTGACATCCCCGGCCAACAACTCGACCTTCCTGGTCAACGACCCGATCGAGCTGACCGCGGTCGCCTCCGACCCCGACGGCTCGATCGACCGGGTGGAATTCGCCGCCGACAACACCGTCATCGGCACCGACACCACCTCCCCCTACAGCTTCACCTGGACGGACGCTGCCGCCGGCTCCTACTCGGTGACCGCGATCGCCTACGACGACCAGGGAGCCAGGACCGTCTCCGCTCCCATCGCCATCCGAGTGCTGGACCGGGCCGCCGTCATCGCCTCACCGCCCACCGTCCGCGTGCCGCAGGGCGGCACCGCCGACTTCGAGGTGCGGCTGTCCAACCAGCCCTCCGGCAACGTCACGGTCACCGTGGCGCGCACGTCGGGCAGCTCCGACCTGACCGTCTCCAGCGGCTCCCAACTCCAGTTCACCTCCAGCAACTGGAACCAGCCGCAGAAGGTGACCATCGCCTCCGCTGACAACGGCGGAAACCTGGCCGAGGCGGTCTTCACCGTCAGCGCCCCCGGCCACGACTCGGCCGAGGTGACGGTCCGGGAGATCGACCCGAACACCAGCTCCTACGACCAGGCCTTCCTGGAGCAGTACGAGAAGATCAAGGACCCCGCCAGCGGCTACTTCCGCGAATTCAACGGGCTCCTGGTCCCCTACCACTCGGTGGAGACCATGATCGTCGAGGCTCCGGACCACGGCCACCAGACCACGTCCGAGGCGTTCAGCTACTACCTGTGGCTGGAGGCGTACTACGGCCGGGTCACCGGTGACTGGAAGCCGCTCCACGACGCCTGGGAGTCGATGGAGACCTTCATCATCCCCGGCACCAAGGACCAGCCGACCAACTCCGCCTACAACCCGAACTCCCCGGCGACCTACATCCCCGAGCAGCCCAACGCTGACGGCTACCCGTCGCCTCTCATGAACAACGTCCCGGTGGGTCAAGACCCGCTCGCCCAGGAGCTGAGCTCCACCTACGGGACCAACGATATCTACGGCATGCACTGGCTGCTCGACGTGGACAACGTCTACGGCTTCGGGTTCTGCGGCGACGGCACCGACGACGCCCCCGCCTACATCAACACCTACCAGCGTGGTGCGCGCGAGTCGGTGTGGGAGACCATTCCGCACCCGTCCTGCGACGACTTCACGCACGGCGGCCCCAACGGCTACCTGGACCTGTTCACCGACGACCAGAACTACGCCAAGCAGTGGCGCTACACCAACGCCCCCGACGCTGACGCGCGGGCCGTCCAGGTGATGTTCTGGGCGCACGAATGGGCCAAGGAGCAGGGCAAGGAGAACGAGATCGCGGGCCTGATGGACAAGGCGTCCAAGATGGGCGACTACCTCCGGTACGCGATGTTCGACAAGTACTTCAAGAAGATCGGCAACTGCGTCGGCGCCACCTCCTGCCCGGGTGGCCAAGGCAAGGACAGCGCGCACTACCTGCTGTCCTGGTACTACGCCTGGGGCGGCTCGCTCGACACCTCCTCTGCGTGGGCGTGGCGTATCGGCTCCAGCTCCTCGCACCAGGGCTACCAGAACGTGCTCGCTGCCTACGCGCTCTCGCAGGTGCCCGAACTGCAGCCTGACTCCCCGACCGGTGTCCGGGACTGGGCCACCAGCTTCGACCGCCAGTTGGAGTTCCTCCAGTGGCTGCAGTCCGCTGAAGGTGGTATCGCCGGTGGCGCCACCAACAGCTGGAAGGGAAGCTACGACACCCCGCCGACCGGCCTGTCGCAGTTCTACGGCATGTACTACGACTGGCAGCCGGTCTGGAACGACCCGCCGTCCAACAACTGGTTCGGCTTCCAGGTCTGGAACATGGAGCGCGTCGCCCAGCTCTACTACGTGACCGGCGACGCCCGGGCCGAGGCCATCCTCGACAAGTGGGTGCCGTGGGCCATCCAGCACACCGACGTGGACGCCGGCAACGGCGGCCAGAACTTCCAGGTCCCCTCCGACCTGGAGTGGTCGGGCCAGCCTGACACCTGGACCGGCACCTACACCGGCAACCCGAACCTGCACGTCCGGGTCGTCTCCTACAGCCAGGACGTCGGTGTGACCGCCGCTCTGGCCAAGACCCTGATGTACTACGCGAAGCGTTCGGGCGACACCACCGCCCTCGCCACCGCGGAGGGTCTGCTGGACGCCCTGCTGGCCCACCGGGACAGCATCGGTATCGCCACCCCCGAGCAGCCGAGCTGGGACCGTCTGGACGACCCGTGGGACGGCTCCGAGGGCCTGTACGTGCCGCCGGGCTGGTCGGGCACCATGCCCAACGGTGACCGCATCGAGCCGGGCGCGACCTTCCTGTCCATCCGCTCGTTCTACAAGAACGACCCGCTGTGGCCGCAGGTCGAGGCACACCTGAACGACCCGCAGAACGTCCCGGCGCCGATCGTGGAGCGCCACCGCTTCTGGGCTCAGGTGGAAATCGCGACCGCGTTCGCAGCCCACGACGAACTGTTCGGGGCCGGAGCTCCCTGATCCTGAACAGTCCGTCTCCTGACCGGCGGTCCGTGGCGGCGTAGTGCTCCCCCGCCGCGGACCGCCCTCCACCACCCCCCTGGGGCCGTCCGGCGCACCAACACCGGACGGCCCCAGACTCCTTTCACGGCCTGCTACTCGGCCCGACGCCCCGCCCTATCCAGCCCGATCAACCAGGTCAGCGTAGTCCGGGTGCCGCTCGAGCCACGCCTTGACATAGGGGCAGACCGCACGCACCCGCAGCCCGCGGGCCCGCACATCATCCAACGCCTCCCGCACCAGCCGGCTGCCTATCCCCTTCCCCTGGAAAGAGCCGTCCACCCGAGTGTGGAAGAAGACCACCCGATCACCGGCAACAGGCTGGTATTCCGTGAAACCGGCGATTTTCTCCCCGGCACGGATCTCGTACCGGTGCTGTGCCGGATTGTCGATCACCGTGACATCCATGGCGTTCCCCTCCCGTTCCCCAGGCGGCGGCGCATCTCTCATCCGGCGGCCTGCCCAGGACTGTCCTCTTCCCCAGGACAGCCTGAGCACGCGCCCGCACGGCGAACCCCAGCCACAGCCCTAGCATGGTGAACGGCCACGGTCGCAGGGCGACCACGACACCGAGGAGGAGTGATGGGCGACGGCGGCACAGTACGCCACCCTTCCGTACGTGCCGTATCACCGGCAGCGTTGGACGAGGCGGTACGCGTCCTGCGGGCAGGCGGCCTCGTAGCTTTCCCCACCGAAACCGTCTACGGCCTAGGCGCGGACGCCGCGAACCCGGCCGCGGTAGCGCGCATTTTCGCCGCCAAAGGCCGTCCCGCTGACCACCCCCTGATCGTGCACGTCGCTTCCGCGGAGAGCGCGCGCGACTGGGCTGCTACCTTTCCTCCTCTCGCCCGCACGCTGGCGGACGCGTTCTGGCCCGGCCCGCTGACCCTCATCCTCCCCCGCTCCGCCCAAGTGCCGGACGCAGTGACCGGTGGACGCGCCACGGTAGGGCTGCGGGTCCCCGACCAGCCGGTCGCGCTCGCACTCCTGGAACGCTTCGGCGGCGGAATCGCCGCACCTTCCGCGAACCGGTTCGGCCGAGTGAGCCCGACCACGGCCGCGCACGTTGCCGCTGACCTCGGGGACCGGGTCGACCTGGTGTTGGACGGCGGACCGTGCACGGTCGGCGTGGAATCGACGATCGTCGAAGTGGCCGACGGCCGGCTCACCGTGCTCCGCACCGGAGGCATCACCCCCGACGACCTTGCCGCGGTCACCGGAGCCCCCGTCGACACCACCCCCACCGGACCGGCCCGGGCACCCGGCATGCTCGCCGCCCACTACGCACCCGCCGCACGGGTCGTGCTAGCCGAAGCAGCAGAAGCCGCGGACACGGTCGCCCAGTGGGTGGAGAAAGGACACCGGGTGGCTGTGCTGGCGGAGACCGCTACCGTGCCCGAAAACCTGCCGGAAGGCGTGGTGGTGCTACCGTCCCCTGCTTCGGCTCGGGACTATGCCCGCGTGCTGTACCAGCGGCTGCGGGACGTGGACGCGGCGGGAGCCGACGTGGTCGTCGCGATCCCCCCCGAACCCGCGGGGATCGGCTTGGCGGTACGGGACCGGCTGCTGCGCGCATCCCGGGCGCACTGACCTCTCCCCCTGGGGCAAGGGATTTTTCCGCATAGACGAGCCCGTTTCCGGGATCTCTTTCTGTGGAGACAGAAAGAGAGCACCGACACCAGGGAGGGCCGATGAAAGCTCAAGCCGGAGACCGGATCGTTGTGGAACGCCCCCGCGATGACCTGCCCGCGCGCAAAGGCGTCGTGCTCAAAGTGCAGGGGGACAACGGGGGCCCGCCCTACTGGGTGCGGTGGGAGGACGAAGGCCGGGAAACCCTCGTCTACCCGGGACCGGACGCCCGTATCGAGCCCCGCCACCCCGTCCCCCAAGCCCGCCAGGAGCATACGGAGGCCCGTCAACCGCAGCCGGGACAGTCCCTGAAACGGATACAGATCGACGTCGCAGTGTCGGAGGTGCACGAGAACGGCTCCGTGCGCACCCTCGCCGAAGCGCAACTGCCGTCCACCAAGTGGAACCTGCGCGGCCACGGAGAAGCACGCAAGCATCCCACCGACGCCGATATCCCGGAGATTGGGGAGGAACTAGCCGTGGCGCGGGCGCTGTCCGATCTCGCCCACAAGCTGCGCCGAGTAGCCGCAGAAGACATCGAACAGGCCAGCCAAGCGTGGCAGCCCACGTGACCCGCAGCACCAGCAGCCCTGACAGCAGCGGGCACTCAGCGGTGCCGTTGCTGTCAGAGTTTCTCGTTCGATGCACAGCCCAAGGGCCCACGCGTGCTGGCCTGAGGCAGCGCTAAGTAACCGATAGCGCTCCTCAATGCCCGAGCAGTCCAGGCACTGCTGCATTCCCACAACTTTCGAGAAGGCGCCAGGGACATCAGTGGTTGTGTCCGATCTATCCCCACGTGCGTGGGGCTCACCTCCTGATCATCGTCCTATGCCTCACTTATGTCGGTCCATCCCCACGTGCGTGGGGCTCACGATCCGGTGCCGGCATGCAGTGCCCTGCCGCCGCGGTCCATCCCCACGTGCGTGGGGCTCACGCAGCGCGGACCAGGGCATCCCACCGAATGCCCGGTCCATCCCCACGTGCGTGGGGCTCACGGGATCCCCACGACGGGGCGCCGATGCACCGCACGGTCCATCCCCACGTGCGTGGGGCTCACGAACAGCAGCTGCCGGTCCACACGTTCCGGGCCGGTCCATCCCCACGTGCGTGGGGCTCACGGGTTCTACCAGGTGGGATTTGCCGTTGTTTGCGGTCCATCCCCACGTGCGTGGGGCTCACGGAGTGGTCGTGGCGGGGATCCGAACCGGGTTCGGTCCATCCCCACGTGCGTGGGGCTCACACCTCCTCACCGGCACTGTCGGTGATGACGACCGGTCCATCCCCACGTGCGTGGGGCTCACAACCCGACAGAACGAGAACGGAGAACCGATGCCGGTCCATCCCCACGTGCGTGGGGCTCACGCGACGCTCTGGCGGAGGAAGCGGCGGCCTACCGGTCCATCCCCACGTGCGTGGGGCTCACCGCGCCCTCGGCCTCCGGTCCGGGGCCGCGACCGGTCCATCCCCACGTGCGTGGGGCTCACACTCCGGCGCGGGGTTACAGGTCAGGGGGTGTCGGTCCATCCCCACGTGCGTGGGGCTCACGGGCCGCCCGCGAGGGCGGCTGTGTCAGACCCCGGTCCATCCCCACGTGCGTGGGGCTCACGCCGGGACGGGGCGCGCCGTGCGTGGTGCGTGTGGTCCATCCCCACGTGCGTGGGGCTCACCGGGCACCTCGCGGGGGTGACCCCTGCCCTGCCGGTCCATCCCCACGTGCGTGGGGCTCACTCCGGGTCGGGGGTTTGGTAGATCACGGCGGGCGGTCCATCCCCACGTGCGTGGGGCTCACCACACACCAACAGGCAGGAGATAACCGTGGGCAGGTCCATCCCCACGTGCGTGGGGCTCACTGCTGTCAGGTGTGGATGGGTGGTGCGGATTTCGGTCCATCCCCACGTGCGTGGGGCTCACATGCGCGACTACATCACTACCGCGCTCGGCGACTGGTCCATCCCCACGTGCGTGGGGCTCACATCGCCCCCACCGGGTCACGTCGGTGGGGGCGCGGTCCATCCCCACGTGCGTGGGGCTCACGACGGGTAGTCTCAGTCATCGTCGTTGGTGTCCGGTCCATCCCCACGTGCGTGGGGCTCACCGGGGCGCGGTTCAGCGGTCCCGTCCGTGCAGCGGTCCATCCCCACGTGCGTGGGGCTCACGTTCATCTCCGCTCGGCTCCGGGCGGAGACCCGGGTCCATCCCCACGTGCGTGGGGCTCACGAGGCGCGAAAGGGAAGTGGGCAAGGGGAAAGCGGTCCATCCCCACGTGCGTGGGGCTCACAGAAGCTGACCTGCAACTTTGCGAGGCGTTATCTCCTCGTTACCAAAGGCGTGGACAACTTCGTCGCACAAGACACTCTAGACCGTTTTCCAGAAATCTGAGTCAGAACTAGAACCCAATTAATCACCGTCGCCATACGCGGAATGCCTGGCGGTCCCTGCGTGGCCATGACGAGCTTTCTTCTTGCGCGACGGATGACGGTTGATGGCACCACGCCCACGGGGCTCAGGGGAAGTGCTGTAGCTGGCCTCAATACAGCAAGACGCCCGGGGCCGTACCGGCTCCCGGGCGTCTCCGAGTGCGTATCGACGTGGGCGCGAGAGGACTCGAACCTCCGACCGCCCGCTTGTAAGGCGGGTGCTCTGACCAACTGAGCTACACGCCCGCACCATGGGCCCGACACTGTCAGGCCCGTCCCGCACAGAGATAGTACCGGTTCCGAAGAGTCGGCGTTGCACTCTTTACGGGCAGACCGTCCGCCATCCTCGGCACCACCCGGCCCACCCGCTGGTCACAGCCCTTCTGCCTCGGGCGGATCCGGTGAGAAACCGCAGGCCCTATTAGGTGCTCCTGCCTGCTTCCGCTCCCGGAAACCGGCTAAAGAGCCGTGGAAAGCCGCAGGGCAGCGCCATCCTCAAGGATTCCAGCCGAGGTCCGCGAACGCCTGGCGGTAGTCGTCCATGTCGCGGCCTTGGAATGTCGGGTTGACGACCTTCCAGCGCACCACGCCCTCAGTGTCGATCAGAAAGCTGCCGCGCAGCGCTACCCCTTTGGTTTCGTCGAACACGCCGTAGCGTTGCGCGACCGCGCCATGCGGCCAGAAGTCGGACAGCAGCGGAAAGTCCACGCCCTCCCGGTCCGCCCAGACCCGGTGGGCGAACATGGAGTCCACGGAGATTGCCAGCGGCTGCACGGAGCGCGCGGTGAACTCGCTCATGCACTCGTGGAGCTGCCGCAGCTCCTTGTCGCAGATACCGGAGAAGGCCAGCGGGTAGAACACCACCGCTACCCTGCTGCGCCCGCGGAAATCGGAGAGGCGCACGGTCTGGCCATGCTGGTCAGCGAGTTCGAAATCGGGGGCGTTCTGACCAACCTCGATCGGCATGGGTCCTCGGTTTCTGTGCGGGTCGCGTCCGCCCCGGTGAGGAACGGCCCGCGACCCGGGTTAGTCGTCGACGTCCGCGGTGTCGGAGAAGAGCACGGAATCGTCAGCGCTTGGGAAGGACGAGACGGGTCCCCGACCAGTCGGGGCCTGCGCTCACCGCACTGGTCTGGGACAGTCCCGCGGTCGTGGCCGCCTCCGAGACGTCGTTAGGCGAGACGTGTCCCTCTCTGCCCGCCTTGGGCGTCAGCACCAGGATGCTGCCGCCTCCTTCGATCGTGGCGGACACATCTACGAGCACGTCGGTGAGGTCGTCCTCCTCGTCGGCGCGCCACCACAGCAGTGCCGCGTCCACGACGTCGGGATAGTCCTCATCCACCAGCTCGTTGCCGGTCACTGCAGCGATCGACCGGCGGAGCTGCTCGTCCACGTCGTCGTCGTATCCGAACTCCTGCACCACCTGACCCGGTTTGAATCCGAGTCGTTCGGCCAGGCTGCGCTCGCTCTGTGCCTGGCCCGCGGTCGCGCTCACGAAAAGTCCTCCTCCGTTATGGGTGGTGCCCGCTGTCACGGGCACGGCCGCGACTGGTCCCGTTTCCGGGGTGATCCCGCCGTTGCTGGCTAAGTTCACACGTTGGGTGCCTGGTTCGTCAACGCGTGTTTGTCAACTGTGCTCTGCTTCTACCATCCTGCCCCGTCAGAGGGACTCGTCAAGAACGACAGCCTCACCTGACGATCGGGATTGTCGACGTTCAGGTCAACGATGGCGATAGATTGCCACGTCCCCAAGGCGAGTTTCCCGGAAACCACGGGGATCGTGGCGTAGGGGGCGATCAGGGCTGGCATCACGTGGGAGCGGCCGTGGCCGAGCGTCCCGTGCTTGTGTCGCCAGCGGTCGTCGGGGGGCAGCAGGTCCCGCAGGCTGGCGAGGAGGTCTTCGTCGGAACGGGACCCTAGTTCCATCACCGCCACCCCGGCAGTGGAGTGGGGAACGAACACGTTGAGCAGCCCGTCTCCACCGGTTTCCGCGACGAACGTGGCGCATTGCGGGGTGATGTCGGTAACGCTCTCTGTCGTCCCGGTGTGTAACTCGAGCACAGTGGTCCGCATGCGGCAACGGTTACCCACATTCGGACCGGTTCCAAACTCGTTGCACCAGTTTCTCCAATTTTTCAATGTCAACAGCATGGGTGGGCTGGCTTGTTCCGAGGAAAGCGACAATACTCACGCCAGCGGCCCTGACTGTCCGCGGCGGGACTACAGCGGAGAGCGAGAGTGGGAAACGGATTACGGCTCGGCCCGATACTGCGTCACGTGACCGAGACGAGCGCCACGATCTGGGTGGAAACCGAGGCTGCTGGCACGGTCACGGTGACTGCTGGCGACCGGTCAGTGAGCTCCGACACTTTCCAGGTGCACGGGCACCATTACGCGCTCTGCGACCTCACCGGTCTTGCCTCGGGGCGGGCGGTGCCCTACCGCGTGGCAGTGGACGGTGTGCCTGTCTGGCCGCCTGCTGGCTCGTCGCATCCGCCGAGCCTGGTGCGTACTTTGGATCCCGCGGCTCCGCAGCGGCTGCTTTTCGGCTCCTGCCGGACCCCTACCGATCACGGTCCGGCCGCGGTCGCCCGCTATGGGGCGGATGTGCTCCGTGCCTATGCGCTGCGGTTGGCGGAAGCCCGCCGTGCTGCTTCCGGGGTTGCCGCGGAGGAGCCGACCGCGTTGCTGCTCATCGGTGATCAGGTGTATGCCGATGAGATCCAGCAGCCGATGCGGGACTATGTGGCGGAGCGGCGCTCCCGCCATGGCGGGGACTTGCCGCATCCGCCCGACGACGAGGTCGTGTTCTTTGACGAGTATGCGGAACTGTACCGGCAGTCGTGGAGCGACCCGGATGTGCGGTGGCTGCTGTCCACTGTGCCCACTTTGATGCTCTTCGACGACCATGACATCCGCGGCGACTGGAACACCTCTGGCCGCTGGCGGCAGGAGATCGCCGAGAACCCGTGGTGGCGGCACCGCATCACTTCCGGGTTGGGCGCCTACTGGATCTACCAGCATGCGGGCAACCTTTCCCCGGACGAGCGCACCGCTGACCCGGTGTGGCAGGCGTTGTGCAGCGGCGGCGGGGGCGCGGCGTTGGACGAGTTTGCGTGGCAGGCGCACCTTGACCCTGGCGCCTACCGGTGGAGTCATGCGCACACGTTCGGGCGCAGCCGCGTGCTCATGGTGGATACGCGGTGCGGCCGGGATGTCGCTGACGACCGGGCACGGTCCATGCTCGGCCCGGTCGGGGAGCCGTGGTTGGACGAGTCGCTGACCGGGGACGTGGACCACTTGATCGTGGCTAGCACACTGCCGTTTCTCCTGCCTAAGGGGGTGCACTATCTGGAGGCGTGGAATGAGGCGGTGTGTGCGGGCGCGTGGGGGGAATGGTTTCGCGGGCCGGGGGAGCGGCTGCGCCAGGCATTGGATTTGGAGCATTGGGCCGCGTTCCAGCGTTCTTTCGCTTCGGTTATTGCGGCGGTGGCGGAGGTTGCGACTGGGCGGCGGGGGAGGCCTCCGGCGAGTGTGCTGTTCCTCGGCGGGGATGTGCACTTTTCCTATCTGGCTCGGGCCCGGCTTCGCGGCTATGCCACGGACACGGTGATTGCGCAACTAGTCTGTTCTCCGCTGTGTAACTGGCTGCCGCCTGCGTTGCGGCGGATGACGTGGCTGTCGGCTCGGGCGGTCACCGGGCTTAGCTGCCGTCTTCTGGCCGCTTCAGCCGGTGTGCGCGCGCCCGCGGTGACGTGGCGTCTCGACGGCGGGCCCTGGTATGACAACGCTTTGGCCACCCTTGTGCTGGACGGCCGGTCTGCCACGGTGCGTTGGGAGCACTCTCCTGTGCCCCGTACGCTTGCGCGGGCTGTCACCCAGCCTGAGCGTCGTCCTCCGGTTGCGGAGCTGGCCGCTTACCGTCTCACGCCGCGTTGAGCGGACGAGGAAAGACCGGGGTCATCCCACGGCGCGGAACCGGAGCCGGGTGCCGGGGCGGGCCTGGGCGGCCCAGCGCAGGTCTGCGGAGACGACTACGGCGATCACCGGGTAGCCGCCGGTGACGGGGTGGTCGGCGAGGAAGAGCACGGGGTCGCCGTGGTGCGGGATCTGCAGTGCTCCGGGGACGATCCCTTCGCTGGGCAGTTCTCCCAGGCGGGAGCGGGGCAGCGGCGGCCCTAGCAGGCGTGCCCCTACCCGGTCGGTTCGGCTGCTGACCACGTAGTCGCTGGTGAGCAGGGTGCGGATTGCGTCTTCGGTGAACCAGTCGTCGCGCGGTCCCAGCATGACGCGCAGTTCGACCTCGTCGCGGGGGAAGACGGTGTCTGGGGCGGCGTCCACTACGGGAAGGTCCTGGGGTGGCGGCCCCACTGGCAGCACGGTGCCCGGGGTCACCTGTTGGGGGCCGAGGCCGGCCAGTGTGTCCGTGCTGCGGGATCCCAGCACGGGGGGTGTGTCGAGCCCGCCGCGGACCGCCACATAGCTGCGCAGTCCGCGTTCCGGGGTGCCTATCCGCAGTTCGGATCCGTCGCGGAGGTGTATCACCGTGTTCATGGCGGCGGCGCGGCCGTCCACGCTTACCGGTCCTGGTGCCCCGGTGACTGCTACGGTCATGGCTCCGTGGGCGCGGCATCGCAGCCCGCCGAAGGTGACTTCGAGGGCGGCAGCGCGGGGCGGGTTGGCGACAAGCCGGTTCGCCAGCGCGTAGGAGACGGGGTCGGCGGCCCCGGAGCGTCCCACTCCGAGGAGGGCGTGGCCGACCCGGCCTGCGTCCTGCACGGTGGTGAGCACCCCGGTTTCGAGCACTTCCAGCGCTGGCATCGGCTCCTCCTCTCCCCTGCTTGTCGGGTTGGGCGCTGGTTACACGGGGACGAATTTCACTCGTGTTCCGGGGCGGAGCAGTCCCGGCGGGTCCCGGTCGAGGTTCCAGACCGCGACGTCGGTGCGGCCCAGCAACTGCCATCCTCCTGGGGAGCTGCGTGGGTAGATGCCGGTGAAACCGTCGGCGAGGGCGACTGATCCCGCGGGTACGCGGGTGCGGGACTCGGCGCGGCGGGGGACCCGCAGCCGGGGGTCGTCGCCGACGAGGTAGCCGAAACCGGGGGCGAAACCGCAGAACGCCACGATCCAGGTGGCGGCGGTGTGGGCGGCGACCACTTCGGTCTCGCTCAACCCGGTGGTTGCCGCGATGTCGGCCAGGTCTGCGCCGTTGTAGCAGACGGGAATTTCCACTTCTCCGACCGGGTGGGCTGCGGCGGGTCGCAGCGGCAAGTCGCGTACGGCTTGCCTGATTCGGGTCCGGTCGGTTCCGGGGGTGAGCCGCAGCAGGATGGTGCGGGCGGCGGGGACGACGTCCTCGACGCCGGGCAGGGGGTGTTCGGCGAGCGCGGCGTGCAACGCCATGACCGTGTCCAGGTCGTCGACTTCGATGAGGAGTCCGGCGTCACCGTATTCGAGGATGCGCATCACCGTGGGTCCTCACCTGTGGTGGGCGAACGCTTTGAGGTTGATGCCTGCGTTGCTGAGCCGCTGCGCGACCTGTTCGGCGACTCGGACCGCGTCGGGGGTGTCGCCGTGGACGCAGAGGGAGTCGGCGGTGATCCGGATCGGGGTGCCGTCGATGGCGGGGATGGGGTCGCCGTTGGCGATCCGCAGGCAGCGTTCCGCGATTTCTTCCGGGGAGTGCAGGACCGCTCCGGGGTGGCGGCGCGGCACCAGGGTGCCTTCGGGGGTGTAGGCGCGGTCCGCGAACGCTTCGCGGACTACGCGTAGCCCGGCTTTTTCCGCCAAGGTCAGCCACAGGGATCCGGGGAGTCCCAGGACTGCCAGGTCGGGGTCGTAGAGGCGTACTGCTTCGACGACGGCGCGGGCTTGGTCTTCGTGGTGGACGATCGCGTTGTAGAGCGCGCCGTGGGGTTTGACGTAGCGGACCCGTTCCCCGGCGACCCGGGCGAGCGCGTCGAGCGCACCGATCTGGTAGATGACGTCGTTGACCAGCTCGTCGGGGCTTACTTCGATGAACCGGCGGCCGAATCCGACGAGGTCGCGGTAGCCCACTTGGGCTCCGATGACGACGCCCCGGCGGGCCGCTTGTTCGCAGACCCGGCGGAGGACGAGAGGGTCTCCGGCGTGGAAGCCGCAGGCGACGTTGGCGCTCGTCACCACGGAGAGCAGTGCTTCGTCGTCGCCGAGTTCCCAACGGCCGAAGCTCTCACCGAGGTCGGAGTTGAGATCGATGTGCATCGGTGTTCCTGTCCGTCGGCCCCGGCAGGTGTGCCGGGGCCGACGCTGCGGGAGTCATCCTCCCGAAAGAGGGGGTTGTCTGTTCCAGGTTAGTTTTTAGCTTTCTGCCGCTGCTCGTCGCGACGGCTCCGGGTCTTGGGACGGGTGTTGGACCGCAGCCGCAGCAACTGGAGTTGCAGCGGCTGGGTGGAGTTCGGACCGCTCTTCGCGGTGATACTCCTGGACCCGCTGGTGAATCCGGGGACCACCGCTTCCACCGGTGTGTGCGGGCGCGGCGGAGCCAGCCGCGGAGGCACACCGGGGATGGCCGGGTCTTCCTCCACTGTTTCCTTGTCGTCCTTCTCCGTACGTCCGGTCCGGTCGGTGTCCCCCGTGGACGTCGCTGCCTCCTTGCCTGCCAAGCGGGCTCGCCGCCAGTCAAGCCACCAGGTGATCAGCGGCCATTCGACTCGGGCAGGCTGGGCGAGTGCTGCCCACAAGTACGCTTTCGCGCCCCAGGCTTCCATCGCCCGCCGTGCGCGGGAGACGGTGAAGTAGCCGGGAAGCGCGAGGAGCAGTTGCGGCCAGGACAGCAGTAGGGCGGCCACATACGGGAAAAGACCATCGCCGGTAATCGATGCGGCCGCACCCATCACAATGGGTGTCATCGCCAGTCCGATGCGTACAGTGGAGATCTGGCGAAAGCGGTACAAGGAACGGCGCACCGACGTTTCTGGGGAAACGCCGGCGGGAAGAGGTGTGGGCTGGGCAAAATATGCCAGCAGTAGCGCGCCGACGGCAACCGATACGGAAAGGAGAATCGTCCAGCCGGGCGCTGACCACCGGCCATCCACCATTAAGGCGAGCGGCCCTAGCAGGAGGATCGGGAGCGGAACGTGGAACAGGACCCGCCGTCTAATCTGGCCTGCGGCTGTAGGTTCCTGGACGTACTCTATGACGCGAGTGCGCAACCGTCTCAACATGGACGTCGTCACCACTCCCCTCTTCACGCGCTTACCGTCCCACCAACCGGTTGACACGTCCCTGAAGTAGGGCCGAGAACCGTGGCCGCGGTACGGAGAGAAGCGGACCCCTAATTTTTTAGGGACCCCATCGTTCACGTTATCTGGTTTTCTTGGACTGTGGGGCGCTGTCACCTCACAAGAAGTGCCGCTCCCGGGACTTTCTGTTCTTCTTCCGCGGCTTAAGGCGCCCTCTTTTGGCACGGGTGGCCGGTTTACGGGGTGTCGGCGAGCCGGCCGAGGGTCAGCGCTACCCGCAGCACGAACGATCCGCGGCCGTCGGTGGGGACGTAGCCGGTGAGCTCCGCCACTCTGCTGAGCCGGTAGCGCACCGTGTTGGGGTGGACGAACAGCATCCGCGCGGTGGACTCCAGGGACGAGGCGTGCTCCAGGTAGACCGACAGGGTGTCCAGCAGGGGGGTGCCCGCGTCCCGCAGCGGCTGGTACACCTCTTCGATGAGGGTGCGCCGCGCGGCCGGGTCCCCGTTCAGTGCCCGTTCGGGCAGCAGGTCCTCGGCAGCGACCGGCCGGGGCGCGTCCGGCCAGCCGGGGGCGGCGCGCAGCCCGTCCACAGCGGCGCGGGCCGACTGGTTGGCGGCGCTCAAGTCGTAGACGGGGGGTCCCACCACGACCGGTCCCGGGCCGAACAGTCCCGCTAGTGGTGTGGCCGCGCCCATGGGGTCGGAAGCGTTCTTCTCGTTGACGCCTACAACGACGACGACACGGTCGCCTTGGACGCCTGCGAGCACGTCATGTCCTGCCCGACGGGCATGGGAGCGCAGGTCTTCCAGGGTTTCTTCGGCGTCTTGGTCGCCGAGGAGGCCCGCGATCGCGATGACGGGGATGCGCGACCAGCCGAGGGAGGCACCCCACGTCTGGAGGCCTTCTTCGCGGTTGCCGTGCAGCAGGGCGTCGACGATCAGCGCTTCCAGCCGGGCATCCCAGGCTCCTCTGGCTTCTGCGGCTCGGGCGTAGATGCGGGCCGTGCTGAACGCCACTTCCCGGCTGTAGCGGAGCATGGCTTCGCGCAACTGCTGTTCGCCGCCGGGGGCAGCGAGTTCGGAGACCCGGCTCTCCACCACGTCGATGACGACCCGCACCATTTCCACGGTCTGCTGCAGCGACACTGAGCGGATGAGTTCCCGCGGCGCCGTGCCGAACACTTCCACGGCGATCGCGGGGCGGCCCCGGTGCGGGTTTTTGAACCAGTCGACGAAAGCCGCGACCCCTGACTGGGCGACGAGGCCCACCCAGGAGCGGTCTTCCGCGGACATGGAGCGGAACCATGACAGCCGCTGTTCCATCTGGGCTACTGCGGCCGTGCCCAGGGCGCCCATGGCGCGTTCCAGTCGGCGCACGGTCTCTGCGCGTACGGCGTCGTCGTGCGGGGACGCATCAGGGGAATCGGTCACCCTTCTAGGGTGACACTTCACGGCAGGACAGCCGTACAGTGGGGTTCCGTGCTCCCCAGGGGGCGCTGCGGAGACGGCGGGGGAATACTTCTCTGCGGGGATATGTGCAGTCTCCACAAAGGGCTCACCGTGAAGTTCGTGCCTGTCCCCATCAAGCTGGTGTTGTTCTTCAGGGCAAGGTTGATGCTGTGCTTGCAATCGTCGCTCCGGGCCAAGGCGCCCAGGTACCCGGTTTCCTCTCCGCGTGGCTTGAACTCCCCGGAATGGCGGAGCGGTTCGCTGAATGGTCGGATGTGGTCGGGCTCGACCTCGTCCGCTACGGCACCACCGCTGACGCTGAAGAGATCCGGGACACCGCGGTAGCCCAGCCGCTGCTGGTGAGCGCGGGCATTGCGGCAGCGATCGCGTTGTTCGGCGACCTTGAGTCCGCCGCCGCATCAGCCGATGTGGTGGCCGGGCACAGTGTCGGCGAATTCACTGCGGCCGCGGTTGCCGGTGCTCTGACGCCCCGGGATGCGCTGCTGCTCGTTGCGGAGCGGGGCCGGGGGATGGCTGAAGCGTCCGCGGTCACCCCGACGGGAATGACTGCGGTGCTGGGCGGCGATCGGGACGAAGTCCTCGCCGCGATCAAAGCAGCGGGTCTGACTCCCGCTAACGACAACGGTTCGGGGCAGATCGTGGCCGCCGGGACTCTTGAACAGTTGGAGGCGTTGGCGGCTGCTCCCCCTGCCCGGGCACGGCTGCGTCCTCTCGCGGTTGCCGGTGCTTTCCACACCCACCACATGGCTCCCGCAGTGAAGCGCGTGGAGGCCCTGGCAGCCACCCTCACGCCCGCTGATCCTCGTACTCGGCTGTTGTCCAACCGTGACGGCGCAGTGGTCACCTCCGGCTCGGAGTACCTGTCCCGTCTCGTGTCGCAGATCAGCTCCCCGGTTCGGTGGGACGCCTGTACCGCTACCCTCGCTGATCTCGGTGTCACCGCACTGATGGAGCTGCCGCCCGCAGGCACGCTGACTAATCTCGCCAAGCGAGCGCTGCGCGGTGTGGAACTGCTCGCCATCAAGTCTCCCGAGGACCTGGACCGGGCACGCACACTCGTCGCGGACCACGCGGGTGCGACCTCCACCGACCTGGAAGGGCAAGCGTGATGAAAACCTCCCAGTCCGTCCCCGGAGCATGTGTCGTCGCTTTCGGCGAGTACCAGCCCGCCAACGTCGTCACCAACGACGACTTGGCGAAGCGCGTCGACACTTCTGATGAGTGGATCCGCAGCCGGGTGGGTATCGCCGAACGCCGGATCGCTTCCCCGGAGGAGAGCGTCACCGACATGGCGGTCGCTGCCGGCGGCAAGGCGCTGGCTGCCAGCGGTTTGGCGCCGGACGACATCGACCTGGTGATCGTGGCGACCTGCACGCAGCGCGACCAGATCCCTAACACGTCTGCGAGCGTGGCCGCGCGGCTCGGTATCCCCGCGCCGGGGGCGTTCGACGTCAACGCGGCTTGTGCCGGGTTCTGCTACGCGCTGTCGGTCGCCAACGATGCGGTGCGCGGGGGTTCGGCGCGCAACGCGCTGGTGATCGGCGCGGAGAAGCTTTCCGACTGGGTTGACTGGGATGACCGGTCCACCTGTGTGATTTTCGCGGACGGTGCGGGCGCGGCCGTGGTGTCGGCGTCGGACGAGCCGGGGATCGGCCCCGTGGTGTGGGGGAGCGCCGGGGACCGGGCCGACAAGATCTACCTGCGGGACCACAAGTACATCTACCAGGAGGGTCAGACGGTCTTCCGGTGGACGACCACCGAGCTGTACCCGGTGGCGTTGGAGGCCTTGGAACGGGCCGGGGTGGCCCCCGAAGAGTTGACTGCCTTCGTCCCGCACCAGGCGAACCTGCGCATTGTGGAGGCCATTGCCCGTAAGCTGGGCGCGCCTCAAGCGATCATCGCGCGCGATATCGTCACCGCGGGGAACACCTCGTCGGCTTCCATCCCGCTCGCCTTGTCGCGCATGATCGGACGCGGCGAGCTCCCCTCGGGCAGCACCGTGCTCACTTTGGGTTTCGGAGCTGGTCTCACCTATGCGGCACAGGTCCTGCGCCTTCCGTGACGCGGTGCCCGGCTCCGTTTGCAGCACACCGAAGTCGTCGTGCGGCTCCGCCTCACGGCAGGAGAGAACGTAAGGAGAAACCTGACATGGCCTACTCGGAAAAGGAGATCCTGGACGGTCTCGCCGAAATCATCGACGAGATCGCCGGTGTCCCCGCGGCCGAGGTCACCCCGGAGAAGAGCTTCGTGGACGACCTCGACATCGACTCGCTGTCGATGGTCGAGATCGCCGTCGCCGCACAGGACAAGTTCGGCGTGGAGATCCCCGACGACCAGCTCAAGGACCTGAAGACGGTTCAGGACGTCATCAACTACATCCAGAAGTAACGGAGCTGAGCCGTCGGCCCGCCGACGCCGCAGCCGTCGGCGGGCACGCTGAGTGTCGTCCGGGACTATGCCCGGGCCGCCCGCACACCGCGGGACCACAGCGCACCGACCATTTCGACGAGAAGGGCGATCGACCATGAGTAACCGCGAAGTCGTCGTCACCGGCCTTGGAGCGAGCAGTCCTCTGGGAGGTGACGTCGCCACGACCTGGTCGGCGCTGCTCGAAGGTCGATCCGGCATCACTTCCCTGCCCGAGGAGTGGCATGAGAAGCTCCCGGTGCACTTCGCGGGCCTCCTCGCTGAGGAGCCGTCCGAGAAGCTGGAACGCCACCGACTGCGCCGCCTGGACCGGACCCAGCAGTTGGCGTTGATCACCGCGCGGGAAGCGTGGGACGACGCGGGCTCCCCTGAAGTAGACCCGTTGCGTCTGGGTGTCGTGATGTCCAGCGGTATCGGTGGCATCTTGACCACCCTCCACCAGTACGACATCTTCCGGGAGAAGGGCTGGAAGCGGGTCTCCCCGTTCACCGTGCCGATGCTCATGCCCAACAGCCCGGCCGCCGCTGTGGCGCTGGAGTTCACTGCCCGGGCGGGGGCTCACGCCGCGGTCAGCGCCTGCGCGTCCAGTGCGGAGGCCATCGCTGACGGCATCAACATGATCCGCTCCGGCCGCGCCGACGTGGTGATCGCGGGAGGGTGCGAGGCGGCGATCCACCCGCTGAACATTGCCGCGTTCGCTGCGATGCGTGCCTTGTCCACCCGCAACGACGACCCGCAGGGCGCGTCGCGTCCGTTCGACGTCAACCGGGACGGTTTCGTCATGGGTGAGGGGGCAGCCACTCTCATCCTGGAGTCGGCTGAGCACGCTGCGGCCCGCGGGGCCCGCGTGTACGCGGTGGCCGCGGGAGCCGGATACACCTGCGACGCCTACGACATTGTGCAGCCTGACCCGGTCGGTGCTGGGGCTTCCCGTGCGATCTCTGCCGCGATCGCGGACGCTGGGCTGAGCCCGTCCGATATCGCGCACATCAACGCGCACGCCACTTCCACGCCGGCGGGTGACGTGCCGGAGACCGTGGCGATCCGCAGTGCCCTGGGCGACTCGGCTGCTGACGCTGTCGCGGTGACCTCCACCAAGTCCATGACCGGCCACCTGCTGGGTGGTGCTGGTGCGTTGGAGTCGGTGGCCACCGTCTTGGCGCTGTACCACGGGGTGGTGCCCGCAACCATCAACGTTGAGGAGATCGACCCCGGCGTGGTGGTTGACGTGGTGGTGGACAAGCCTCGGGAGCTGCCGTCTTCCGCGGTGGCTGCGCTGAACAACTCTTTCGGTTTCGGCGGACACAACATCGCCTTGGCGTTCCGCCGTCCTTGACCGGTGCTGGGCGCGCCCGCCACGCGGTGGGCGCGCTCTGCTGTTTTCTGGGATTGTCCGCGGCACCCCGCGGGTCCGGCGTCTGGCGGGGTGGGAGGCGGCCCGGCTTCTCGTCTCCTGTCACGTCGCGTGAGCCGAAGAATTCAACTGGTTTTCATCTCGCTGTCTCCTCGTGCAGGGTCGGAGTGGCGACCATGGTGCCGTGTCTCCACAGACGAGCTTCTCCGACGACACACGAGTGGGTGTTCTCCCCACCGCTTCCCTTTCGGTGGTCTTGCGCCCGATCATCGACCTGGACTCTGGTGCGGTCTTAGCGGTTGAGGCCGTCGTCCCCGTTGACCGGCGGTCCGGTGCGGACGTCGCCGTGCTCACCGAACTCCTGGGACGGGTCGCCCGGGAGACTGCGGCGCGGGAAAGTTTTCTTCCCCTGGTGCTGCCTTTCCCAGCCCGGTTGTTGACGGCGGGCCAGGAACCGCTCGGGTTCCTGCGGGACACTCTGCAGCGGAGCGGACGGCAGCCGCGTGACGTCACGCTCATGGTGGACGCGGATTTGTGCTTCCTGCCTCGTGACCACCTGGTTGCTGCGTTGGCCCGAGTGCGGGAGATGGGGTTCCGGTACGCGTTCGACACTGCGCGGGTCTCCCCGGACCTTCTCGTGGAGACCGCGCCGTTCCTGTTCCGGATCGAAGGGTCGTTGACGTCCGGGCTGCCGGACCAGGAGCAGTGTGCCGCGATCGTGGACGGCATGACACGGATCGCGCGTGGGGCAGGAACGTTCCCTCTCGCGTCCGGGGTGACGTCGATAGCCCAGTTGACGGCGCTGCGCACTGTGGGGGTGCGGATGGCGCAAGGGCCCCTGTTCGCGGGGGACGACTGGGCGCCGGGAGACCGGGTCACCCAGATTCCCGCCTTGTCTTTAGAGCCGCTCGCCCCGGATTCCGGGGCTGGGCTGCGCGTGTCGGAGTTCATGGTTCCGGCGGTGACGATGACGGTCGAAGCCACTTCGGAAGAGGTGCTGGAAGCGTTCAGCGCCGATTCCGCGCTCAACAGTGTGATCCTGCTCGACCATCGCGAGCGTCCCGTGGCGGCTTTGGACCGGGCCCGGTTCCTGCTGTCGATCACCGGCCCGTACGGGCACGCCTTGTACGCGAAGCGTCCAGCCCAGAAGCTCGCTGATCCACCGCGGACTGTTCCGCTTACGGCCCCCGCACTGGCTGCGCTGCGGATCGCCGGCACCGACCAGGATCGGGTCTACGACGATCTCATCGCGGTCAACGAGTTCGGCCAGTGCCGGGGCGTGGTCCACATCAGCGACATCATCCGCGGCCTGTCTGCCCGCTGACGCGGCGTCGGCGCCTCCTCGCGAGCGGGAAGCGCTCCGTTCCGTAGGGGCACGTAGAAGGGCGGAGAAGCGTCCCGGCTGTTAGGCCGTGGTCTTCCGGTGCTGTGCCGGACCGGGGCACAGCCGTCGGCGGGGACGGTTTCCCGGTGTTGTGCTCCTACCCTCCCCTGGTTCTTTGGCGGGTCTGGCGGGGCCACCACGCCCCGCCCTGGTGGCGGTCCCCACCACCAGGGGCAAGCGGGGCGGTGCCGCTAATCCAGTTGGTGTTCCTCAGCGTCGCGGACGACGGGCGCGAGTTCCGTCATCCGCGGCCGTTTCGGCAGGCGCCCGTCCCCCGTGGACCGGCCCATGAGTCTGCGCCCCAGCCAGGGGACGAGGAACCGCACCGCCCACCGGCGGGTCTCCCGGCGGCGCAGTGGCCGGGGAAGGGGAACGTAGGGGGTGGGCCAGGGGTTGGCCCACAGCTCGCGGGGGCCGATGGGGTGGCCGAGCAGGTCAGCGATCCGGGCCGCGACGATCTGGTGCCCCATCGAGTTGAAGTGCAGGCGGTCCACGCTCCAGGCCCGCGGATCGTTGAGCGAATCCAGCGCCCACAAGTCCACAATCTCCACGCCGTTGCGTTCGGCGATTGCCCGCAAATGCATGCTGAACACGGCGATACGGCCGCGGTACATCCGCAGTACCGGAACCCAGCCGGTGTCGTGTCCGGACAGCATGACCACCCGGATTCCCGCGTCACGCAGTCGGCGGATTCCCCGCTCGTACTGCCGGGCGAGCTGGTCGAGGTTGGTGTTGGGCCGCAGCACATCGTTGCCCCCGGCGTGCACGGTCACCAGGTCGGGGGCGAATTCCAGGGTCTGCTCCAGCTGCTCCCCGAAAATGTGGCGGATGCGACGTCCGCGCACCGCGAGGTTGGCGTAGCGGAATCCCGGTGTTTTCGTGCTGAGGTGCTCGGCGAGTCGGTCGGCGAACCCCCGGTAGGTGCCGTCGGGGTTCGGGTCGTCCAGCCCTTCGGTGAGGCTGTCCCCGATAGCCACATACGACCGGATCACACTGGGCTGGGCTGCCGGTGTGCGGTGGAGCGGCCCTTGTTCGAAGCCGTGGGTGTCCTGTGTCGACCGCAGGGGGGAGATTCCCTTATGCGAGCTGGTCAAGTGACCCTCTCCTTTTCAGCTTCGGCGCTTCGCGGGTCTTTGTGCGGTTGTCGCGCCCTGACGCGGATCCAGGAGGCTGCCCGGTCCTTTCGGTGCCGGATTGTGACGCGACCGCTCAAGCAGAAAGCCCATGGCATCCAGCACCGCACACCAATGCATCCGGGACACCATCGGCTTTACCGGTGCGCTTTGGGCTCCGCCTGACCGGAACACGGGGCCGCCCTGTGGGGCATGCTGTTCCGGACGACGCGTCCGCCTCCGGGCTGTACCCCGCCGCTCTGCCCGCTGTCGGCATCCGGCCAGAACGCGTGCCGGTTACTACGTCTGGCACGCCAACGACTTCCGTGTCACGAGTCGATGATCGGGGTGAGGTGCGGGGGTACTAAGAGTAGATAAGCATACCGTCGCCGAGTTGAGGCGGGTGGCGGAGGATGCCGCGGCGTCGAGCAGCGGACGGCCCAGGCTGTGCGGGGCGTTCCGGGAAAGAGGTGTGGGCAGGCGCGGTCCGGCGGGGCGCGGTTCTGCTCGCTGGGTGCCGGGTGGGCAGCGCTGCGGCCGTGCTCGTTTCTCGCGGTGCGAGGGGACTCCTGGGCGGGCTCCCGATTTTCAGCCATGAGGGTTGAGGGAGGGGCGGGCGTGGTCCGCCGGTGCGGCAGGCCCGCAGCGGAAACCCCCACTCCCCCCTAACCAGACTTATGGGTAGATTGCCCGACAGACGCATTCTTAGGGTACTCTCAGGATTTCCCGTTGAGCACTACACAGAACGCGCTAATCCCCCATACGATCTGCAGGGATCGGCACCGTCACGCCGCGCCAGCGCCTGCCTCGCCGGTGCGCTGCGCCGGCCGACAGGGCCTGCCCAGCCCTTTTATCCACAGCCGAGGAGCGTCATGTGTAGCGCTTGATCGGACATTTGTATCGTTCTCGCATATTCAGCGAGTCGTGTCCCAGGAGGTCGAGGTCCCCCGTCGATGAACGCCGTTTCGCCGATCAGCCTCACCGACCTCGTTCCTGCTTTGCGGTGGAGTAAGTCGCCGGATGCCGCGACCGTGCTGCGGCATCCCCGGTTGGTGGATAGCTGGTGGCGGTCGCTTCCCCTGCCTCGTGTGCTCGACATCGCCGGTCCAACCTGGCTGGCGCACTGTCTGGCCCGGCTCTCCGTAGAGCAGTGGGACCACCTGGAAATCTGCGAGTTCGTCCCGACCTTGCGCGGGCTCACGGTGGATTTAGACGACATCGCTGAGCCTATCCGCGGTGCGGTGCGCAGCACCGCGGGAAGCTGGGAGCGGCTGATCCACACCTCTCCGCAGACCATGCGGTCGTGGGAGTTCCCCAACAACTGCGACCTGCTCGAGGTGGTTGGCGCGGTGATGTGGCAGTCGATTCTTCCCTTCACCAGCGGCCCCCTCAACGGGCCCGCCCCGTCTCCCGCCTTGATCATTGAAGCGGTGCGCACCATCGCGAACTGGATGCCCGCCTCCGCGCCGGACCACGTGCGCAACGCGATGGCCTACTTGACCGAGGCCACGGGCTCTGACTCTGCGGGGCCCACCACTGACACGGTGAAAAGCGCCCAGTCTTCCCCTGCGTCTCGCGCGATCCGGACCCTGCGGGCTCTGCGCGCCCAGCGCGACCACGATCTTGCCGCGGCCCAGAACACCGCCACCGCTTCCTCCCCGTCCCGTTCCGCAGACTCTAAAGAGTCGACGCCCCTCCTGGCTCGTCGCGGCGGCAGCCCGCTGCTGGGCCCCGGCGGTACCCTACGCCGTCCAGCGTTCGGGCCGCCGAAGGCGCTGCGCCAGCAGGCGGCGAAACCGGCCGCTGCCGCAGAGGACGCTCCCACCGCGTCCACCCCTGAGCCGGGCGCGCACCCCCTGGTCGACCTGTTCGACCAGTTGTGCCGTGACTGGAGCGAGTTGGAACAGCTCATCGCCACAGAGCGGCTGTTCACCTCGGAGCCGACCAGTATCCGGCTTCTCGCCGACCAGCTTCAGATGGACATCCGGGAGCTGCGGAGCGCCCAGCGCACCGTTGAGGAGCGGCTGCTGCAGTGGCTCAACTCCCCGGTGGGTGCGCCGATGGCGCAGCATCTGCGGGAAGTGTCCGACCAGTTGGGGGTGGCCAGCACCCTCGACACTCTCATCAACGCGCACCCCGACCACCAGGTCACTGTGCCGTCGCTGGGGATTCCGCTGTGGCAGATCGTCATGACTCTGTTCACGGACCGGCGGCTGGAAGGCAGTTGGCTGCTGGCCACCGACCCGGGGCATCTGCGCCAGCAGACCCGGCGTCTCCTCACCGACCAGCCCACGCTCAGCGAGGCGGAGTCCCGGCTGGCGGGTATCGGCATCCGCCCGCAAGCGTTGCGGCCGTGGCTTTTGAACACCCCGGGGGTCACCATCCAAGACGGGCGGGTACTGGTCGACGAGAGCGTGCCGTTGAGCACCGCCGAACCGGCGGGGGGATACGCCGGGTCGTCCGCGTTCCCCTCGGCTGCGCCGGGCGCGACCACCAGCAGCGGTCTGCCTATTCGCCGGCGGCCGGCCGAACCGCAGAGCTCCGCCGAACCCACGCTGAGCGTGGCGACGTCCGCGCGGTGCTTCCGGGCCCCCGACGGACGGTGGTGGCACCGGGTCGACGTCACTTCCGACCAGCTCAACGGTGCCCCGGTCACTGTCCCGCCGGGGTATGCGGCGCACCTGGGGTTGCGGCCCGGGCGGCTGCTGTGCCTCACCGGCCCAGGGGCGGACCTGCTGGTCCTGGTCTGGCGGGACCAGGCGGCGTTCGACTCGCTGCGGCCGCTGCTGCGCCGGCTCGGCGCCCAAGCCGGCGACCGGTTGTTCATCACTGTCAACGGCGACCGGTTGGATGCCCGGTTGTTGCAGGCTTCGTCGATTCCCACGGACAACGGTCCGCTCGGCTTGGCGTTGAGCCTGACCGGCTACACTGCCCCGGCCACGGCTGAAGAGGCGCTCGACATCATCTTCCGTCGGATCAGTGAAACCGACGAGGGGTTCACGGGGGCCCCGGCCGAGCTGCTCAACCTGTTGGCCAAGCGCGGGGACGACGACATCGCGGAACAGTTGCGTCTGGCCTTGCCTGCCGCATCGGTTCCCCACTCCGGTCCCCCGCCGCAGCCTCCGGCAGGGACTGTTCCGAGGGCGCTCGGCTAGCCGCCGCTGTGCGGGGCACGTCCCGCGGGTGAGGCCTGCCCAGCCCTGGCGCAGTCCAGTGCCGGGCCCTGCTCACACGTGCCCTGGGGCTGTGGGAGGCTCGGGTTCGTCGGCGTGGAGGGCGCGGATCAGTTCCCGTTCGTCGTCCCGGGTCAGGCTGGTTTCCAGCACGGTGGGTTCCAAGGGCCGGAGGGCTTCCACGACCCGGTCCCGTGTCTCGGAGTGGACGAGCAGGAACACGGCGGCCCGCCCGTCGTCGAGCTGGTGTCCGATCTGGCGGATCAGATCGTCGTCGATACCGATATCGGTGAGTCGGCCCGCCACAGCGCCGATCGCGGTCCCCACTGCGAGCCCCAGCACCGGGGAGAGGAACAGCGCCCCGATCAGAGTGCCCCACAGGGCGCCGCCCGCGGCCCCCACCCCGGTCACGTTCAGCGTCTGCTGGATGCGGGGCCTGCCCCGGGCGTCTTTGTAGACGTAGGCGGCATCCTTGAGCCGCAGCAGCTCCCGCCGGGCCAAGTCGTCGGCGATGTCAAGCGCCTGTTCGGCCCGGTCCCGGTCGGCTACCCCGAGCACTACCAGGTGCGCCATGGCTGTTTCCGCCTCCTCCTGACCGGCCGCGCCCCTCCCCTGCCCGCTGGGCGCTGTCGGTCACGCACTACCCCGCCACGGCACAGCAAACGCCCGCGGTGCATAACACCGCGGGCGCGGGTACGGCGTGGTGGCAGGATGCGTTGCGGGATCAGACGTTGAAACCGAGCATCCGCAACTGGTCTCGGCCGTCCTCAGTGATCTTGTCCGGCCCCCACGGCGGCATCCAGACCCAGTTGATCTTGACGTCGCGGTCGAACTCGTCCAGCGTGCTGGCGACCTGCTCCTCCAACACGTCGGTGAGCGGACAGGCCGCGCTGGTCAGCGTCATGTCGATGACGATGCTGCGCTCGTCTACGTTGACCCCGTAGACCAGTCCGAGGTCGACCACGTTGACGCCGAGCTCAGGGTCGATGACGTCCTTGAGCGCGTCAGTGATCTCCTCCACCAGCGCTTCGTCCACCTCGGCGGTCTGCGTCTGCGTCGAGGTGGTCTCCTCGTTTCCGGTGCTCATACGGCCTCCTCCTGCCGCTGGGTTGCCAGAGACTTGGCGGTCGCGTCCTTCCACGCCATCCAGGCGAGCAGGGCGCACTTGACCCGGGCGGGATACTTCGACACCCCAGCGAAAGCCACCGCGTCCTGCAGCACGTCCTCGTCGGGTTCGCCTTGCCCTTTGGACTGCATGAGCGCGGTGAACTCGTCGAGGATCGCCATCGCCTCGTCGACCGTCTTGCCGATGAGCAGGTCGGCCATGACCGAGGCGCTCGCCTGGCTGATGGAGCAGCCCATGCTGTCGTAGGAGATGTCGGCGATCGCGGCGCTGCCGTCGCTCTCCTTGTCCGCGGGCTTGAGCAGCACACGGAGGGTGATCTCGTCGCCGCAGGTGGGGTTGACGTGGTGGCTCTCGGCGTCGAAGGGTTCCCGCAGCCCTTTGTGGTGCGGGTTGCGGTAGTGGTCCAGGATGATCTCCTGGTACATCGCGTCGAGTCTCATGGCACGCTCTTCCTAGCTTCGGGCCACGCCGAAGAATCGCTGCGCCTCCCGGATCCCTTCGGCCAGGGCGTCCACGTCGGCGAAGGAGTTGTACAGGTAGAACGAGGCGCGCGTGGTGGCTACCGCCTCAAACCTGCGGTGCAGCGGCCATGCACAGTGGTGCCCCACCCGCACGGCCACCCCCAGGTCGTCCAGTACCTGGCCCACATCGTGGGGGTGGATCCCGTCAACGGTGAACGAGACGGCGCCCCCACGTGCCTCGGCGTCGGCCGGTCCGACGATTCGTACACCCTCGATGGAACCAATGTGTTTGAGCGCATATTCCACGAGAGCGTGCTCGTGCGCGGCGATGGCGTCCATCCCGATGGAGTTGAGGTAGTCGCATGCCGCGGCCAGGCCGACTGCCTGGGGCGCCATCGGGACGCCGGCTTCGAACCGCTGCGGCGGGTCGGCCCACGTGCTGTGCTCCATGTGCACCGTGCCGATCATGGAGCCGCCGGTGATGAACGGCGGCATGGCGCACAGCAGCTCCCGGCGCCCCCACAGCACGCCGATGCCGTTGGGGCCGCACATCTTGTGCCCGGAGAACACGAGGAAGTCCACGCCCAGCTCGGTGACGTTGACCGGCATGTGCGGGACCGACTGGGCGCCGTCCACGAGGACCAGCGCGCCGACCGCGTGCGCCCGCTCCGCGATCAACTGGACCGGGTTGACGGTGCCCAGCACGTTGGACTGGTGGATGAGCGCCACGAGCTTGGTGCGCTCGTTGATGAGGTCGTCCAAGTTGGACAGGTCGAGGCGGCCCTCGTCGGTAACCCCGAACCAGCGCAGTGTCGCTCCGGTGCGGCGGCACAACTCCTGCCAGGGCACCAGGTTGGCGTGGTGCTCCATTTCAGTGACCACAATCTCGTCGCCGGGTTTCACGGCGAAGCGGGAGAATTCCTCGCCCGCGGTGACCGCGTTGCTCATGGCGTAGGCGACGAGGTTGATCGCTTCTGTGGCGTTCTTGGTGAACACCACTTCGTCAGCAGGGGCACCGACGAAGGCCGCGATGGTGGCCCGGGCCGCCTCATAGGCGTCAGTGGCCTCCTCCGCGAGCTGGTGCGCGCCCCTGTGCACCGCCGCGTTATAGCGTTCGTAGAACTCCCGCTCGGCGTCGAGGACTTGCCGGGGTTTCTGGGATGTGGCCCCGGAGTCGAGGTACACCAGCGGACGCTCATTGCGGACGGTCCGGGACAGGATCGGGAAGTCTGCCCGGATCGTCTCGACATCCAGCTCGCGTGTCACGGTTAGGCGCCTACCTTCACGAAACGCTCGTAACCCTCAGTCTCCAGTGTCTCAGCAAGGTCCATGCCGCCGGACTCGACGATCTTGCCGTCCGCGAAGACGTGGACGAAGTCGGGCTTCACGTAGTTGAGGATGCGGCTGTAGTGCGTGATGAGCATGACGCCCATGTCGTTGGCCTCCTTGGCCCGGTTGATGCCTTCGGAGACGATCTTGAGGGCGTCGACGTCGAGGCCGGAGTCGGTCTCGTCGAGGATGGCCACCTTGGGCTTGAGCAGCTCCAGCTGGAGGATCTCGTGCCGCTTCTTCTCACCGCCGGAGAAGCCCTCGTTGACGCCGCGGGCGGCGAAGGACGGGTCGATGGACAGCCCCTTCATGGCCTCCTGCAGTTCCTTGGAGAACGCCCGCAGCTTGGGGGCCTCGCCGCGCACCGCGGTGACAGCGCTGCGCAGGAAGTTGGACATGGACACGCCGGGAACCTCGACCGGGTACTGCATGGCGAGGAACACGCCGGCGCGGGCCCGCTCGTCGACGCTCATCTCCAGCACGTTCTCGCCGTCGAGCAGCACCTCGCCGTCGGTGATCTCGTAGCGGGGGTGCCCGGCGATGGCGTAGGCCAGGGTGGACTTGCCGGACCCGTTGGGGCCCATGATGGCGTGGGTCTCCCCGGAGCGGATGGTCAGGTTGACGCCCTTGAGGATCTCGCGACGCTCCTCTTCGCTGATGAGGACGTCAGCGCGCAGACCGCGGATCTCGAATGTGGTCATAGTGTCTCTTCTTACGCCTTCTCGGTGTCCAGCGAGACGAGTACGTCGTCGCCGTCGATCTTCACTCGGTAGGTGGGGACCGCCTGGGTGGCCGGCGGGTTGAGCGGTTTGCCGGTGCGCAGGTCGAAGCAGGAGCCGTGCAGCCAGCACTCGATGGTGCCGTCTTCCACTTCTCCCTCGGAGAGGTTGACCTCGGCGTGCGAGCAGAGGTCGCTGATCGCGTAGATCTCGCCCTCGCTGCGCACTACCGCCACGGGAGTGCCGTTGACCTCCACGCCTAGTGCGCCTTCTTCGGGGAGGTCGCTGAGTGCACAGACCCTGGTGTAGGTTTCCTCGCTACTCATGCAGCGCCAGCTTCTCCTCAACCTCGGCCATGATGCGGTCGCGCAGTTCGGGGACTTCGATGCGGTCGATGATCTCCGCGAAGAAGCCCCGGATCACCAGGCGGCGGGCCTCGTCGGCGGGGATGCCCCGCGACTGCAGGTAGAACAGGTGGATGTCGTCCAGACGCCCGCTGGTGCTGGCGTGGCCGGCGCCTTCGACCTCGCCGGTGAAGATCTCCAGGTTGGGCACGGAGTCTACTCGGGTGCCGTCCGTGAGCACGAGGTTGCGGTTGTGCTCGTAGGAGTCGGTGCCCTGAGTGCCCTCACCGATGATCACGTCGCCGATCCACACGGCGTGGGCGTCTTCGCCGCTGAGCGCACCCTTGTAGTCGACCCGGCTGCGCGTGTGGGACACGTTGTGGTCGACCAGCGAGCGGTGCTCGTGGTGCTGTCCTGCGCCTGTGAAGTACAGGCCGAACAGTTCGGCGTCGCCTCCGGGGCCGGAGTAGGAGACCTTGGGCGACAGGCGCACGAGGTCACCGCCGAGCGTCACCACGATGCTCCGGAAGCTGGCGTCCCGACCGACCGTGGTGTACTGATGCGACACGTGGACGGCGTCGCGGTCCCAGTCCTGGAGGCTGACGACGTTGAGCCGTCCGCCGTCTTCGACAACGAATTCGACGTTGTCGGCGTACACCGAGCTGCCCCGGTACTCCAGCACGACGGTGGCGGACGCGGCGGATTCCACCCGAACGAGCACGTGGCCGTGGGCCTGGTCCTGCTGGGCTCCGGTGACGGTGAGGAACACTGGTTCACTGACCTCGGTGTTCTTCGGCACCGTCACGACGACAGCTTCGCGGAACGCCTGGTAGGCCAGCGCGCTGACCCGGTCGTTGGGCAGGAACGAGGTGCCCAGCCGGGCGTCGTCGCGGCCCACCGTCTCAACGGTGACTTCGTCCGGGGCGATCACCTTGACGTCGACGGCGCCGTCGGCGCTGCCCCCTTCGTGGAGGCCGCGGAGCCGGCGCAGCGGGGTGAACCGCCACTCTTCCTCGCGGCCGGTGGGCTTGGGGAAGTCGTTGGGGTCGAAGGACCCGTGGACGAGTTTGGAGACGGGAAGATCGCCGCCGTGGCTGTGTTCCCGGATTCCGAGATTGGGGGTGGCCATGGTTAGCCGACCGCTCCTTCCATCTGCAGCTCGATGAGCCGGTTCAGTTCCAGGGCGTACTCCATGGGCAGCTCGCGGGCGATGGGCTCCACGAACCCGCGGACGATCATCGCCATGGCCTCGTCCTCGTCCAGGCCCCGGCTCATCAGGTAGAAGAGCTGGTCCTCGCTCACCTTGGAGACGGTGGCCTCGTGGCCCATCTCGACGTCGTCTTCTCGGACGTCGACGTAGGGGTAGGTGTCGGAGCGGCTGATGGTGTCGATCAGCAGCGCATCGCACTTGACCGTGGACTTGGAGCGCTCTGCCCCCTCCTGTACTTGGACGAGGCCGCGGTAGGAGGCACGGCCGCCGCTGCGCGCCACCGACTTGGAGACGATGGTGGAGGAGGTGTTGGGGGCGCAGTGCACCATCTTGGAACCGGTGTCCTGGTGCTGGCCCTCACCCGCGAACGCGAGGGACAGGGTCTCGCCCTTGGCGTGCTCGCCCATGAGGTAGACCGCCGGGTACTTCATGGTGACCTGGGAGCCGATGTTGCCGTCGATCCACTCCATGGTGGCGCCCTCGTAGGCGACGGCACGCTTGGTGACCAGGTTGTAGACGTTGTTCGACCAGTTCTGGATGGTCGTGTAGCGGCAGCGGGCGTTCTTCTTGACGATGATCTCGACGACCGCCGAGTGCAGCGACTCCGACTTGTAGATCGGCGCGGTGCAGCCCTCGACGTAGTGGACGTAGGCGCCCTCGTCGACGATGATGAGCGTCCGCTCGAACTGGCCCATGTTCTCGGTGTTGATCCGGAAGTAGGCCTGGAGCGGAATCTCCACGTGCACGTTCTTGGGCACGTAGATGAAGGAGCCGCCGCTCCACACCGCGGTGTTCAGTGCCGCGAACTTGTTGTCGCCGGGCGGGATGACCGTGCCGAAGTACTCCTTGAACAGGTCCGGGTGCTCCTTCAGCGCGGTGTCGGTGTCCAGGAAGATGACGCCCTGGGCTTCCAGGTCCTCGCGGATCTGGTGGTAGACCACCTCGGACTCGTACTGGGCTGCCACCCCGGCGACGAGGCGCTGCTTCTCCGCCTCAGGAATCCCCAGCCGGTCGTAGGTGCGGCGGATGTCTTCGGGAAGCTCTTCCCACGAGCGGGCCTGCTTCTCCGTGGACCGCACGAAGTACTTGATGTTGTCGAAGTTGATCCTCGACAGGTCAGCACCCCACGTCGGCAACGGCTTCTTGGTGAACAGCCGCAGCGCCTTCAGGCGCAGGTCCAGCATCCACTCCGGCTCGTTCTTCTTCGCCGAAATGTCGCGGACGACCTCTTCGTCGAGACCACGGCGCGCCGAGGCGCCGGCCACGTCGGGGTCGGCCCAGCCGTATTCGTAAGTGCCGAGCCCTTCGAGCTCGGGGTGCGCGGTAGACGTCATTTACGCGGATCCTCCTGGACGGGACGTCCTGTTTGGCGTGGTGTGCCCGTGCCTCGCTGGCTACGGGCCTCGGCGCTCAGGGAGCCGATGTCACGAGGGCTGACGTGGGTGGTGCAGACGCTATCGCCGTGCGCGATGGTGGCAAGGCGACGCACCGGAGTGCCAAGAAGTCGGGCAAAAGCCTCGACTTCTGCGTCGCACAGTTCAGGGAATTCAGCCGCCACGTGGGCGACTGGGCAGTGGTGCTGGCACAACTGCTCCCCTCCGGCCGGGGCTGCCCCCGCCGAGGCGGCGTAGCCGTCGTTCGACAGTGCCTCAGCGAGCAGCCGGACCCGCTGGTGCGGGGGTGCGTCGGCCAGCAGCGGACGGTAGCGACGTTCGAGTTCGGCCACCTGGCGTTGCGCGAACTCGGCGACGGCCTGCGGTCCTGCCTTCTCCGCGAGGAAGCGCAGTGCACTGGCGGCGAGGTCGTCGTAGCCGTGCACGAACGCGTCGCGTCCGGCCCCGGTGATCACAAAGACACGGGCGGGTCTTCCCCTCCGGCGACGCCTCACGGGGTGGGCGTCGCGGGCCTCGACCATGCCTTCACTCACGAGGTTGTCGAGGTGGCGGCGGATTGCCGCCGGGGTCAGCCCGAGCCGCTCACCCAGAGCGGAGGCGGTGATCGGGCCGTGCTCGAGGATGAGTCGGGCGACCCGTGCCCGGGTTCCGGTCTCGGATCCCAGTTCGTGGCCGACAGGCGTCAAGGCAGCACCGGTTCTGGCACTGCCCTCCGTACGCTCTGCCCCACCCATGTTTTTCACAACATCAGTGTGGCCTAATTCCCTCCCGATGAGCAAACCGCGCCGAGTGCTGTAGGACACACAAGTTAGCCTTGCCTTACTGGCCTTTTTCTCATTTGCTCGGTTTCGATGATCAGCATCATCCGCGCCTCCACCCCGCAAAACAACCACATCATGAGAATGTCATCTCACAACATGAAACACTCTTGAGCGGTTTCCGCGCGGATGTCGCAGTCGGGTACGCCCCCTGCACCCCCCGCCGTAGACTCTTCGCCATGGACACCCCTGCCGTCGAGGTCACCGACCTGGTCAAGCGCTACGGTGCGGTCACTGCCGTAGCGGGCCTGTCGTTCACCGCTGCCCGCGGCGCGGTCACCGCGCTCCTCGGCCCCAACGGTGCGGGCAAGACCTCGACGATCGAAATCTGTGAAGGGTTCCGGCACGCAGACGCGGGCCGGGTCCGTGTCCTCGGCCTCGACCCGATCCGCGACGCGGCCGCGCTTCGGCCACGGGTCGGGGTCATGCCGCAGAGCGGCGGCGTGCCCACCGGGGTGCGCGCTGGGGAGTGGCTGCGTCTTCTCGCTGCCTTCTACGCCCATCCCCTCCCCCCTGAAGCGCTCCTGGACCGGCTGGGCCTCTCCGCGGTAGCCCGCACCCCGTTCCGCCGGCTGTCCGGAGGACAGCAGCAGCGCCTGTCCTTGGCCGCTGCCATCATCGGCCGTCCCGAACTGGTGTTCCTGGACGAGCCCACCACCGGCCTCGACCCGCAGGCCCGCATGGCCGCCTGGGAGCTGATCGGCGAGCTGCGCACCGCAGGGGTGGGCGTCGTGCTGACCACCCACTACATGGAAGAAGCGGAACGGCTTGCCGACCACGTGGTCATCATCGACCACGGCCGGGTCGTCGCCGACGGCCCCACAGCCGCCCTCACCCGCGGCGATCGGGAGCTGCGGTTCCGGGCTGCTCCCGGACTGGACGTGTCTGACCTCGCCGCTGCCCTTCCACCGGGCTGCAGCGTCACCGAGCGCGACGCTGGACAGTACACGGTCACCTGCGCTGACCCCGACGAAATAGGGCCGGGCCTGGTAGCGACCGTGAGCACCTGGTGTGCGTCCCGCGGACTCCTCCCCGAGGACCTGCGAGTGCACCGCCGCACCCTCGAAGACGTCTTCCTTGAACTCACCGGCCGGGATCTTCGCGACTGATGTCCTCCACCACACCGCTTGACTTCACTCCCCGCCCCAAGGCTGCTCCCGTAGTCCGCCGGGTGCTGGCCCAGGCAGGGCTGGAACTGCGCCTTCTGCTCCGCAACGGCGAGCAGCTCCTCTTGACCCTCGTCATCCCCGTGCTGCTCCTGGTCGGATTCAGCATCGTCCCGATCCTCGACGCGGGCACGGCGTCGCGCGTGGATTTCCTGGCCCCGGGAGTGCTCGCGTTGGCGACGATGTCCACCGCCTTCACCGGCCAGGCCATCAGCACCGGCTTTGAACGGCGCTACGGGGTGCTCAAACGCCTGGGCGCCACCCCGTTGACCCGGCTGGGGCTTCTGGCCGCGAAAACCCTGGCGGTACTGGTCATCCAACTGCTGCAAGCCGTGCTCATCAGCACGGTGGCCTTCCTGCTGGGATGGTCACCGCAGGGCGGGGCCGTCGGCGTGCTCAGCGTGGTGCTGCTGATGGTGCTGGCCACCGCTGCCTTCAGCGCGCTGGCGCTGCTGATGGCTGGGACACTGCGGGCCGAGGCGACTCTGGCAGCCGCCAACCTGGTCTACGTCATCCTGCTCGGGCTGGGCGGGGTCGTGTTCCCCGTCGACCTGTTCCCCCCAGCGCTCCTCCCCTTCGTGGAAGCCCTGCCTATCACCGCGCTCTCCACGGGCCTGCGCACGGTCCTGGCGGAAGGGGCCGCAATGCCGCTCGGCCCCGTGCTCGTCCTGCTGGCCTGGAGCGTGGTCGGCGCGGCTCTGGCAGGCCGGTTCTTCCGCTGGGAGTGAGTCTTCCCGTCCAGGCGCCGCTTCCCGGGGCTGTGACGCGGTACCGCCCGCGCCGCCGACCGGACTGCTGGCGCACTAGACTCCCCGCGTGGCGTCCTTAGGCATCCCCTGGTTCGTGTTGGTGCGCTACGTGGGGCCGCCGCTCGTGCTCTTAGCCGTGGGCGGACTCCTGGTGTGGTGGCGCAGGCCTGTTCGCGCTGGCCTGGTTGTGGCGGCGCTGTGCGTGAACGTGGGTGCCGCTGCCCTGCCTTTCGGCTGGATCGTCCTGCAGGTGGCCACCGGCTGGGCGACGAGCAGCACTGCCGGGCTCATAATGACGCTGGGGCAGCCGCTCGTCTCGTTCACCGCCTGGATGCTGCTTCTGGTGGCGGCGGTGGCCCGGCCGCCAGCATGCGAGCGGCCTGCGGAGCGGTGACCGGCTGCCCGGACGGTTCCTGCGCTACCTCCGCGCCCGGCGCAGCCGTGCCGGTGCGGAACAGCCGCGTCCGCGCGGGCTCGGACGCGGCCGCCGCGGTCACCTGCCCAGGGTGGCGACCATGAGCGCCTTGATCGTGTGCATCCGGTTCTCGGCCTGGTCGAAGACGATGGAGGCCGGCGACTCGAACACCTCGTCGGTGACTTCGAGCGCGGTCAGGCCGGTGCGGGCGTGGATCTCCCGTGCCACCTCGGTACCGAGGTCGTGGAAAGCCGGCAGGCAGTGGAGGAACTTGACGTCAGGGTTGCCGGTGGCTTTGAGGGCCTCAGCGTTGACCTGGTAGGGCAGCAGCTGGCGGATGCGCTCGTCCCACACTTCGCTGGGTTCTCCCATCGACACCCACACGTCGGTGTAGATGAAGTCCGCCCCGGCCAGTCCTTCCGCGATGTCGTCGGTGAACGTGACCCGCGCCCCCGTGGTCTCGGCGATTGCGCGGGCGGGGGCGGCGACCCGCTCCTCGTCAGGCCACAGTTCGCGGGGGGCAACCATGCGCACGTCGATACCGAGCATGGCTCCGGTGACGGTGAGGGAGTTGCCGAGGTTGTTGCGGGCATCCCCCATGTACGCCAGGGTGACCTCGCGCAGCGGCTTGTCGGTGTGCTCCATGATGGTGAGGAAGTCGGCGAGCATCTGGGTGGGGTGCCATTCGTCGGTGAGGCCGTTCCACACCGGCACGCCCGCATACTCGGCCAGTTCTTCCACCGTGGCCTGGCTGGCGCCGCGGTACTCAATCGCGTCGAACATGCGGCCCAGGACACGGGCCGTGTCCTTGATGGACTCCTTGTGCCCGATCTGGGAGCCGCTCGGGTCCAGGTAGGTGACGTGAGCACCCTGGTCGTGGGCGGCAACCTCGAAGGCGCAGCGGGTGCGGGTGGAGGTCTTCTCAAAGATCAGGGCAATGTTCTTGCCGCTGAGCTGCGGCTGCTCGGTCCCCGCATACTTGGCGGCCTTCAGGTCGGCCGCCAATGTGATCAGGAACATCAGCTCCTGGGGGGTGAAGTCGAGTTCCTTGACAAAACTGCGATTACGCAGGTTGAACGCCATCGCGGCCGGCTCTCCTGTCCGTTACCTCAACTCTTCTGGAAAGGTATACAGATTATCGAATATTCATTCGATCTGCTAGAGGGTCACCGGATCCCGCTCCAGCGGACACGTCAGGCAGTGCGGCCCGCCTCGGCCGCGGCCGAGCTCATTGCCCGGGATAGTGATGACCTCAATCCCGTTGGCCTGCAGATACGCATTGGACGAGACATTCCGTTCATAGGCCACAACCACGCCCGGCGCTAGTGCGAGGAGATTGCACCCGTCGTCCCACTGCTCGCGTTCAGCCGAGAAGACATCCTGGGTGGGAGTGAGGACCGTGATGTCGTCGACCCCCACCGCGGCGGCGATGGCCCGGTGCATGTCCTCTGGAGCGTGGTCCGTGATCTTCAGCTCCTTGTCGCTGTCCCCCGGCTCGATGGTGTAGGAGGGCAGCATGCCCAGACCCGCGTACTTCGCGAAAACCCCGTGATCCACGTTGGTCATCACGGTGTCCAGGTGCATGATGGCGCGGGCCTCGGGCATCTGGATCCCCAGAATGCGCTGGGCGCCACCGCGGGCGAACAGCTCCCGCGCCAGCAGCTCCACCGCCTGCGGGCGGGTGCGCTCACTCATCCCCACCAGCACAGAGCCGTTGCCGACCGGCATGACATCGCCGCCCTCGATCGTGGCGGGCGCCCAGGACACCCCCGGATTCCACACGGGGAAATCGGTTGCGGCGAAGAGCGGGTGCCACCGGTAGACCGCTTCGTACAGCGTGGTCTCCCGCATCCGGGCACGGTTGCGCATCACGTTGATGGACACCCCGTTGCCGATCCAGCTCGAGGTGTCGCGCGTGAAGATGAGGTTCGGGAGCGGCGGCAGCACGAACGCGTCCAGGTCCAGGGCGTGGAACCACACCGACTTCGGCTCGGAGATCCGCTGGAGGATCTCCCGCTTGGTGATGCCGCCGGTGAGGAAACGGCGCAGCTCACCGGGGTCCATCGCGTCAAGACAGGCACGGATGGCGTCGAGAGCCATCGGACCGTAGAAGCGCTCCTCCAGCACCTCGTCGAGGATGAACCTCTTCGCCTCGGGGATGTGCAGAGTCTCCGCGAGCAGGCTGCCGAATTCATGCACGGTCACCCCCCGGTCCCGCAGGAGCTGGACGAACAGGTCGTGCTCCTCGCGGGCGCGCTCCACCCACAGCACTTCGTCGAAGAGCAGGGTGCCCTTGTTGCTGGGTGTCAGGCGCTGGATTTCCAAGTCGGGCCGGTGGACGAGGACCTGGCGCAGACGGCCGATCTCAGAGTCGACACGGAAAGCCACAACACTCTCCTCACCGTTGGGTTCGCCGCCGGCGGCTCCAGTCGCCGCCCGGCACCGGCGTTCTCCCCGTTCCTTCCCGCCCCAACCCGCCCGCGATCTCGCTTCATAGGATGATCGGGTGAATAGCGACTCTCCTGGGCAGTCTGCACCGGGTCCGTTCTCCCGGGCTGCGGCGCTCGTCCGCGCCGCGGGCACTGCCATCCCGGCGACCTGGCTGGTCGGGGTGAGCATCCTGTCGGTCCAGTTCGGCGCAGGGGTGGCGAAGAACCTGTTCGCGGTCCTCCCCCCAAGCACCGTGGTGTGGCTGCGCCTGCTGGCTTCGGCCCTGGTGCTGCTGTGCTTCGCCCCTCCCCCACTGCGCGGGCACTCTCGCACGGACTGGCTGGTCGCGGTCGGTTTCGGCACGTCGCTGGCGGTCATGAACTACGCCATCTACGAATCGTTTGCGCGCATCCCGCTGGGCGTGGCCGTGACCATCGAATTCCTGGGCCCGCTGGCCGTGGCCGTGGCGGGATCGCGCCGCTGGCGGGACCTGGTGTGGGTGGTGCTCGCCGGCACGGGGGTTGCGCTGCTGGGATGGGACGACGGCGGGGTCACCCTGGCAGGGGTGGCGTTCGCCGCCCTCGCGGGCGCTGCGTGGGCGTGCTACATCCTGCTCAGCGCAGCCACCGGCCGACGCTTCCCCGGGACTTCCGGACTGACGGTGGCCAGTGTGATCGGCGCAGTGCTCGTCGCGCCGATGGGCCTCGCCCACAGCAGCCCGGCCCTGCTCGACCCGAGCGTGCTGCTGACCGGTCTTGCCGTGGGGCTGCTCTCCTCGGTCATCCCCTACTCCCTGGAAATGCAGGCGTTGCGCCGCATTCCGCCCGGGGTGTTCGGCATCCTGATGAGCCTAGAACCGGCGGCGGCCGCACTCGTGGGCCTGGTCCTGCTCGGGGAATTCCTCACCGTCGCCCAGTGGGCCGCGGTGGCCTGCGTGGTGGTCGCCAGTGTGGGTGCGACCCGCTCCGCCCGGCTGTGAGCCTGCCGCGGTGCCCCCGCTGCGCTGGGAGGCCAACCCCCATAGACCGCTCCGCTGCTGGCGGAAGACAGAGCTTTGACAGGGGCCGCCCTGCCCTCGCCGCGACTCTCCGTCGGCCCCGGTTCTTGGGCGGGGCCGGGTATGCGCCTTCTCCGGTTGTGCCGGACACCCGCAGCGGCCGCTGTTGCGGTCGAGGAGAGCCGAACAGCTCCGGGGACTGCCGCCCCACTGCCGTGCAGCCGACCGCACGGGCCGGAAAGGAGCCGGTCCGGCCCTGGACTTCACCTCGGCTCCCCCGCGATCCGGTCTGGGTGATTCGGGAAAACGGCCCCCGCCAGGCTCTTCACGCTGGTGCGGACCTGCGCGAACGTCCGGCATCGTTGCAGCTCACCGCTGGTGGGGACCCCAGCGGAAGCCTCGTCACCCTTCTACTACGATCTGTCGTATGACAGCCTCTCCCTGGTCTGTCGCGCTCGCGGCGGACGACTTCACGATCCTCAACCTGCCGCTGTGGGCCTGGCAGGTGGCGTTCTGCGCCGTCGGCATAGTGGTACTGGCGCTGTTGGCTCGCACGATCTGGCATCCCACGACCGCTTCCCTGCGCTGGTGGGCGTTGAGCAACGTCATCGTCAATTCCGGAATCGCGGTCACTGGAGCGACTGTGCGGGTCACCGAGTCGGGGCTGGGCTGCTCGGAATGGCCCAAGTGCACCCCGGAGAGCTTCGTCCCCGTCGGCACCCACCACTCCGCATTCCACGCGGCTATCGAGTTCGGCAACCGGACTCTCACCTTCCTGCTGCTCGCTGTCGGGGTGATCGTCCTCCTGGCGACACTGCGTATGCGTCCCCGCAGACGCGACCTGCTGGTCCTGGCCGCCCTGGTGCCGGCGGGCGTGCTCGGCCAGGCGGTCGTCGGCGGGATCACCGTCTGGAGTGACCTGCACCCTGCGTCGGTGGGCGCGCACTTCGTCCTCTCGGTCCTCGTGGTGATCCTCACCATGGCCTACTACGTGCGCTGCCGGGAGCCCGAAGGAGAACTGCGGCTCACCGTCACCCCGCGGCTCCGCCTCGCCGCCACTGTGCTCGTCCCGGTCGGGCTGGTCCTCATCGTCGCCGGAGTCGTCGTCACCGGGACCGGTCCGCACGGCGGTGACGCTACCGCGCCGCGCTGGGACTTCCCGCTCGACGCGGTCACCCGCATCCACTCCCTCCTGGCGTGGCTCACCACCGCGCTGACCGTCGCCGTCCTCGTCATGGCGGCGCGGAGCCGCGCACCGCGCCTCGTGCAGGTCCAGGCGTGGCTGCTGCTCGCCGCACTACTCGCCCAGGGAGCGCTCGGCTACGCGCAGTACCTGCTGGGACTGCCTTCCTGGATGGTCGTGCTGCACGTCTTGGGCTCCCTGCTGGTGTGGACCGCGATCCTGCGGCTGTACTTCGCCACCGCGGAACGCGTGGCTGTCACCAGCCCGACGGTTGCGACGGAGCTTGCTGCCCACCGGTAGCGGGCGGCTGCGGCGGTAGGCTGCCGCGCTGGGCGTGCGCCTGCGCGATGACGTGCTGGAAGTCTGCGCGCCGCAGGAATCCGGAATCGGTGGGCTGCTGCACCCAGGCGGGGGCGACCGGGCGGGCGGCGCGGCCCAGAAACGCCTCGCGGGCCATGTGCATGAGGGCCAGGATGGCGTCGCGCCGCTCCCACCAGGCGGGCATGGCCACACCGCGGTCCAACCTCCGGTGGAGGAGGGCGAGTTCTGTGGCGGCCAACTGGTAGTCCTCCATGGCCCGGCGGCCCCGCACCCCTGCGGTACGCCGTGCCCAGGCCCGCGCCTGTTTGCGTCCGCTCATCGTGCTGAGCATCCGGATATCGGCGGGCGTCACCAGACCTGTGGAGATGTAGGGCGGCAGGTAGGTGGCGATCGCCGCGACCTGGCGGCGGCGGTCATGCACGGTCACCCCGATGAGCGCGACGAGGACGCAGAACAGCAGCGCGTACACCACTCCCAGCCCGGTCCAGCCGAACGCGGTCGAGCCGTTCCACAGCGCGTGCAGCACGACCGCGCCCAGCCAGCCGAGGACCGGCATGGCGATCCGCGCCACCAGGCCCGGGTGGGTCGCAGCGTAGGCGACGCCCAAGCCGATCATCGCGGTGTAGATCGGGTGCCCGAGCGGGGCGATGATGCCGCGCAGCACGAAGGTCACCGCGAACCCGGAAGCGCCTTCGGAGAACAGGGCGCTGAGGAAGTAGGAGACGTTCTCCACAAACGCGAACCCGGTAGCGACCATCGCCGCGTAGATGATGCCGTCGGTGGCGGTGTCGATCTCGTGGCGGCGCCGCCACAGCAGCAGGAGCAGGGCGATCCCCTTGGCGCTCTCCTCAACCAGGGGTGCTCCCACCGCGGCACTCACGTAGGCGCCGAAGTCTTCCCCGAACCTCGGGACGGTGTACAGCTCCATGCCGAGGGTGTTGAGAATGAACGAGGCCAGCACCGCTACGCCGGCACCCCAGAGGAATGCGAACAGCAGGACCGAGTTCGGCTCCGGTTCGAGGCGGTCCAGCAGCAGGACGAGGGGGATGATGATGCTGACCGGGATGACGGCTGCTACCAGGCTGATGAAGAAGGCGACGACTCCCTCGCTCCCAGCACCGGAGAAACCGCTGAACAGGAGGTAGCCGAGCATCACCAGCATGCACAGGACGCTCACCGCGATGCCGCTGACCAAGCCGAGAGAGTGGCGGCCCGGGGTGCGTCCTTCCAGGATCGCTTTGGTGTCCAGGGGGCGCATAAGCACTGAGCGTAGCTGCCCCGGTGGTGGGGCAGCGACCGCGCCCTGCGGGTGCGGCCCCGTGCGGCGGGCACGGGACTGGCAGAAGCCGCAGCGTACCGGTCCCGTGCCCACCGGTCAGCGTTCCGGAGTGTGGTCCTCCAGCGGTGCTCTGGAAGGGTCGGCGGCTCCCGCGGAGGCGCGGGACCCCGCCTTGGCGTGCTGCCCCGCGGATGCTGCGGCGGCCTCCGGGCGGCGCGCGGCGCCGGCCTTGTCGGGGTAGAGCACTTCCAGGCCCGCGATGAAGGCGCGCAGGGCGAGTTCGAAACTGTCGTTGTCGATCTCAGCGGCGAGTTCCGGCAGACGGTGCGCCTGGGACAGGTTGGGGTAGCGGTCCTGGTAGACGCGGGCGTCTGCGTCGAAGCCGCGGGCAAAGGAGTTGATCGCGGCGCCCACCACGAGGTAGCGGGTGGAGGCGCCGATCATCGTGGCGAGCCGGGCGGGCCAGCCCGCGGAGACGAGGCCGCCGTGGATCGCGTCGGCCCGCCGCAGGGCCTCTTCGCGGCGTCCCGGCCCGGACGCTATGAAGGCGACCATGTTGGGATGGGCCGCGAGAGCGTCGCGGTAGGAGCGCGCCCATACGATGAGTCCGCGTTTCCAGTCCCCGTCTTTGAAGCCAGAAACGTCGATGTTGGCGGTAATGCGGTCGACGACGTCGTTCAGCAGCTCTTCTTTGGTGCGGTAGTAGCTGTACAGAGACGGGGCCTGGACGTTGAGCTCCTGGGCGAGCTTGCGCATGGATAGTCCTTGCAGCCCGTCGCGGTCGACCAGGGCTAGGGCGGCTTCCTGGATACGCGTTCGGCTGAGCAGCGGTGTCCTAGGGCGTGCCACTGTGATCCCCGTCCTTCCCCTTCTCCCCGGCCTCCCCAGCGCGTTCTCTGTGGTGAACGCGCTTGGCGTGGATCGCCTCAAGTATGGGTCAGGCGCAGAACCAAGGTGGCATACCGGTCGGTCTTCCCAAACCGAACACTGTTAGATTAAATGTGACGCGCGACTCCCTCACGCATGGGACAGCGGCTTTTCTGCTGTGCCCAAGGACCAGCCGCACCGAAGGAGCCACCATGCAACTGTCACTCGCCACGATCCTGGCCGAGGCTGCGCGTCGCCACCCGGAACGCACCGCACTCATCGCTGACGGTGAGCGGATCTCCTACGCCACCCTGTGGCACGAGTCCCTGCGCCACGCGGCCGCCCTCCGCTCTCTCGGCGTCTCCCCCGGGGACCGGGTCGCCCTGCTCGCAGGCAACGTCGCCGACTTCGTCCGCTGCTACTACGGCATCCTCGCCGTGGGCGGGACCGTCGTCACCATCCCCCCGATGCTCCGCCCCCAAGAGGTCGCCTTCCTCCTCTCCGACACCGGGGCGCGCCTCGTCCTCGCCCAAAGCCTGTTCGCTGACCTCGCCCACGCCGCGGTCGACGGCAACGACGTCACCGTGCGCACTGTCGGGGACCCGCAGCGGCCCGACGCGCTGGCCCCGCTCGTGGCGGACAGCGAACCGCTGCCCTCCTACGTGTCCCGCGCCCCCGACGACATTGCGGTGATCTTCTACACCAGCGGCACCACGGGCGTCCCCAAAGGCGCCATGCTCACCCACCTCAACCTGGTGATGAACGCCACCGTCAACGCGTTCGACGTCCACCCCATGAGCGGCGAAGACGTCGTCATGGGCTCCCTGCCCCTGTTCCACACCTTCGGCCAGTCAGTGGCGCTCAACACCACCTTCCGGGTGGGCGCCACCCTCATCCTGCAGGAGCGGTTCGACCCCGACGAAGCCATCCGGATGATGTGCGAGTACGGCGCCACCATCTTCGACGGCGTCCCCACCATGTTCGTCCGGCTGGCAGAAGCCGCAGCCCACCACACCAAACTTCCCTCCCTGCGCTTCTGTGTCTCCGGTGGCGCTTCCCTCCCCGAAGTGGTACTCCGCCGGTTCGAAGAAGCGTTCTCCACCACCATCTACGAGGGCTACGGCCTGTCGGAGACCTCGCCCACGGCCAGCACCAACCAGACGCTCTACGGCGCCCGCGTCGGCTCGGTCGGCCACCCCATCTGGGGTGTGGAAGTGGAGATCGCCCGCGCCGACATCGACGACCGGATCGAACTCCTGCCGCGCGGCGAGCACGGCGAAATCGTCATCCGCGGCCACAACGTCTTCGTCGGATACCTCAACCGCCCGGAGGCCACCGCCGAGGCGATCGTTGACGGCTGGTTCCGCACCGGAGACATCGGCTTCATCGACGACGACGGCTTCATCCACATCGTGGACCGCAAGAAGGACCTGATCATCCGCGGCGGCTTCAACGTCTACCCGCGCGAAGTGGAAGAGGTCCTGCTGAAATTCCCCGGGATTTCCCAGGTAGCGGTGATCGGCGTGCCCGACGCCGAACTGGGTGAGGAGGTCTGCGCGGTGGTGGTGCCCGACAAGGAGGGCGCCGTCGACCCCGCTGAACTCCAGGCCTGGGCGCAGGAGCGCCTGGGCAAACACAAGTACCCGCGCAGAGTGGAGATCGTGACCGAGCTTCCACTGGGTCCGAGCCTCAAAGTACTCAAGCGCGAACTGCGTGCGCGCTTCGGGGGAAAGAGCTAAGGAAACATGGTCGATTTCTCACTGACCGAAGAACAGCGGGAAATCCGCAACTGGGTGCGCACCTTCGTCGAGCGCGAACTTATGCCGCTCGAACCGGAGGTGCTGCGCCGGGAACGGAACGGCGAGGGGCACGGTCTGACCCCCCAGGAGTTGCACGACCTGAGGCAGCTCGCCAAGAAGTCCGACTTCTGGGGGATCCAGACCCCCGTCGAGTACGGCGGCATGGGACTGGATGCGGTCACCACCGCACTGGTGGAGATCGAACTGGGCCGTACCTTCATCCCGTTCAGCTTCGGCGGCGGCGCCGACAACATCCTCTTCTACGCCAACGAAGAGCAGAAGAAGCGCTACCTGCTGCCCACCATCGCGGGCGAACGCAAGTCCTGCTTCGCCATCACCGAGCCCGGCGCCGGCTCCGACGCCAAAGCGATCCGCACCCGGGCCTACAAGGACGGCGACCACTGGGTGATCAACGGGGAGAAGACGTTCATCACCGGTGGGAACGAAGCCGACTTCGCCATGGTGTTCGCGGTCACCGACCCGGAGAAGGGCGCCAACGGCGGAGTGACCTGCTTCCTGGTGGACCGGGAGGCGGGATGGCGCTCCGAGCCCATCCCCACCATGGGCGAGTGGGGTCCGGCCTCCCTGGTCTTCGACAACGTCCGGGTGCCGGAATCCAACGTGCTCGGTGAGGTCGGCAAGGGCTTCGAGCTGGCGATGAAGTGGATCGGCCGGGGCCGCTACCTGCTCCCCGCGCGTGCGCTCGGCGCCTGCGAACGGCTGCTGAGCATGGCCATCGACTACGCCAACACGCGTGAGACCTTCGGTAAGCCGCTTGCGGAACGGCAGGCCATCCAGTGGATGATCGCCGACTCCCAGGTGGAGATCGAAGCGCTGCGGCTGCTCGTGCTCCACGCCGCCTGGCAGGTGGACAACGGCCGGGACTCCCGGCACGCCCAGTCCATCGCCAAACTGTACGGCGGTGTGAAAGCCAACGAGATCGTCGACCGGGTGCTGCAGATCCACGGCGGTATGGGCTACACCCGGGAGCTCCCCATCGAGCGCTGGTACCGCGAGCTGCGGCTGCTGCGCATCTATGAGGGAACCGACGAGATCCAGCGCCGCACCATCGCCCGCGACCTGCTCAAAGGGTACGTCAAAGTCGGCGCCTCCCTGGGGTGAGCGGCCGTGGGGCCACCATCCGCAGCCTCGGCCCCACGGCCTCCAAAGAGACGTATCCCGAAAAGATAGGCGATCCGCCTGGAGTGCGCCAGCGGCACGCCCCTGGCGCACTCCGCAGCAGGCCGGAACACGTCCGCCCTCCCGCCGGCACGTCGCCTGCGACGGAGGGCACCCCGCGGGGGTCGTCAGCGGCGGCCCGCTTGCCACCGCAGGGCACCCATCCGCAGCCGGGTCCCACGGTGCGAGCGGGCCGACCCCCGTCCATGTGCGGGACGGGTCCTCCCGCAGACGGCGCGGCGCTGCCCGTGCTTCCCCGCTCGTGGGGGCACGACCAGGCACGTATCCGCGGTCCTGGCGGTCAAGGAGGCACAGGGCAGCGCCTAGCGTCGTTCACCCGGTGGGCGGCGTCTCGGCTGCGCGTCCCAGCACCGCCACCAGAAAGTCGGACTCCGGGGTGAACGGGCGCAGATCCCAGGTGGCTAAGCACAGCTCGGTGACGAGACCGGCTTCGGCCACGTCGGCGAAGAACCGCTCAAACGGATAGCCGCGGCCCGCGCCGAAGCCCACGACGATCCGGCCTCCGTCCCGGATGTGGGCGCCCATCCTGCGCAGCACTTCCACTTCGGTGCCGGGGGCGAGGAACGTCATCACGTTTCCCGCGCAGACCACGAGGTCGAAAGGCTCTTCCCCGCGCTCCACAAGGTCAAGCTCGGCCAGGTCGCCCACCCGCCAGTCGCCCTGCGGATAGTCTTCGCGGGCCGCGTTGACCAGATAGGGGTCGATGTCCACCCCCACCACGTGGTGGCCGCGTGCAGCGAGTTCCCCGCCGACCCGTCCCGGCCCGCAGCCCGCGTCCAGAATCCGGGAACCGCGCCCCACCATCGCGTCGATCATGCGAGCCTCGCCCGCAAGGTCGTTCCCCTGCGCGGCCATGGTGCGGAAACGCTCCACATACCACCGGGAATGGCCGGGATTCTGCTGCACCATGGCTTCCCAGCGGGTGATCTTCCTCATGGCTCCACTCTCCCACCCGTGTCGTGCCGCAGGCCGCCTCGGCCGCCTCCCGAAGCGGCAACGATAACGGGAGGCTGCGCGCAGCCTCCCGTTATCGTCGTCACCTCTCGTCGATCAGCGCAGTGCGTTAGCCAGGAGCGGGTCGATCGTCACCGCCACGAACAGCAGGGCCAGGTAGGCGTTCGACAGGTGGAAGAAGCCCATGGTCTTGAGCTTGCTGCCGCTCACTCCGGCACGGACCTGGTTGTAGAGGCGGTGCGCCTGGGCGAGCAGGATCACCCCCAGCACGGCGGCCGCCACCGGGTACAGCAGCGTGGTATCGGCGATAGGCCACAGCAGCAGCGACACCACCACGGTGGCCCACGAGTACAGCACGCACTCCAGCATCACCCGGCGGTCGCTAGCCACCACCGGGAGCATGGGGACGTTCGCGGCGGCGTAGTCCTCGCGGTACCGCATGGCCAATGCCCACGTGTGCGGCGGTGTCCAGAAGAACACCACCAGGAACAGGATGAACGGGGCCCAGTCGAGGCGCTCGGTGATCGCCGCCCAGCCGATGAGCACGGGCATGCAGCCGGCGATCCCGCCCCACACCACGTTCTGCGCGGTGCGCCGCTTGAGCAGCAGTGTGTAGACGAAGATGTAGAACGCGATCGCGAACACCGACAACGCCGCGGCCAGCCAGTTCACGAACACCACGAAGCCGACCGTGGACAGGACCGCCAGCGTAATCCCGTAGATCATCGTGCCGCGCGGCGTCACCTGCTCCATGGCGGTGGGTCTGCGGCGGGTACGCCGCATAGCACGGTCGATGTCCCGGTCGATGTAGCAGTTGATGGCGTTGGCACTGGCCGCGGACATGGTGCCGAACACCAGGGTGGCCACGGCGATCCCCAGCGGCGGCACGCCCTGGGCTGCCACGAACATCACCGGGATAGTGGTGATCAGCAGCAGTTCAATGACCCGCGGCTTCGACAGGGCGATATAGGCGCGGATGTAGGTCCCCAGCGAAGCGGAGCGCGACACACCCCCAGTGGGAGAATCAGCGGCCGCGCAGGTATCGGGGGCAGCGGGACGACCGAGGAGTGTCATGGCCGCCGCCGTACCTGGGTCACGCGCCGGGCCGTTGTTCTCGGCTGCTGGGGTTGCTGGCCGTGCGGCGCGGAACGCACGGCCGTCACCCGTTCTACGGACACAGACACGCTCAAACCTCAAAGAAACTGGGCGTCAGGGCATCAAATGGGCATCAATTGTTCCTGGCTGCTCACCACGAATGCGCGGCGCGGTGCGGCACCTGTGACCCCTCGCGCGCCTGGCACGACGCACGACACCGTCAACGACAGAGTGTAGTGCTAGGTTCGGGCGCGTTCTCATCGGGGCCGTCCGTCGGTGCGGCGTCAACCATGCCAGTCCGGTGATTAGATGTCGGGGTTTCGGCGATAGGGTCAGGGATAGTCACCAGCCCTCAGGGGTTCCGTCACCGCGACACGCACGGCGCCACATTACGACGCCCCGCATCTCCTCACGCTGCGCGGCTGTCACTACGGTTGGTTAGCTGCGGGTCACGGTGGACCCACCCCAATCCTTCTTTTCCGGCCACCACGCCTACACACTGGCCTGGATTCGCGAAAGGAGCTTTAGCCCGCGTGAACACCGGCACCCCAAAGACCCTGGACTGGTCTGATCTCGATAGACGTACCGTAGACGTGGTTCGTGCCCTGGCGATGGACGCGGTCGAAGAAGCGGGATCCGGGCACCCTGGAACCGCGATGAGTCTGGCGCCTGTGGCCTACCTGCTCTTCCAGAAGGTGATGCGGCACGATCCGACAGATCCGAAGTGGATCGGCCGCGACCGCTTCGTCCTGTCCTGCGGGCACTCCAGCCTCACGCTCTACATCCAGCTCTACCTGGCTGGCTACGGGCTGAGCCTGAACGACATCAAGCGGCTGCGCCAGTGGGGCAGCCTCACCCCGGGCCACCCCGAATACGGGCACACCGCCGGGGTGGAAACCACCACCGGCCCCTTGGGGCAGGGCATCGGCAACGCGGTCGGCATGGCCATGGCCGCCCGCCGGGAGCGGGGCCTGTTCGACCCGGACACCCCGATCGGGGAAAGCCCGTTCGACCACTACATCTACGTCCTGTGCTCTGACGGCGACGTCCAGGAGGGCATCAGCCACGAAGTAAGTGCCCTCGCCGGCACGCAGAAGCTCGGCAACCTCATCGTCATCTGGGACGACAACCGCATCTCCATCGAAGACGACACCCAGATCGCATTCACCGAAGACGTCGTCGCCCGCTACGCCGCCTACGGCTGGCACGTCCAAGAGGTCGAGTGGGTCGGCGAGGACGGCTCCTACCACGAAGACGTGGCGGCGCTGTACGACGCGATCCGGGCCGCCCAGGCGGAGACGGAACGTCCCTCTTTCATCCGGCTGCGCACCATCATCGGCTGGCCGTCCCCGAACAAGCAGAACACGGGGGCGATCCACGGCGCCGCGCTGGGGGCTGAAGAGGTCGCCGCCACCAAGCGGGTGCTGGGCCTCAACCCTGAGGCGCAGTTCGACGTGCCCAACGAGCTGCTGGAGCACGCCCGGGGCGTGGTGGCGCGGGGCCGCGCCGCCCGCCAGGAATGGGAGGCCTTGTTCGCCAAGTGGCGGGCCAACGCGGGCGAGCGTGCCGAACTGTTCGACCGGCTGATGGCAGGCTCGCTCCCGGACGGTTGGGAGAAGGCGATCCCGACCTTCGAGCCCAGCGCTAAGGGCATGGCCACCCGGAAAGCGTCCGGTGAGGTGCTGAGCGCGATCGCCCCGGTGCTGCCGGAGCTGTGGGGCGGCTCGGCGGACTTGGCCGGATCCAACAACACCACGCCTAAGGGCGAGCCGTCGTTCATCCCCGAGGAGCGGTCCACGAAGGCGTTCTCCGGCCACCGCTACGGCCGGGTGCTGCACTTCGGGATCCGTGAACACGGCATGGGGGCGATCCTCAACGGGATCGCGCTGCACGGCCCCACCCGCCCCTACGGTGGCACCTTCCTCGTGTTCAGCGACTACATGCGGCCGTCGGTGCGGCTGGCTGCCCTGATGAAGCTGCCGGTCACGTACGTGTGGACCCACGACTCGATCGGTCTGGGCGAAGACGGACCCACCCACCAGCCGGTGGAGCACCTGTGGTCGCTGCGCGCCATCCCCGGCCTGGCGGTGGTGCGTCCCGCCGACGCCAACGAGACGGCAGTGGCCTGGCGCACCATCCTGGAACGCAATGACGGCCCGGTGGCGCTCGCGCTGACCCGGCAGTCGGTTCCGGTTCTGGACCGCTCCGAGCTCGCCTCTGCGGAGCTGGTCTCCCGCGGCGGGTACATCCTGGCCGAAGCCAGCAACGGCCGTCCGGAGGCGATCATCATCGCCACCGGAAGTGAGGTGCAGATCGCGTTGGAGGCGCGTTCCCGCCTGGAGGAGTCGGGTACTCCTACCCGTGTGGTGTCGATGCCGTGCCTGGAGTGGTTCAACGAGCAGGACGACGCCTACCGCCAGCAGGTGCTTCCACCGTCGGTCCGGGTCCGGGTCTCCGTGGAAGCCGGGGTCGCCTTGGGCTGGCGCGAGCTGGTGGGCGAGTATGGCGAGTCGGTGAGTCTGGAACACTTCGGCGCTTCGGCTCCGTACGCGACTCTCTACGAGCAGTTCGGGCTCACCGCCGACCGGGTAGTGGCAGCCGTACACTCCAGCGCTGCCAAGCTCGGCGGTGACCGTGGATCAACGACCGGCAACTGACCGTTGTGGGGAGGGTCGCCGTCGGCGGCCCTCCTCCTTCTCCAAGGAGTGGATCACACCATGGGCAGCCCACTTCAGCAGCTCTCTGACGCGGGCGTAGCCGTCTGGCTGGACGACATCAGCAGGCAGCGGCTGCGCAGCGGCAACCTGGCCGAGTTGATCGCCCAACGCAACGTCGTGGGAGTCACCTCCAATCCCACGATCTTCGCCAAGGCGCTGGCGGAGGGCGACGCCTACGACGGCCAGTTGCGCGACCTGGCCGTGCGCGGCGTGTCAGTGGAAGAAGCGGTACGCCTCATCACCGCGTACGACATCCGTTGGGCTGCGGATGTGCTGCGCCCGGTCTACGAGGCCACCGACGGCGTGGACGGGCGGGTGTCGCTGGAGGTCGACCCGCGGCTGGCCCGCGACACGGAGCGGACTGTCGCCGAAGCCCGCGCCTTGTGGTGGCTGGTGGACCGGCCCAACCTGATGATCAAGATCCCCGCGACCGTCGAGGGACTGCCGGCGATCACCGCGGCGCTCGCCGAAGGCATCAGCGTCAACGTGACCCTGATCTTCTCGCTGGAGCGCTACCGGGCGGTCATGGACGCGTTCCTCGCCGGTCTGGAGCAGGCCCAGCAGGCCGGCCGTGACCTGTCGACGATCCACTCGGTGGCGTCGTTCTTCGTCAGCCGGGTGGACACCGAGGTGGACAAACGGCTGTCGAAGATCGCCACGGAGGAGGCGGTGGCGCTCCGCGGCAAGACCGCGCTGGCCAACGCCCGCCTGGCCTACGCCGCCTACGAAGAGGTGTTCTCGTCTGCCCGGTGGACCGCCCTCGCCCAGGCCGGGGCGCGCCCGCAGCGTCCGCTGTGGGCGTCGACCGGGGTGAAGGACCCGGAGCTGCCGGACACGCTGTATGTGACCGAACTGGTCGCCCCGGGCACGGTGAACACGATGCCGCAGGCCACGCTGGACGCGGTCGCCGACCACGGCACGATCACCGGGGACACGGTGCGCGGACACTACGACGCGGCTCGGGCCCACCTGGATGCGGTGGAGTCGGTCGGCGTGTCCATGTCCGACGTGGTGGAGACCTTGGAGGACGAGGGCGTCGACAAGTTCGTGAAGTCCTGGGAAGAACTGCTGGACCGCGTCGCCCAGCAGCTTGCCGCCCACACGTGAGCACTCTCTCTTCCCACCCGTAGCAAGCTCTCCACCTGGCAGAACGGTGCAGGGCCCGCCCGGCCCCGCCTTGTCGAATCCGATTCGGTACTGCGGGACGCGACAATTGCAGTGACCGTGTGTGAAGACAAGGAAGGACCAATCGCCTTGAGTAGCGATCAGGTACAGGCCGGGGGCCTCACCGTCACCCTGCGCGGCCCGGTCCGGGACGCAGCGGAGAACGCGTTGCAGCAGCTACGGGCCAGCAGGGTGGCGTCCCGCCTCGCCGCTAAGGACGCCACCCTGTGGGGGCCTGCGGCCGAGCCCGAGGCGTCGATCCGGCTGGGCTGGGTGGACCTGCCGCAGGAGTCGCGGGCCCTGCTGCCGCAGATCAGCGAAATCGCGCAGGCCAAGCGGGAAGCCGGCCTCGACCGCGTGGTGCTGGCCGGGATGGGCGGCTCCTCCCTGGCCCCCGAAGTGATCGCCGCGAGCCGCGACGCCCGCCTGATCACCTTGGACACCACCGACCCGCACCAGGTGCGCCGTGTCGTCACCACCGACCTCGACCGCACGGTCGTCGTGGTCGCTTCCAAGAGCGGGAGCACGGTGGAGACCGACAGCCACCGCCGTGCCTTCGAGCAGGCGTTCGCGGACGCGGGCATTGACCCGGCGGAGCGGATCGTCGTCGTCACCGACCCGGGCTCTCCCCTGGCCGAACTGGCCGGGGAACGCGGCTATCCGACCGTGCTGGCCAACCCGCACGTCGGCGGCCGCTACAGCGCGCTCAGCGCGTTCGGCCTGGTGCCGAGCGCACTCGTCGGCGTGGACATCGAAGCGCTGCTGGATGAGGCAGCGGCCCTTGCCGCCACGCTGGCGGACGACACCAACCCGGCGCTGCTGCTCGGTGCGGCCCTCGGCGGGTTCTCCGGCCGCGACAAAGTGGTGCTGGCCGGAGCCACCCCGGTGGGCTTGGGCGACTGGATCGAACAGCTCGTGGCCGAATCCACCGGCAAGGACGGCACCGGGCTGCTGCCGGTGGTGGTGGAGAGCGCTTCCGCCCCCGGTTTCACCCCCGGGCCCGACACTCATCTCGTGGTCTACGGCGAAACCGAGCCGGAGGTCCCCGAGACCGCCGACACCGTGGTGACCGGCCCGCTCGGCGCCCAGTTCCTCGCCTGGGAGTACGCCACCGCGGTGGCCGGCCACCTGCTCGGTATCAACCCGTTCGACCAGCCGAACGTGCAAGAGTCCAAGGACAACACCAAGGCGCTGCTGGAGCTGTCGAACAACGGCACCTTGCCCACCGGCACCCCGCTTCTCACGGACGGCGCGGTCGAGGTGTACGCCTCCGACGGCACCGGGGTGGGGGACGCCAAGAACCTCGCTTCGGTGCTTCGGGCCCTCATCGAGCAGATCCCGGACGACGGCTACCTCGCGGTGATGGCCTACCTTGACCGGGACGCGGAAGGCGACGGACAGGCTGCCGCTCTCCGTTCGGAGCTGGCCGCGCTCACCGCGCGCCCGGTCACCTTCGGCTGGGGGCCGCGCTTCCTGCACTCCACGGGGCAGTACCACAAGGGCGGCCCGGCCAACGGAGTATTCCTGCAGATCACCGGGGACATTACCGAGGACCTCCCCATCGCCGGGAAGCCGTACACCTTCTCCCGGCTGCAGCTCGCCCAGGCGCTGGGCGACTTCAACGCCCTGGCGGAGCGGTCCCGGCCCACGGTGCGGCTGCACTGGCGGGACCGGTCCGCGGGTCTGGCAGAACTGATCCGGGCCTTGGGTGAGATTCGTCCCTAATTCTGGGAAGAAGGTCGGTGGTGCCGGGTCCGGGTTCTCCCGTGCCCGGCACGCTCAGCCGGACCAGCCACGACCGCGATTCACCCAGGGAGGACGCCGACGTGAAAGAACCGGTGATGCCGGGAGCGGTCCCCAACCCGCTGCGCAGTGTGCTGGACCGGCGGTTACCGCGGATTGCCGGCCCGTGTGTGCTCGTCCTCTTCGGGGTCACGGGCGACCTGTCCCGCAAGAAGCTGCTTCCCGCTATTTACGACCTGGCGAACCGAGGGCTGCTACCGCCCGGTTTCGGACTCGTGGGATTCGCCCGCCGGGACTGGGCCGACCAGGACTTCACCCAGGTCGCCTATGACGCGGTCCGTACGCATGCGCGCACCCCGTTCCGGGAAGACGTGTGGCGCCAGTTGAGCGAGGGGGTGCGGTTCGTCCCCGGCGAGGCGCATGACGACGCCGCGTTTGATGCGCTGGTGCGCACCGTGCGGGAACTGGACGAGAGCCGGGGCACCGGCGGCAATTACGCGTTCTACCTTTCGCTACCCCCGAAACTGTTCCCCACGGTGCTCACCCAGTTGAAGCGGAGCGGCCTGGCGGAGAGCTCGGGGGACTCGTGGCGGCGGGTGGTGATCGAGAAGCCGTTCGGCCACGACCTGGCCAGCGCCCAGGAGCTCAACGCCCTCGTCGACGACGTGTTCCCACCGCACTCCGTGTTCCGTATCGACCACTACTTGGGGAAGGAAACCGTCCAGAACCTGCTGGCGCTGCGTTTCTCCAACACCCTGTTCGAGCCGATCTGGAACCGCTCGTATATCGACCACGTCCAGATCACCATGGCCGAGGACATCGGGGTGGGGGGACGCGCCGGGTACTACGACGGTATCGGGGCGGCGCGCGACGTCATCCAGAACCACCTGCTGCAGCTCCTCGCCCTGGTCGCGATGGAGGAACCGCTGTCCTTCACCGCGGACGCGATCCGCGCGGAGAAGGTCAAAGCGTTGTCCGCGGTCCAACTCCCCGACGATCTTGCGACCGGGACCGCGCGCGGCCAGTACACCGCGGGCTGGCAGGGCGGCGCCTGGGTTCCCGGCTACTTGGAGGAAGAAGGCATCCCCCCGAACTCCACCACGGAGACGTACGCGGCCATGCGGCTGGGGGTGAACACGCGGCGCTGGGCGGGCGTCCCGTTCTACCTGCGCACGGGGAAACGCCTGGGGCGGCGGGTCACCGAGGTCGCACTGGTGTTCCACCGCACCGCCAACCAGGTGTTCGACCATGTTGCCACCGCCAACCAGGGCGCCAACTCCTTGGTGATCCGGATCCAGCCGGATGAGGGGGTGACGTTGCGGTTCGGCTCCAAAGTCCCCGGGACCGCCATGGAGGTGCGCGATGTCAGCATGGACTTCAGCTACGGCGCGTCCTTCACCGAAACCAGTCCGGAAGCCTACGAGCGGCTGATCCTCGACGTGCTCATCGGCGATCCTCCGCTCTTCCCCCACCAGGAAGAAGTAGAGCTGTCGTGGCGGATCCTCGACCCGGTCGAGGAGTTCTGGGCCAAGAACGGCCGCCCCGAACCCTACCCGGCGGGTAGCTGGGGCCCGCCCAGCGGCCACGAGCTGCTGGCCCGCGACAACCGTACGTGGCGCAGACCATGACCGGCTCCGGCCCCCTCTGCCCGCCTCGGCCCGCCGGGAGCCGGAGGCCTGCGCTTTCCCGCACCCGTGCACCAGCCGTTTTCGGGGCCTGCGCTACGGCCCGGCCCCGCGCCTGTGCCGCGCATAGGGCGATCAGTTCTGGGGAGGACCGTTGTGACCCTGTATCTTCCGCGAACAACCACCGCGCAGATCACCGAAGCGTTGGCTACTGAACGGCGCAGTGTCGGCGGCGGTGCGATGAACCTTGTCCTCACCCTGGTCATCGTCACCGATGAAGCCGGCCACTACGACGCGGTGCAGGCGGCCACCGAAGCCGGCCGGGAGCATCCCAGCCGCGTGATCGCGTTGATCCTGCGCGACCCTGGCCTGGAACCGGCGCTCGACGCAGAGATCCGCCGTCCCGGCACTTTCGGTCCGGGGGAGACCGTGCTGCTGCGGCTGTACGGTCCGCTCGCCGACCATGCCGACTCGGTGGTCACCCCGCTGCTGGTTCCGGATACCCCCGTGGTGGCGTGGTGGCCGGAGGGCGGTCCGGTCCATCCAGCAGCCGACCCGGTGGGACAGCTGGCTGCCCGACGCATCACCGACTCCCATCGTGCCGCCGATCCTCTCGCGGACCTGGTGACGCGGATCAGCCATTACCATCCAGGGGACACTGACCTGGCGTGGACGCGGACCACGCCGTGGCGGGCCTTGCTCGCGTCCACGATGGACCAGTCGTGCGGGTGGGTCACCCGGGCAGAGGTCGTCGCAGAAGACCACCTGCCCAGCGCCGACCTGCTGGCCGCGTGGTTGTCGCAGCGTTTGGAGGTTCCGGTGGAGCGCCGGGTGTCCAGCGGCCCCGGGATCACCGAGACGGTGCTGGTCACCGAGGACGGGCCGATCACCATCAGCCGCAAAGACGGGCGGGTGGCGACCCTGCAGCGGCCGAACCGTCCTCTGCAGACCGTGGCCCTGTCACGGCGTCACCTTTCCGAGTATCTCGCCGAAGAGCTGCGTCACTTGGACGCCGACGAGATGTATGCGGCCACGGCGAAGTTCCTGGCGGAACGGTTAGCAAGAGCGGAGGTATCGGCGTGAGCCGAATCGTCAATCCCCCTACCGTGGTGGTGCAGTCCGATGCCGAGCTGCTGGCCAAGGCGACAGCGGCGCGGCTGGTGACCCGCCTGGTGGATGCCCAAGCAATGCGCGGCACCGCCTCCTTGGTGCTGACCGGCGGCGGGATCGGTATCGCGGTGCTCGAACAGTTGGCGCTGGCCCCGGCCCGCGACGCCATCGACTGGTCCCGCGTGGACATCTGGTGGGGGGACGAGCGGTTCCTTCCGTCCGGCGACCCGGACCGCAACGAGACCCAGGCACGCCGTGCCTTGCTGGACCATGTTCCTGTTCCGGCGGAGCGGGTGCATCCGATGGGCGCCTCCGACAGGGTCGACGACTCCCCGGAAGCGGCGGCACGCCGCTACGCTGACGAGCTGCGGGAGGCGGCCGAGTACGGCGACGCGGTGCCCGCGTTCGATGTCTGCCTGCTGGGTGTGGGTGAGGACGCCCATGTGGCCTCGCTGTTTCCCGGGCGGCCTGCCATGTATGAGACGGAGCGGACCGTAGTGTCGGTCCACGGTTCTCCTAAACCGCCGCCGGTGCGGATCTCGTTGACGCTGCCGGCGATCCGCGCAGCCCGGGAAGTGTGGCTGATCGCTTCCGGGGAGGCCAAGGCCAACGCGATCCGGCTGGCGTTGGATAAAGCCGGGCCGATCCAGGTGCCTGCGGCGGGCGCGCGGGGGCGTTCCCGCACGCTGTTCCTTCTCGACCGCGCCGCAGCCAGTGCCCTGCCACCCGGCTTCTACGTCCCCGGCGTGGTGTAGGGCGCAGGGTGCCGTTTGAGCGGAAAGGGGCGGGCAGCAGGACGCTGTCCGCCCCTTGTCTCCTCCCATCCCGGCGGTAGTCGAAGACGCCATCGGTTGTTCCGGGCGCCCACGTCTGCGGGGATTCCTCACATCAGCAAGGGTGGTCCGTACCGGGGAGAGGTCGCCGCGCCGCAGGTCTGTGAGGGCTGTAGGTGCGACGGTTCCGCAACACCGCTGGCAAAGAGAAACACACACCGTAACTGAATCGGGGGTTTCCTCCACCGAACGAAACAGAGAGTAACATGCCGGACACAGGTCTGGAAAGAGATCTGTCGCTATTTTCTGATTTATCGCGGGCACTGGCGCCGCGGTCCTCGTCCTTTTCCCGCTGTGGAGCTTGTGGTGTCCGCTCCGCCCCTGCGGAGGCAGGGGCGCGGGGGCGGCCTCTCCTCGCCTTTCCGGTGCCGCTAGCGGGGATCACTGCACGTCACGAGAGGTTGTGCCTGTGCGGTGCCACGGTCCGTGCCCCCCGCTGCGCCGCGGGGCGGAACCACCGCCTGGGCGGTGCTGCGGGAACGCAGCGCGGTGGGGCGCCACCACGGCAGCGCCCCACCGGTCGTGCAGAGGTCAGGAATCTCTCGGGATCAGGGGTAGTAGATGTCCGGCCACGGCGGCGCCATGCCGTCTCCGATGGGGAAGGACGGGTGCGGCGGCTGGTTGTATGCGGTGTTCTGCCAGGCGATCGCTACCCGGTACTGGGTGTCATGCATCAGGGTGGGGATCCGCAGTTCCGTGGGGTGCGGGCTGGCGTAGATCCGCAGCGCCGAGTTGTCGCTGGTCCGCCAGATCACCTCTTCGCGCCAGTCGCCGAGGATGTCGCCGGACAGGGACGGGGTGGCTTTGGTGCCGTTGTTGGAGGCCACACCGCTGCCCGTGAGCAGGCGCGTGTCGCCGTTCGGACCGTACTTGTCGATCCGGGTCTGGTCCAGCAGTTCCCGGCTGGGGTCTCCGTCCCACCAGACGAGGAAGTTGATCGAGCTGGGTTTGCGGCCGATGGCGGTTCCGGAGGTGTTGAGTAGGCCGTCCACCCGTGAGGACCAGAATTCGGCGCCGGGGCTGCCTGCCCAGATATCTCCGGCGACGCCGCGCCCGTTGTCGTCGCCGGAGGCGGTGCGCCACAGGGTGCTTCCTGTGCGCGCGTCGGCGAGCCAAGCGTTGGGCTGCGAGGAGCTTTCGGAAACCCCGTACACCTCGAGTCCGGGCCGGGCGGGGACGAAGTCGCCGACGTGCAGGGCGTCGCCGTGGCCGTATCCGGTGGTCCACATGCCGCGCCCGTCATCGTCGACGGCCATGGCGCCGAACATGATCTCGTCACGGCCGTCGCCGTCGGCGTCCGCGATGGACAGGGAGTGGAACCCTTGGCCTTCGTAGCCGCGTCCGGTGTTGGTGGAGCTGTTGGTGTCGAAGGTCCACCGGCGGGTGAGTCGTCCGTCGCGGAAGTCCCACGCTGTGATGACGGTTCGGGTGTAGTAGCCGCGGGAGAAGATCATGCTGGGCCGTTTCCCGTCCAGGTAGGCGGTGCCGGCGAGGAAGCGGTCCACCCGGTTGCCGTAGGAGTCGCCCCACGAGGACACGTTGCCGCGGGGCGGCACGTAGTCCACTGTGTCCAGGGCCCGGCCGGTGCGCCCGTCGAAGACGGTGAGGTATTCCGGTCCGGACAGGACGTATCCGGAGGAGTTGCGGTAGTCGGCGTTGGCGGAGCCGATCACCGCCCCGGTGCCGTCGCGGGTCCCGTCAGCGGTTTTCATGGCGACTTCGGCGCGCCCGTCGCCGTCGTAGTCATAGACCTGGAACTGGGTGTAGTGGGCCCCGGCGCGGATGTTGATGCCCAGGTTGATCCGCCACAGGAGGGTGCCGTCGAGTTCGTAGGCGTCGATGAGGACCGGCCCGGTGTAGCCGGACTGGGAGTTGTCCTTGGCGTTGGTGGGCTCCCACTTCAGGACGATCTCGTAGCGGCCGTCGCCGTCGAGGTCGCCGACGCTGGCGTCGTTGGCCTCATAGGTGTAGGAGGAGCCGTGGACGGTGCCGCCCGCGGGACGCTGCAACGGCACGTCCAGGTAGCCGTTGGTGAAGTTGAGGGAGGCTGCGGAGGGGCCCAGTTCCACGCCGTCGACGACCGGCCGCACTGTGTAGGAGGCGTCGGCTGGGGCGCCGGCGTCAAGGTAGGAGGTGGCGGAGGTGAGGGGGGTGGAGTTGACGCGGGTGGATCCGCGGTAGACGTTGAACGCGATGTCGCGGGGGTCCGAGCCGAGCAGCCGCCAGCTCACCAGGTTCCCGTTGCCGCTGCGCACGCTGATCAGTCCGCGGTCGAGCCGTTCCGCTTGGCGGGCTCCGGTGGGTTCGGGGAGGGCGGGTTCTTCGGGTTCGCCTGGTTCTTCAGGCCCGCCGGGCTCCTCGGGGCCGCCGGGTTCTTCTGGCCCGCCCGGCGTGGGCTGGCCAGTGCATACGGTGCCGTTGAAGGTGAAGGACTCGGGGATGCCGACCGTGCCGTTGTGGGTGGCGTTGAAGCCGAAACTGACGGTGCCGCCCGTGGGGACGCTGGCGTTCCAGGGAGTGTTGGCGGCGGTGACCTCGGCGCCGTTGGTCTGGAACTCAGCGTTCCACTCGTGGGTGATCCGCTCCCCGGAAGGGAAGCGCCAACTGAGGGTCCAGCCGTTGACGGGGTCGCCCAGGTTGGTGACGGTGACGGTTCCAGTGAAACCGTCGTTCCACTGGTTGACGCTGTAGTCGACGCTGCATCCGGCGGCGGCGTGGGCTGGGCTGGGGAGAGCCGCAGCACCGGTGGCACCGAGCACGAATGCGGCAAGGGCCGCGCCGAAGCGCACCGGTCGGCGCCGCGTGGGGGGATACTCTCGCACGAGTGCTCCAGCCGGTTCAGGGACAGGAAAAACCCGTATTTGGGATCACTCCCAAAGAAATATACACAGAGAGTAACACTTCCAACACTCTCAGGAAAAGGCTTTCCCGGCACCCCACCCGACATTCCGCTAAAAACGACACATCTAGCGCCACACTCCGCTAGGCTCTTGGGGGCCGCATACCGCGGGCCTGCGCGAAGGCCCAGCCCTCCATTCGAACGCGTGTATGATCACGGTGCCAGTACCCGTACCGCCTACCGAAGGGGAGCCGCATCGTGGTCACCGAGGTCTTCACTCGCAAGTACTGCGACCCGCATGCCGTGAACGGCGAGAAGGTCGAGGCCACTGAAGCGATCCAGTTCGCCTGGGACGGTGTCATCCGCGAAGTCGACGCCTGCGTGGAGTGCAAGCAGGAATACGACGCCCGGTTCGAACCGCTGCTCGACTACTCCCGTCCGGTGAAGCGGCGCCGTACGAAGAAGACCACGGCCGAGAACACCCCCGCAGAGAGCACTCCCGCCGAGAACTAGGCGGCTGCGCAGCGCTCTGTTTCTCCAGCGCGCCCCTCGGCCCCATGTCCCGGCCGGCGCCGCAGAGCGGCGCCGGCCGCTCGTGTCTTCCCACCCTCCCCTCCTATTACTGAGAGTATTTTTCTCGTTACTCTTCGAACGGTGATGTGTGCTGCACGGCACGCGGGCGGGACTGGAGATCAGGTGAGTATCTGGCGCACGAAGAGCATCGAACAGTCCATCCGGGACACCGACGAACCCGGGTATCGGCTCCGCCGGGACCTCAACGGCTTCGACCTGATCGTCTTCGGCATCGGAGTCATCATCGGAACCGGCATCTTCGTCGTCACGGGACGGCAGGCCGCCGAGAACGCCGGCCCCGCCATCGTCCTGTCCTTCCTCGCTGCCGGAGCTGTATGCGCACTGGCTGCCATGTGCTACGCCGAATTCGCCTCCACCGTGCCGGTCGCCGGGAGCGCGTACACGTTCGGCTACGCCACGCTAGGGGAATTCGTCGCCTGGATCATCGGCTGGGACCTCATCTTGGAGTTCACCCTGGCGGCCTCTGTGGTCTCCGTGGGCTGGTCGGAATATGCCGGAGACCTCCTCGCCCTGCCGACCACGGTCACCCTCGCCGGTCTCCCGGTGAACCTCGGCGCCGTGGCCATCGCCGTCCTCCTGGGCCTTGTCGGCATGCTGGGAGCCAAACTGTCGGGCCGGGTCACCGCGGTCGTGGTGGCGATCAAAGTCGGCATCGTGCTCTTCATCATCGCCGTGGGCGCAGCCTACGTCGACCCCGCCAACTGGACGCCGTTCATCCCACCCGCGCAGCCCGCGGCCGCGGACACCACCGGGGTGAGCGATGCCACGCTCACCCACGTCCTCTTCGGCTTGGAACCCACCTCCTTCGGCCCGTGGGGAGTGGTCGCCGCCGCATCAGTGGTGTTCTTCTCCTTCATCGGCTTCGACATCGTCGCCACCACCGCTGAAGAAACCCGCAACCCGCGGCGGGACATCCCTGTCGGCATCTTCGGCTCCCTGCTCATCGTCACCCTGCTGTACATGGCGGTGGCCGCAGTCGTCACAGGGATGCGCCCGTACACGGAACTCAACGTGACCGCACCCCTCTCCGACGCCTTCCGCTCTGTCGGCGCCGACTGGGCGGCGACCCTGATCTCGCTGGGCGGGGTCATCGGCATCACCACCGTCATCCTGGTGCTGATGATGGGTCAGGCCCGGGTCGCGTTCGCCATGTCCCGCGACGGGCTGCTGCCCCGAGCGCTCTCCCGTATCCACCCGCGGTTCGGCACCCCGTATGTGACCACCCTGCTGACCACCGCGGCCGTGGCACTGCTCGGCGGCCTCGTTCCCATCAGCACGCTTGAAGAGATGGTCAATATCGGCACGCTGTTCGCGTTCGTCGTAGTGTCTGTGGGCGTGGTCGTCCTGCGTTCTCTCCGCCCCGACCTGCCGCGGGCATTCCGCGTGCCCTGGTCTCCGGTACTGCCGCTGCTGGCCGCGCTCTCCTGCCTCTGGCTGATGCTCAACCTGACCGCGCTCACCTGGATCCGGTTCGCGGTATGGCTCGTGATCGGGGTCGCCATCTACTTCCTCTACGGAATCCACCACAGCAGGCTCGCCGCGCCTCCCGCGCAGCCCAGCGGTGAAGAAGGAGAAGGGGTGGGCGAGGGGTTTCTCGGCGCATAACGGGCTGTGCCGCACTACTCGAACCGCCCGGACTGCCTCCGGCGCCTGGCGGCTGCCCCGGAACACCGTCCAGGAGCGCCCTTCATCCCGCCGCGTGCTCGCCAACGGCAGCAGCCCGGCTGTCCCCGCGGGCTTTCCGATACAGTGCTGTGCGCTCAGTGGCGTTTCGCCTCGGTGAGATCGGCGAGCACCTCGGTGAGGGCGGCGACTCCCGCATGGCAGTCCGCGGGATCAACGCGCTCCTCGGGAGCATGCGAAATACCCGTGGGGTTGCGGACGAAGAGCATGCTCGCGGGCACCGCTGACGCAAGGATCGCCGCATCGTGTCCCGCACCGGTGGACAGCAGCGGAGCAGGTGTCTCCCCGCCGACCAGGGCAGCCAACCGGTGGCACAGTTCCCGGGGAAAATCCACCCGGGGGAAGAACGACTCCTGAAAACTGCTGAGGCTGACCCCGTGCTCGGCCGCGGCCACCCGGGCCGCCATATCGATGTCGTGCACCATGGCACGCAGCGTGGCTTCCTGGGGGGCGCGCGCATCCAACCAGGCGCGTACCCGGGACGGAATGGAATTGCTGGTGTTGGGGGTGAGCCACACTCGTCCCACCGTAGCCACCGCATCGTGTTCGAGTGCGGCCCGGCGGACTGCGCTCACCGTCTCCGCGAACGGCAGCATGGGGTCGTTGCGATCGGCGATCCGCGTGGTTCCGGCATGGTCGGCCTGCCCGGAGAAGTCCAGTCGCCACCGGCCGTGCGGCCAGACCGTGGCGCCCACCCCGACCGGAACCCCGTGGTGGGCGAGGAAACGGCCCTGCTCAATGTGGAGTTCCACGAAGACGCCGATGCGCGCCAACCGCTCGGGGTCGGCGCCCATCCGCTCCGGATCCAAACCGGCCTCGGTCATCGCCCGGGCCCAGGTGACCCCGTCGGCGTCGGTGAGACCACGGACCCGTTCCGCGGTGATGGCCCCGGTGAGCAGCCGGGATCCGAGCCGCGGCACGCCGAACCGGGCGCCCTCTTCCTCCACGAACACCACGACTGCCAGCGGACGCTGCGGACGCAGACCGCGCTGTTTGAGTTCATCAACGGCAGCCAGCGCGCTGACGACTCCGAGCGGACCGTCGTACCCGCCGCCGTTGGGAACCGAGTCCAGGTGCGACCCGGTGACGACAGCGTCGGGACCGGCCTCTGGCCACCAGGCCCACAGGTTGCCGTTGCCGTCGGCCTCCACTGTCATCCCGCGGGCTTGAGCCTCACTGGTGAACCAGGCCCGCAGCTCGGCGTCGACGGGTGTCCACGAGAGGCGCCGGTAGCCTCCGGTAGTGCGGTCGCGTCCCAGTGGGGCGAGACCAGCCCACAACCGGTCGAAAGTGTCGCTCACGGGTCGCTCCTCATCGTCGCTGGGTCCTGACTGTCGGGGCGCAGTAGCGCATGCCTTTGATGCCAGTGTCCCGAACCGTTCCGTCCGTTACGGCGGGTGCCCCCGTGTCGACTGTGCCAAGACAGCGTCGTGGCCCTTCGTGCGGACACTCCACTCCCGGGAACCACCCCTTGTGGGGGTGCTGCCCGGTTGCCCGCTCTTCTTCGCGGCAAAGCCGGCGAAGAACGTGACGGGCGCCCTCCAGGACGGATCGGGGGCGCCCGTCGTTCCGTGCGTGGGACGGACACGCACGGGTGTGGGGAAGGTCTTCGTCACGGTCGTGGTGGACCACTGCCAGGGTCCATTCAACACGTCCGCTAACGCCCGTATCTACCCGACTGCTCATGCGTTTGCACGATCATGAGCATTGTCGCAGTTGTCTGTCTTGTGCGCGACTTTGCGAGGTGAGACCGGGAATGAGGCAGTGCCCGGCGCATCACCCGCCGGGCATACCAGCCGATGCTGCGCGGCAGACGCGGGTCGCTCGCAGACGGTACGAAGCGCACGCCGCAGACCGCGGCACTCCCCCTCCACAGGAGTCCCGGCGGGCAGCCGTCCTCACCCAGCAAGAAAAAAGAGCCGCCCCGGCGCATCGCACGCGGGACGGCACCGCTCCGCTGTCCGGCCTATCGCGGGCAGCGGAGCGCACAGCGCCGGGATTCCCGCCACGGCAGCCGCAGACAGCGCAAGACCCGATCCGGGCCCAGACACGCCAGTGCCCCCGCCGGACATCCGACGGGGGCATCTGAGACCTGGTCGCACGTCCCAGAAGAATCGGCGAGCGCAAGGACAGACCCGGATACTGACCGCGTGGTCCGTCCGCCCACGCTCAGTCTCAGTCAGTGAACGACTTCAAAGCAGACGACATCGCAGCGCGCTCCGCACGGAGCTTAGCGATCGCCTCTTGCAGGATGGCCTCGCCGTCGGCTTCGCTACGCCGCTCTTTCACGTAGGCCAGATGCGTCTTGTAGGGTTCGGTCTTCGGAGGGGCCGGAGGGTTCTCGGGGTCCTTACCGGCGGGGAAACCACAACGGGGGCAGTCCCACTCATCAGGGATCTGAGCATCGTGCGCGAAGCTCGGAACCACTTGGTGCTTGTTGGCGCAGTAGAACGCGACACGAATCCGCGGGGCCGCCTCACCACGCTCGGCCTCACCCATCGGGCCGGCACCAACGCGGCTGCCACGGATGGCACTGCCACTACCCACGAAAAACTCCTTCAGCGTGATGTGCCCGGCAAGCCCGCCGCACGCGCCGCAGAACGCACACAGCACCGAGCGCGTGCCAGGCCCTGCGGGCGTAGGATCGCGATGCTGTGACTAGCCCTGTCGGAGAATGAGCAGGCCGAGCGCGACGATACCGACGATCCAGACAAGCCCGGTGGCGATCGTCAACCGGTCAAGGTTGCGCTGCACCACCGATGAGCCCCCCAAGGAAGAGGTGACGCCGCCACCGAACAGGTCGGAGAGGCCGCCGCCTTTACCCTTGTGGAGCAGCACCAGCATGATCATCAGTACGCTGACGACCATCAAGGCAATAGAGAGACCGACGATAATCACACGCTCACCCGCAACTCGACCCCAACGAGGGGGAATCCGAACGACCAGAACCTCCGTCCGGTCCCGCAGTGTGTGAGGGAAAGCGGAACCCCGGACAGGGTATCGGGAACATTACCTGATTTTACCCCTGACACTGTAGGCCCCAGTGCCATTCAGTGTGAACAACTCCGCTGACGGCGCCGTCGGCGAGCCGCACCGCGCGCGGACGACCCGCCGACGGCACAGGCTCAGCCCTGGACCGCGGCGCGGATCAGCTTGACGAACTCGTCAGCGTCCAGGCTCGCACCGCCGACCAGCGCGCCGTCAACGTCTGCTTGCGCCATGATCGCTGCGACGTTGCCGCTCTTCACCGACCCGCCGTAGAGGATGCGGGTCTGCTGTGCGGCCTCAGGGGAGTACAGTTCACCAATCCGCTTGCGCAGCGCCGCGCACACCTCCTGGGCGTCCTCGGGCGTGGCGACTTCGCCGGTACCGATCGCCCACACCGGCTCGTAGGCCACGACCAGGGTGCGGACTTGCTCCTCGGTCACGCCCTTGAGCGCGCCTTCCAACTGGGCGAGGGTGTGCTCGACGTGGCGTCCCGCCTTGCGGACCTCCAACCCTTCACCCAGGCACAGGATGGGCGTGATGCCGCTGGCGAAGGCCGCTTTGACTTTCGCGTTGACGACCGCGTCGTCCTCGTGGTGGTATTCGCGCCGCTCCGAGTGCCCGGCCAGCGCGTACGTGCAGTTGAGTTTGGCCAGCATCGGGCCGGACACTTCACCGGTGTAGGCGCCCTTCTCGTGCTGGGAGATGTCCTGGGCACCGTAGGTGATCCGCAGTTTGTCCCCTTCCACCAGGGTCTGCACGCTGCGGATCGCGGTGAACGGCGGCAGAACCGCGATGTCTGCGGCGTCGTAGTCGGCGTCGTTGAGGGCGAAGGCCATCTTCTGCACCAGCGCGATGGCCTCGAGGTGGTTGTTGTTCAGCTTCCAGTTACCCGCAATCAGCGGCTTGCGCTTGGCGGTTGCCATGTCGTCCTATTCCTCCAATGCCGCGATGCCGGGCAGGGTCTTTCCTTCGAGGTACTCCAGGCTGGCACCGCCACCGGTGGAGATGTGGCTGAACGCCTTCTCGTCGAAGCCGAGTGCCCGGACGGCTGCGGCCGAGTCGCCCCCGCCGACCACGGTGAACGCCGAGGAGTCGGCTAGGGCCTGCGCCACGGAGCGGGTGCCCTTCGCGTACGGCTCCATTTCGAACACGCCCATCGGGCCGTTCCAGAACACGGTCGCGGCGTCCGCCAGTTTCGACGCGAAGAGCTCAGCCGAGGCCGGTCCGATGTCCAGCCCCATCCGGTCCGCGGGGATCTCCCGGACGTCGACCACGTCGTGGGCGGCGTCCGCAGCGAACTTCTCTGCGGCCACCACGTCCACCGGGAGCACGAGTTCCACACCGCGCTCCTCAGCCCGGCGCAGGTACCCCTTGACGGTGTCGATCTGGTCCCGCTCCAGCAGGCTGGCGCCCACCTCGTAGCCCTGCGCGGCGAGGAAGGTGTAGGCCATGCCGCCGCCGATGAGGATGCGGTCGGCGGTGTTGAGCAGGTTGTCGATGACGCCGAGTTTGTCGGAGACCTTGGAGCCGCCCAGTACGACCACGTAGGGGCGCTGCGGGGACTCGGTCAGCTTGCGCAGCACGCTGACTTCGGCCAGCACCAGTCCGCCGGCGGCGTGCGGCAGACGCTTCGGCAGGTCGTAGACGCTGGCGTGCTTGCGGTGCACGGCGCCGAAACCGTCGCCGACGTACAGCTCAGCCAGTGCGGCGAGCCGATCGGCGAACTCACCGCGTTCGGCGTCGTCCTTGCTGGTCTCGCCCGGCTCAAAACGCAGGTTCTCCACGAGGGCGACCTCGCCGTCGGCCAGCTCGCGGCTGATGGCCTGGGCGGATTCGCCTGCGGTGTCGGAGGCGAAGCGCACCTCGGTGCCCAGCAGCTCGCCCAGGCGGGCGGCGACCGGCGTCAGCGAGTAGGCAGGGTCGACCTTGCCTTTGGGGCGGCCCAAGTGGGCGCCGATGATCACGCGCGCGTTCCGCTCGCGCAGTGCAGTGATGGTGGGCAGGCTGGCCCGGATACGACCGTCGTCGGTGATGCGGTCACCGTCGAGCGGCACGTTGAGATCGGCTCGGACGAAGACGCGCTTGCCCGCGACGTCGAGATCCTCGATCGTCCGCATATCGTGACTTCTCTTTCTGGCAGAAGGTGGGCTCCATGGGGCGGCGACGCCCCCGTCCGGCCGTGCGTGGGCCGGTGGCGAGGGCGTCGCCGATGCCGTACGCGGCGCGGGTCAGAGGTTGGAGCCGACCAGCTTGACCAGGTCGACCAGGCGGTTGGAGTAGCCCCACTCGTTGTCGTACCAGCCGACGACCTTGACCTGGGTGCCGAAGGCCATGGTGAGGCTGGCGTCGAAGGTGCAGGACGCCGGGGTGCCGACGATGTCGGAGGAGACGATCGGGTCCTCGGTGTAGACCAGGATGTCCTTGAGCGCGCCCTCGGCCGCAGCCTTGAAGGCGGCGTTGACCTCTTCCTTGGTGACTTCGCGCTCCAGCGTGACCACCAGGTCGGTCACCGAGCCGTCCGGCACCGGCACCCGCATCGCCAGGCCGTCGAGCTTGCCCTTCAGCTCGGGCAGCACCAGAGCGGTGGCCTTGGCGGCACCGGTGGTGGTCGGGATGATGTTCTGCGCGGCGGCCCGGGCACGGCGCAGGTCCTTGTGCGGGTAGTCCAGGATGACCTGGTCGTTGGTGTAGGCGTGCACCGTGGTCATCAGACCCTTGACGATGCCGAAGTTCTCCATCAGGGTCTTCGCCATCGGCGCCACGCAGTTGGTGGTGCAGGAGGCGTTGGACAGGATGTGGTGGTTGGCCGGGTCGTACTTGTCGTCGTTGACGCCCATGACGACCGTCAGGTCCTCGCCCTTGGCGGGGGCGGAGATGATGACCTTCTTGGCGCCGGCGTCGAGGTGCTTCTTCGCGTCCTCAGCCTTGGTGAAGAAGCCAGTGGACTCCACGACGATGTCCACCCCGAGGTCGCCCCACGGGAGCTGAGCCGGGTCGCGCTGGGCGAGCGCCTTCATGGTGGTGCCGCCGACCGTGATGCTGTCCTCGCCGACCTCGACCTCGCCCGGCAGGGTGCCCAGCACCGTGTCGTACTTGAGCAGGTGCGCCAGGGTGGCCTTGTCGGTGAGGTCGTTGACCGCCACGATTTCGACATCGCTGCCGCCGGCGGCCTGAACCGCCCGCCAGAAGTTACGGCCGATTCGTCCGAATCCGTTTACACCTACACGGATGGTCACGGAACCATTCTCCTCACGTGTCGTCTGCGTCGTCGACGCTTGTTTCCGACGCGTACGCGTCGGACCGTGGAAAACAGTGTGCGTTTCGTCGGGGCGAGCCTATCGTCCGCGTTCCGAGCCGCCGGAGCCGGATCTGCTACGGCGCGGGCTGTCCCGTCGGGGCCAATACTGGCACCCTCACACCTCAAAGGTATAGACCATTAGACCGTATTCTTCCCCACCCACCACCATCGTTTCCGCAGCTCGTGAAAGTGTGGGCATTTCCAGAAAAAGGTTCACACTTTATTACGGGCGCATTAACGAGGGATGTTGACCGGCCATTGGGCTACTTTCCCCTTCTACCACCCCACGCCCTATCCGAGAGTGACCAAATGACTACTCTCGGATATATATTGTGATCATCCTCACACTATGGAACGAGCATGTCGGGTGTCAGGCTCGCCTCGGTGTTGGGGATCCCCAAATCAGCCGCACGCTTGTCCGCCATCGCCAGCAACCGCCGGATCCGGCCCGCAATAGCGTCCTTGGTCAACGGCGGGTCAGCAAGCTGGCCCAGCTCCTCCAGCGACGCCTGCTTGTGCTTCAAGCGCAGCTTGCCCGCGGCCACCAAGTGGGGAGGGGCATCGTCAGCGAGAATCTCCAACGCGCGCTGTACCCGGGCCCCCGCCGCCACCGCGGCCCGCGCGCTCCGCCGCAGGTTCGCATCGTCAAAGTTCGCCAGCCGGTTAGCGGTCGCCCGCACCTCGCGGCGCATCCGCCGCTCCTCCCACGCCAGCACGCTCTGATGGGCGCCGAGCCGCGTCAGCATCGCACTGATCGAATCCCCGTCGCGCACCACCACCCGGTCCACGCCGCGCACCTCACGGGCCTTGGCGTGCACCTTCAGCCGGCGCGCCGCCCCCACCAGAGCCAGCGCCGCCTCCGGCCCCGGGCAGGTGACCTCCAACGACATAGACCGTCCCGGCTCAGTCAACGACCCGTGAGCGATGAACGCGCCACGCCACGCCGACTCTGCATCGCACACCCCACCCGCCACCACATGGCGAGGCAGGCCGCGCACCGGGCGGCCATTGCTGTCGATCAGCCCTGTCTGCCGGGCGAGGCTCTCCCCCTCCTTGATGACCCGCACCACATAGCGGTTCCCCTTGCGCAGCCCGCTCGGAGACAGCACCAGCACCTCGGACTCGTGTCCGAACACCTCAGCGATGTCCTTGCGCAGCCGACGCGCAGCCACCCCGGTATCAAGTTCGGATTCGATCACAATACGTCCGCCGACCAGATGCAGTCCGCCGGTGAAACGCAGAATCGTCGAGACTTCCGCTTTGCGGCAGCATGGCTTGAGAACGGTCAGTCGGCTCAACTCGTCCTTCACCACGCCGGTCATCGCCATAGATGCGGCCCCTTCCCCCTGTAGAACGCACATGCGCGCGCCGCGGCCAAGCAGCGCCCTTTCGGGCAGACTACTTGGCCACGCCGCCAACTCCATGTCCTCCGTGCGTGTGTCTGGCCCCTTGACCGTTCCGACACTCCGCACTTTCCCGAGTTTGCGATCAAACCCGCTTAGCTGGCGAAGATCTGATCGAACGCCGCTGCGAACCGATCCGGATCATGCCGCGGTGAGCCGTCGTCGACCGCCAGGTCGGCCACCACCAGCCGGGCGCCCAGTTCCGCGGAGACCTGCTCCAGCCGCACCGTGTCCTCCACCCCTTTGCGGTCCGCCAGCACCACGTCCACCCGCAAGTCAGGGGCGTGGTCGGCAAGCACCTCCAGGTAGGTGTGCGCGGCAAACCCGTCCGTCTCTCCCCGTTGCGGAGACAAGTTGAGCGCCACAAGGCGCCGGGCCTTCGTCGTCACCAGCGCCCGCGCCAAATCCGGCACGAGCAGGTGCGGAAGCACGCTGGTGAACCACGACCCCGGACCGAACACCACCCAGTCGGCCTCGTGCACAGCCCGGATCACCTGGCTCGGCACCGGCGGCCGCTCCGGAATCAGCGAAATCGACCGCACTCGTCCCCGAGTACTGGCACAGGCCACCTGCCCGCGCACCGTCACCACCTCGTCCGGGCGCTCCGGGTCGGCGCCCTCCACTTCGGCGACGATGTCCAACGGCACCGACGACATGGGCAGCACCCGGCCGTGCGCGCCCAGCAACTGGCCCACCCAGTCCAAGGCGGCCACCGAGTCACCCAACAGTTCCCACAGCGCGACGATGAGCAGGTTGCCTACCGCGTGGCCGTGCAGTTCACCCTCGGATCGGAACCGGTGCTGCACGACTTCACTCCAGGTGCTGCCCCACTCGTCGTCACCGCACAGCGCAGCCAGCGCCATCCGCAGGTCCCCGGGAGGCAGCACCCCCAGCTCGCGGCGCAGCCGCCCACTGGACCCCCCGTCGTCAGCAACCGTGACGATCGCGGTGACGTCAGTGGTGACCCGGCGTAACGCGGATAACGACGCGTACAGTCCGTGCCCTCCGCCGAGCGCAACCACGCGCGGCGGTTCGGCAGCGTCGTGCTCACTGTGCGGCTTCTCCCAAGCGTCCTCGTAACCCGCCATCGGTCTACGCGCCCCTCATTCCCTCCCGGCTCCTCCCAGCCCCGGGCACTGTGGAGCGGCCCTCGCCGCCGCGCCGCCGCCTACTCGCGTCCCAGGTCCCGGTGGATGATGTTCACCTCGACTCCTTCGTCACGCAAGCGTGCGGCAAGCTGTTCCGACATGGCGACGCTCCGGTGCTTGCCTCCAGTGCATCCCACCGCAAGCGTCATGTAGTGCTTACCCTCCCGCTGGTATCCGGAGACCAACAGCCGCAGCACTTCGGTATAGGAGTCGAGCATCTCCTTGGCGCCGCGCTGGGCCAGCACATAGTCGCGCACCGGCTCGTCCTGCCCGGTCAGCGGGCGCAGCTCCGGCACCCAGTGCGGGTTGGGCAAGAAGCGGCAGTCCAACACCAGGTCGGCGTCGACCGGAAGTCCGTGCTTGTATCCGAAAGACACCACATTGGCGCGCAGTCGGGTCTCCCGGGCCTTCCCGAAAAACCCCACCATCTTCGCCTTGAGCTGGTGCACGTTGAGCTGGGACGTGTCGACCACCAGGTCAGCCTCGCCGCGGATCGACCGCAGCAGTTCCCGCTCCCGGCTGATCCCGTCGGTCAACCGCCCGTCCCCCTGCAGCGGGTGGGGACGGCGCACACTCTCGAAGCGGCGCACCAGCGTCTCGTCTGACGCCTCCAAAAACACGACGCGGGCCCCGATCCCGCGGCTCCGCAAATCCTCCACGGTGGACAGCAGGTCCTCGGTGAACGCCATGCTGCGCACGTCCACGACCGCGGCGATCTGGGGCACGGCGCCTCGGGTGCGCGCCGCCAGATCAATCATGGTCGGCAGCAGGGCCGGCGGCAGGTTGTCGACGACGAACCAGTCGAGGTCCTCCAGTGCCCGCGCCGCGGTGCTCCGCCCGGCCCCCGACATGCCCGTCACGACGACAATCTCTGGCAGGAGATCGTCTCCTCGACTGGTCGCCACGTGTTCTTCCCCTCGTAGTCTCACTCGTCTGCCTTGCTGTTCTCCGGTTGTGTCCGCTGTCCGCCCTCCACGCTCGTGAGCCGCTCGTAGATAGTCTGCGCGGTCCGCTCCCCGATCCCCGGCACCTCAGCGATCTCCGCGGCCGTGGCCTGCGCCAGCCGCCGCACCGACCCGAAATGCTTCAGCAGAGCGGCGCGGCGGACCGGCCCCAGCCCGGGGATGTCATCCAGCACGCTGGCTGTCAGCGCCTTCGCTCTCTTGCGTCGATGGTAGGAGATCGCAAACCGGTGCGCCTCGTCTCGCACACGCTGCAGCAGGTAGAGCCCCTCACTCGTCCGCGGCAGGATGATCGGGTCCTCTTCCCCGGGCAACCACACTTCCTCCAAGCGTTTCGCCAGCCCGCAGACCGCCACATCCTCGATCCCCAGATCGTCCAAGGCCCGCTGGGCAGCCGCGACCTGCGGACGGCCGCCGTCCACGACGACGAGGTTAGGGGGATAGGCGAAACGGGGGGCCTTCCGCTCCGCCCCCTGCGGCGCACCGCTCTCCCCCAGCGTGTCCAGTTCGCCGACACGCTGGCTCTCCTCCAGGTAACGGGTGAACCGCCGGCTGATGACCTCGTACATCGCGGCCACGTCACTGTCCGCGCCTTCCGCCCCGCGGATACTGAACCGCCGGTACTCGGACTTGCGGGCCAGACCGTCTTCGAACACCACCATGGACGCCACAGTGTGCTCCCCCTGCAGGGTGGAGATGTCGAAGCATTCGATGCGCAGCGGCGCCTCCGCCAGACCGAGCGCCTCCGCGATCTCCGCCAGGGCTTTGGACCGGGTCGTCAAGTCGGAAGCGCGCTGGCTCTTGTGGCGGGCCAGGGTCTGCTCCGCGTTTTTGAGCACGGTCTCCATGAGGGCCCGTTTGTCGCCGCGCTGGGGGACCCGCACATCCACGGCCGCGCCGCGCCGCTTCGACAGCCAGGCGACGACCGCGTCCCGGTCGGCGGGCTCGGCCGACACCAGCACTTCGCGGGGAATCGCCGTGGTGGACTCCTCATCGTCGGCACCCCCGTACGTCTGGGCCAGGAACTGCTCGACGAGTTTCCCCGTGGAGACGTCCTCGACTTTGTCCACCACCCAGCCGCGCTCCCCGCGGATCCGGCCGCCGCGCACGTAGAACACTTGGACCGCGGCTTCCAACTGGTCCTCGGCGATCGCGATCACGTCGCAGTCGGTGCTGTCCCCGAGCACCACCGCCTGCTTCTCCATGACCGTGCGCAGCGCCTGGATATCGTCACGGATCCGGGCGGCACGCTCGTACTCCTGCGCGGCCGCCGCCTGTTTCATCTCGGCTTCCAACTGCCGCAGGAACCGGCCGGTCTCCCCTGCCATGAAAGCGCAGAAATCCTCGGCGAGCGCCCGGTACTCCTCCACGCCGATCCGCCCCACGCACGGGGCAGAGCACTTGTCGATATAGCCCAGCAGGCAAGGGCGGCCACTGGACCGAGCGCGTTTGAACACCCCAGCCGAGCAGGTGCGCACCGGGAACACGCGGAGCAGCAGGTCGACGGTGTCGCGGATCGCCCACGCATAGGAGTAGGGCCCGAAGTAGCGCACCCCGCGGCGGCGGGCCCCGCGCATCACCTGCACCCGGGGGAACTCTTCGTTGAGGGTCACCGCCAAGTAGGGGTAGCTTTTGTCGTCGCGGTAGCGGACATTGAACCGCGGAGAGTACTCCTTGATCCAGGAATACTCCAGTTGCAGGGCCTCCACCTCGGTGTTCACCACCGTCCAGTCGACGTCGGCGGCGGTGGAGATCATGGTCTGGGTGCGGGGGTGCAGCGCGCTGAAATCCTGGAAGTACGAGGACAGGCGGGCCCGCAGGTTCTTCGCCTTGCCGACGTAGATCACACGGCCGTGCTCGTCCCGGAAACGGTAGACCCCCGGATCGGTGGGGATCGATCCGGGCTTCGGACGCAAAGTCGGGCGGACGGTCATCGGGTTTCCCTCATCAGTGCTCCCCGCCCCAGGCGGGGGTGGACTCCGGGAAGCGGAACAGGCCCCGCGGACGCAGCGTCCTGGAGCCTCCCCTCCCATTCTTTAGTGCGTACTCCCAGACATACCGTTGGCCGCACCCCAGCGGTCAGCGGTATCGCCGGAAGCCCCAGGGGACAGGGCGCGACGCCCCGGGCTCCGCGTGGAGACAACGTCAAGGCTCCCGGGCAGGGTTCCCCGCGGCAGACCCTACGCGCTGGAATGCCGATCCTCTGGGAGGACACTCCGCGGTGTCACGGCTCACCCTAGGAACGGTCACAGATCGGCATAGGGATGTTCTAGGTTGTCCCTGTCTGCGTTGTATCCCTTTTCTTTTTCTTCTCAACGTCGCACAAGGGGGCCCCTCCAGTGATGTCACTCGGCAACTGGGTTGCAGTAGGCATCGCCGTCGCCATCTCCGTGTTCCTGGTCACGGTGCTGCACTGGTTACTGACCCACCAGCTCTCCAGAGTGTGGGCCATGGCCGAGCACCTGGTGCGACGCTGCCGATACTCCGCGTACGCGGCGGCTATCGTCATCGGGATCAACCTGGCGATCCCCGACGCGCGAGGGTTTGAGAACCCCAAGTTCTGGTATCCGATCTTCCAGCACGGCATGCGCATCGCGATGATCGCGTCGCTGACGTGGCTGGGGCTGACCATGGCCTACGCGGTCACCGACATGATCCTGGCGCGCCTGTCGGCGCGCAACGGCGACGCTGACCGCCGCTCCCGCCGCCTGCAGACCCAGGTGCGGCTCCTGCGGCGGGTGGTGGCCACCGTGCTGGGCCTGCTCGCCGTCGCAGCGATCCTGTTCACCTTCCCCGCGGTCGCCGCACTCGGTGCCGGTATTCTGGCGTCCGCCGGTCTGATCGGCATCATCGCCGGTGTGGCCGCTCAGGCCACGCTGGGCAACATGTTCGCCGGACTGCAACTGGCCTTCAGCGACTCGCTGCGCATCAACGACGTGGTCGTTGTAGAAGGCGAATGGGGCCGGGTCGAAGAACTGACGCTCACCAACGTGACCGTGCGCATCTGGGACGAGCGCCGACTGATCTTCCCCGTGTCCTACTTCACCACGCAACCCTTCGAAAACTGGACCAAGCACGGCAGCAACATCACGGGCGTGGTGATGTTCCGAGTCGACTGGGAGGTCCCAGTGGACCGGCTCCGCGCCGAAGTGGAGTCGTTTGTGACCAACCACCCCCAGTGGGACGGTCGCAGTTGGTCGCTCGACGTCACCGACATCCTCGACTCGGGTCTGGTGGAGCTCCGCGCCACAGTGACCGCCGCCGACTCCAGCGCCCGGTGGACCCTCATGGTGCAGTTGCGTGAGCACATGCTCACCTACATCCGGGAGAACTTCCCTGAAGCCCTTCCGCGCAACCGCACCCAATTCACGGGCATGGACGGCGAAGACCAGCGTTACCCCGCGGTGGTGCCCACTGGAGCGCCCCGCCAGCCTTCCGCCGCCCCCGCCCCGGACGACACTGCACGCACCAAGACCGACTAAGCCTGGCTGTTCCGCTCAGACCAGGATGATGTCGGTCCCCTCCACCTTCACTTCGAACTGCTCCAAGGGGTCGACGGCCGGCCCCTGGAGCACCTCACCGTCGAGCCCGAACTTGCTGTGGTGGCACAGGCAGAGGATCTCCGTGGTGACTTCCTGGACCGTACAGCCCCCGTGGGTGCACGAAGCACTGAACGCGAGGAACGTGCCTGGTTCAGGCTGGGTGATCACCAGCTTGGCGTCCATCAGCAGCAGCCCGCCGCCTTCGGGGACGTCCGTGGTCTGCGCCACTACAGTGCCGCGCAGCGCATCCTGCGGCTTCGGCGTGGTCCCGCAGCCGGTCGCGGTGAGCGCCACCGCTCCCGCAGCGCCCGTCCCCGCCAGCATTGCGCGACGGCTGATCCGGCAAACACGCGGTGACGGCTCCGTTGTCATCTCCAAGCTCCCTGAAATGGTCGAACAGATCTACTACGCAATGTAGTACGGATCTGAGAGTAGACCGGCACGGGGTCCCGCAGCTCCCCACCGCCTCCCCCGGCACCGGCCCCGGCCGCGCCGGAGGGCTCTGCCGCACGCCCAGCTGAGCAGCCGCGCCACGACGGGGACCAACCCCACCATAATGGTCCGACCCCACCCTCGAGGCATCGCCCCACGCCACGAACGGAGACGCCCACCCCACGGGCCCCGCCGCGCCCCGCGCGCCCTGTCGCGCGTGCCCGCATTCCCGAGGCAGGGCGCCACACCGCCCCGGCCCGCCGGCTGCCGGTCAGCGGAGAATCGCGCGGAGGAAGTGGCCGGTGTGGCTCTCCGGATGCTGGGCAACCTCTTCCGGGGTTCCTGTCACCACCACCGTGCCGCCGCGCGACCCGCCTTCCGGCCCCATGTCAATGAGGTAGTCGGCGGTCTTGATGACGTCGAGGTTGTGCTCGATCACGATGACGGTGTTGCCCGCATCCACGAGCCGTCCCAGCACGTTCAACAGTTTCTCGATGTCAGCGAAGTGCAGTCCCGTGGTCGGTTCGTCCAGGATGTACACGGTGCGCCCGGTAGAGCGGCGCTGCAGCTCGGTGGCGAGCTTCACCCGCTGGGCCTCCCCGCCCGACAGGGTGGTGGCAGGCTGTCCGAGCCGCACATAGCCCAACCCCACGTCGTGCAAGGTCTGCAAGTGGCGGCGGATCGCGCTGATCGACTCGAAGAACTCCAGCGCCTCAGTGATCGGCATATCCAGCACGTCCGCGATGTTCTTGCCCTTGTAGTGCACGTCGAGCGTCTCGCGGTTGTACCGGGCGCCGTGGCAGACCTCGCACGGCACGTAGACGTCCGGGAGGAACTGCATTTCGATCTTGATCGTGCCGTCGCCCGCGCACGCTTCGCAGCGGCCCCCCTTGACGTTGAAGGAGAACCGGCCCGGCTGGTAGCCGCGGACCTTCGCTTCTGTCGTCTGCGCGAACAGTTTGCGGATGTGGTCGAACACCCCGGTGTAGGTTGCCGGGTTCGACCGCGGGGTCCGGCCGATCGGGCTCTGATCGACGTGGACGACCTTGTCCACCAGGTGCACCCCGTTGATCCGCGTGTGCCGCCCGGGCACGTCGCGCGCCCCGTGCAGCTCCTTGGCCAGCGCCTTGTACAGGATCTCGTTGACCAGGGTGGACTTGCCCGACCCGGACACCCCGGTGACGGCAGTGAACACCCCCAGCGGGAACGCGACGTCGATATCGCGCAGATTGTTCTCGCGGGCGCCTTTGACGACGAGCTGCCGCTTGGGATCGCGGGGCCGCCGCTTCTCAGGCACCGGGATCGTCCGCCGCCCCGACAGGTACTGTCCCGTGATCGACTCGGGGTGCTCCAGCAGTTCCTTCACGGTCCCGGACACGACGACCTGGCCGCCGTGCTCCCCGGCGCCCGGGCCGATGTCGACCACCCAGTCCGCGACGCGGATCGTGTCCTCGTCGTGCTCGACGACGATGAGCGTGTTGCCGAGGTCCCGCAGCCGCTGCAACGTCTCCAACAGCCGGAAGTTGTCCCGCTGGTGCAGTCCGATCGACGGCTCGTCGAGGACGTAGAGCACCCCGACCAGCCCGGAGCCGATCTGGGTGGCCAGCCGGATCCGCTGGGCCTCCCCACCAGACAGGGTGGCTGCGGCCCGGCTGAGGGTGAGATAGTCCAGGCCCACGTCGAGAAGGAAGCCGAGCCGGGCGTTGATCTCCTTGAGGACTTGGGCGGCGATCGTCCGGTCGCGGTCGGACAGTTCCAGCGACGCGAAGAAGTCCGCGCACTCCCCCAGCGGCATCGCGCTGACCTCGGCGATGGACTTGCCGCCGACGGTCACCGCGAGGGCTTCCGGTTTGAGCCTGCTGCCCTGGCATGCGGGGCACGGCACGACCCGCATGTAGCCTTCAAGCCGCTCCCGCACGAGCTCGCTGTCGCTCTCCGCGTGGCGGCGGCGGATCCAGTTGACGACTCCCTCGAAATCGGTGTAGTAGGCGCGCCGCCGCCCGTACCGGTTGCGGTAGCTGACGTGGACCTGGGTGTCGTAACCGGTGAGCAGGGCCTGGCGTGCTTTGCGCGGCAGCTTCTCCCACGGGGTGTCCAAGTCGAACCCCATGGCCTCACCCAACGCCTGCATGAGGCGGAGGAAGTAGTCGCTGGGGCTGCCGCTGCTCCACGGAGCGATCGCGCCTTCAGCAAGGGTCTTCGTGGGGTCGGGGACGACCAGTTCCGCGTCGACCTCCAGTCGGGTGCCCAGCCCGGTGCATTCCGGGCAGGCCCCGTACGGCGAGTTGAAGGAGAAGGACCGCGGCTCAAGCTCTTCGAACGACAGGTCGTCGTAGGGGCAGTACAGGTGCTCAGAGTAGATCCGCTCCCGCCCGGGATCGTCCTCGGGCAGGTCCACGAACTCCACGATGATGGTGCCGCCCGCCAACTGCAGCGCGGTCTCCACCGAGTCGGCCAGCCGTTGACTCGCCGTGGGTTTGACGCTGAGCCGGTCCACCACGACAGCGATGTCGTGAGTCTCGTACCGTTTGAGCTCCGGCGCCTCGTCCAACCGCACGAGCACACCGTCGACCCGCGCCCGGGTGAACCCTTTGGCCTGCAGGCTCTGGAACAGTTCCGTGTACTCGCCTTTCCGCCCCCGCACCACGGGCGCCAGCACTTGGAAACGGGTGCCCTCCGGCAGTTCCAACACCCGGTCCACGATCTGCTGCGGGGTCTGCGGGGCGATCTGGCGGCCGCAGCGGGGACAGTGCGGCTTTCCGATCCGCGCCCACAGCAGCCGCAGGTAGTCGTACACCTCCGTGATGGTGCCGACCGTAGAGCGCGGGTTGCGGCTCGTGGACTTCTGGTCGATGGAAACCGCGGGAGACAGGCCCTCGATGAAGTCGACGGCGGGCTTGTCCATCTGGCCGAGGAACTGGCGGGCGTACGCGGAGAGCGACTCCACGTACCTGCGCTGCCCCTCAGCGAAGATCGTGTCGAAGGCCAGCGACGACTTCCCTGAACCGGACAGCCCGGTAAACACGATCATCGAGTCGCGGGGCAGTTCCAGGGAGACGTTCTTCAAGTTGTGTTCGCGGGCCCCGCGGATCACCAGACGATCGGCCATAGTTCTTCGCGCGTGGCCCCGGGACCGTCCCGGACGCCGGTGCGCTTCATCCTTCCTCGTCGAGGGTGTGCGGTCGGACCACGGCGGTGCGTATCGCGAGACTTCCTGTACTGCCGCGCCCACCGGTACGACAGGGCGCGCTGCCCCGTGCGAGCATGCGGCAGCGCCACCGCCGGAGCTTCGCCCACAGCAACCACGTGGGGTCCGGCCTCATTCCGGCTGGGACCCCATTCTATGGGTACGCCTGTTCGATTTTCGGGTGTCGCGGGAAGCTGCGCGGTCACTCGCGGGGCGTGATATCGCCGGCACGAGCCTGCAACTTCCGCATATCGCTGCGGGACTTGACCACACTCGCGATGACCGTGATGGTCATCACGCCGAGGATGACGCCCAGCGACAGGCTGGTACCGACCTCGGGGACGTCGACCCCGTTCTCGTGGAGGGCATGCAAGAGCATCTTGATGCCGATGAACACCATGATCGCGGCGAGGCCCCAGCTGATGTAGGCCAGCCGGTCCATCAACCCGGCCAGCAGGAAGTACAGGACCCGCAGCCCGAGCAGCGCGAAAGCGTTCGCGGTGAACACCAGGTAGGCGTCCTGGGTGAGCCCGAAGATCGCTGGGATCGAGTCGACCGCGAAGATCAGGTCGGTGACACCGACCGCGACGATCACCATGAACATCGGGGTGATGTGACGGCGTCCGTCGAGTTTCACGGTCAGCCGGGGGCCGTGGTAGCTGTCGGTTACCGGCCACACCTTGCGGAGCATGCGCACCGCGAAACTGTCGGTGTAGTTGGTCTCCTCTTCCTCCGAGCCTGCGACGTTGTCCCGGACGATCTTGATCGCCGTGTAGATGAGGAACGCGCCGAACAGGTAGAAGACTTCGCTCCACGCGTTGACCGCTTGCGCCCCGACCGCGATGAACACGCCGCGCATGACCAGCGCCAGCATGATGCCGACCAGCAGCACCTCATGCTGGTACTTCTTGGGCACCGCGAAAGAGGTGAGGATCAGGTAGAAGACGAAGAGGTTGTCGACGCTCAGGCTCTTCTCGGTGACATAGCCGGCGAAGTACTCACCGGCCTTCTCCCACCCGGCGAAATACCAGATGCCGATCCCGAAGACGATGGCGAGCGCGATGTAGAAGGCCGACCACCACGAGGCCTCTTTGAGCGAGAACTCCTTCGGCTCGCGCTTCTTACTCCATGGGCGATCGACGATAGCGAGGTCGACGACCAGGATCACGGCGATGCCGACGATAGTTGCCAGCCAGACCCACCAGGGTGCGTCCATGTCAGGGATCCTCTTCTCCGGTTACGGTGGCCGCCTCGAAAAGCGAGCACGACAAGAACCGGAGGTCTCTCCCATCCACGAACACCATGGTGTGGACCGACGGACCGGGAACGCCCCGTTGCGTTCCGTGGTGACGGCACCGTCGCGAAGGGATACTCCCCTACCGAACTGCAGAAAGCACGAAGCCGAAAAAATTTCAGCTCGTGTTCAGCATCGGGGTCTATCATGCCATCGCTGCGGAGTGCGGAGAACCACCGTCCCCGATATTTTTCTCCTCCTCGACAGTGAGCCAGGCCTCACCGTGTGCGTGCCCGGTCCACGAGTTCCGCATAGTAGCTGATGACCTGCGCACAGTCAGAACCAGGCGGGGGAAGCACGGCTGCTGCGGCCCGGGAACGCAGCCGCATGCGTGCCGCCCGCGCCTCATCGTCCAACACCTGGACTACCCCGTCAGCCAACGCATCCGCATCCCCCACGGGAACCAGCACCGCAGCGTCTCCCACCAAGTCCGCGACCCCTCCCGCGTCCGTGGCCACCACAGGCACCCCGGCACGCAGCGCCTCCTGCACCACCAGCGGCTGCCCCTCCCACATGCTGGACAGGACGAACACGTCGGCCGCGGCAAGCAGGTCAGCGACGTCGTCGCGGTTGCCGAGCAGCCGCACGGGGAGGTTCTCGGCGGTGATCCGCGCCGTAAGCGACTCCCGCAGCGGCCCCTCGCCAGCGACGACCACCAGCGGGGACGGGGTGCGCCGCGCCCACGCGCGCGCCGCATCCAGCAGCACCGGCAGTCCTTTCTGCTCGGCCAGCCGGGCCACGGTCACCAGCAAAGGCTGCCCGGGCTCAACCCCGAGCTCGGCCCGGATCTGCTCCGGGTCCCGTCCCGAAGGGGCAGCGGGCGGGGCAGGGACGAGGGCGCGCGCCACACGCCGCGCCCCCCGCGTCCGAGCCCGCTCCACCAAGTCGCTGGACACGCCCAGCACCAGGTCGGCGCGGCACACCAGGATCTGTTCGAGGAGGCCGAACAGCCACGCCCCGCCCCCGGCTGGGGGAGCGTTGTGCATGGTGACCACGAGCGGCGCAGCCGCACCGCTCAACGCCACCAGCGCCCCGGCCCGCGCCCCGTGCGCGTGGACCACGTCGGCCCCGGCGAGCAGAGCGTTCAACCGCAGCAGCGCGGCAAGGTCACGGAACGGCCGCGGCCGGTCAGCGACCTCCAACGGCGCGAACCGCGCCCCTGTCCCCGTGAAGTCGAACCGCTGCTCGGTCGCTTCCGGCCCCACCACCGCGACCCGGTGGCCCTGGGCCACAAGTCCGCGGCTCAGCGACCGCACATGGCTGCCCACTCCCCCGCTGCTCGTCGCTAACACCAAGGCAATCCGCAACCCGTTCACCCCGTTGTCCTTTCCGTGGTGTCTGTCGCGCCCATACGGCGGGTCAGCACCGCGTGCAGCGCGGCGGCGTCGACCGCTGCCACCGCCGCCCCGTAGCCCAACACCGCGGCGAACGCCGCCAGCAGAGCCGCAACCATGGCGGCCCCCGGGGACCCGGCAGGCAGCAGCGCGGAGACCCCCGCCCCGCACCCGTAGCCCACAACCGTGCCGAGCAGGCACGCTGCAGCGGTACGCCCCAGGGAAGCGAACGCTGTCCGCCCTCTGACCCGCCACACCGCTCCGCCGAGCAGCACCACCCCCACCCCCAATCCCAGGGACGTGCCCGCCCCCAGTGCGGCCACAGTCTGCTCTGGCGGGCACACCGCCACCGCGGTCGCGGACGCGCCCGCCGCCACCGTCCAGCCCACCACCTGGGCTGCGGCGGCGAGCCGTCCACGGTGCACGGCATACAAGGCCCGGCTGAGCAGTGCCATGCCCCCGAAAGCAACCACCCCGGGCGCATACGCGAGCAGCGCCTGCTGCAGTGCTTCCGCCTGGTCGTCTGCGAACAGCCGGGCCAGGGGGGCGGCGGCCGCCGCCAAAGCCACGGCTGAGCCGCTCACCGCGATCAGGCAGGCGCGCATCCCTACCGCAAGCACCCGGTCGTATCCGGCGTGGTCCTGCTGGCCGTGGTATTCCGCTAAAGCAGTGAACGCGCTCGTGGCGATAGGCACCGCGATCACGCCGTAGGGCAGGGTGAACAGGGCCCACGCGTAGCTGTACAGCACCCCGGTCCCCCCACCGCCGCCGTGGTTGGCGAGCCACATCGACACCAGCAGGGTCGCCTGCATGGCCACCAGCGGCACCAGGGCCGACACCGCGAGCGCGCGGGCCCGCGCCCCCACCCCCGGGGGAAAAGACAGGGTCGGCCGCAGCCCTAACCGCATCCGCAGCACCGGTATGAGCGCGGTCAGGCACAGCGCAGCCACCCCGGCAGTCGTGCCCACGGACAGCACGAGCTCCGCTGCGGCAGGCACGGCTCGGACGTCGGTGCTTCCCGCGCTCAACGGCACGTAGGCCAGGTACGCGCCGGCCACGACGAGGCTGGAGATCAGCGGCGCCAGCGCGGGGGCGAGGAAGCGCCGGTGCGCCTGCAAAACCCCGTACAGCACGGCGGCAAGCCCGTAGAACAGCACCTGCGGCGCGAACACCGCGAGGAATCGGGAGGCAAGGGCCAGCAGGTCAGCGGTGGAGCAGCCGCGGGTGCCGGCGAGGAGCACCGCCATCACCGACTCTGCGGCTGCGGCGAGGAGCAGGCTCAGCGGCACGGCCACGACCACCACCCAGGTGATGAGCGCCGAGGCGGTGCGTTGGACATAACCGGTATCGCCGCGGCGGGCCGCGTCGGCCAGCACCGGCACGACCATTCCCGACAGGGCACCGCCGATGACGATCTCGTAGAGCACCGTGGGGACCTGGTTGGCGGTCACGTAGGCGGTGCCCAGGCAGTTCTCCCCGACCGTGTGGGCGAAGACCACGGTGCGGCCGAATCCGGCGGCGCGCGCGACCACGGTGACGACACTGATGAGGATCGCGGCTCCCGCCACGGAAATTCCCGCTCGCCGTTCCCGGACCACCGCCGGTCCGCTCCCCTCCGTTAATTCCTCGCGCCGCTGCCGGACCGTCCGCTTCCCGCGGGCCAGGCCCTGTTCCGTCCCGATCAACCGGGTTGCGTAACCGGCGCGGGAAGCGGGGCGGGACGGCGCCCCCACTCGTCGAGCAGCCGCAGCGGCGGGGTGACCGCGATGACGTGCGTGAAGCTCACGTATTCACTGGCCGCGGTCAGTGCGACCACTCCGGCGAGCAGGCCGAGCCGCGCCCACCGCGGGCAGGAGGCGGCGGCCGCCAAGCCGAGGAGCGCTCCGAGGGCGTTTGCCCCCGCGTCACCGAGCATGGCGCGCTCGCGGAGGTCTTCAGGGAGCAGCGCGCAGGTCGCGCCGAGCAGCGCGGCGGCCACGGGCGCAGCCCCGGGGTGGGCGAGCGCGGAGGACCCTGTCAGGAGCGCCACTTTGGCGGCCCGCCCCGGACGCAGGTCGAACAGGTTGAGCAGGTTGGCGCTTCCCGCAATCAACGCCCCATCGACCAGCGTGTCCACCGCGGTGCGGTTCAAGGTTGCAGCGGCTGCCAGGCCGCTCGCGCCGATCCCCGCGATTTTGACGGCTCCTGTGGTGAGGCGGCCGCGTGCCAGCGCGCCCACGTGCCCGCGGAAACCCCGTGAAGAGCCGGACCCGTACAGGTCGTCGTAGGCGCCGAACACCGCTGCCCCGCCCCCGGCGAGGACGGCTGCCACGCGCAGCGCAGGCCGGATCCCCGGGGTGAGTGCGATCCCCGCGCAGGCGCCGGCTGCCACCGCGGGCCCTTCCAGCAGGGTGACCCGCTCCCCCCGGTAGTTGACACGGTTCCACTTTCCCCGGGGATGAGCGGTGCCCCACCGGTCGGTCAGCACCCGGTACAGGCCGCGGGCCGCAACCGCGCCCACCCCTGCGGCGAGGACCGCCGCGCCGGTGGTGCGCCACGCCGGGGTAAGGGCGTCCCGGAGTCGAGGACGGTTACGGGCCTGGGTGGTGAAGAAACGGAGCAGCATGGTTCGGACTCACTAAGGTTCGTCGTCGACAGCAGAAAGGGCACCGGACGGGGTGGGAGTCGGTTCCGGCCGCGGGGTGGGGAGGACTTCCGGCAGGAAACCGTCGGCCTGCGCGCCAATGCCGTAGTGGCCGGGGCGGCCTTCCACCGCTGTCGCCAACGCCAGCACGGTGACGACGTCGCCCGGCGCGGTGCCGGCGATGTCCACGGTGGTGAACCGGGCTTTTTCGGTGCGCGCCTGCCCGATGACACCGTGCGGGTCGGCTGCGTCCGGCGGCCCCGCCAGCACCGTGGCGATCCCGACCTGGTCAAGAGCGCGGGCGAACGCCAGCATGATCGCGTTGGCGGGCGGGGTGGCCGCCGGATCCTCGGCGTCACGCTCGTCAGCGAACGCGAACGGTTCCGCGGGGGCGAGCAGGAGTGCCGCATCCGCCCGGCCCGCGGGTTTGCCGTGCACGGCGAGCAGCCCCGACGTGACGTATCCGGCGAGGACACTGTCCGGGTCGAAGCCGGTGTCGGCACGCTGGTCGTCCTCGAAGGCGAGCAGCGCCTGGGCGAGTTCGGCGCCGGCCTGCTCGTAGGGGTTGTCGTAGGAGACGTTGAGGCCTTCAGCCCACCGGTCGGCGACTTTGGCGACGTGGGTGGCTTCAGCGGGGTCGAGGTAGCGTTCCGTGAGAGTGATACGGCCCACGACCGTGCCCCCGGCGTGCCGCAACTGCTCCACGACTGCGTCGCGCAGCGTAGGGTCCACTCCGTCCGGCTCCACCACGACGATCCGCACGTCGGTGAGCCTGCGGTCGAGCATCACCGTCTCGTAGGCGGCGATGAGCTGCGCGGCACCGGCGTTGAACTGGTCCGCCACATCCTTGTCGGCGCGCAGCCGCTCGCTCTGCAGCCGCAACTGCTCTGTCTCCTCTTTGAGGGTGTGCAGCAGCGGGTCTTGCAGCATCGTGCTGCCCAGCACGATGCCGACAGTGAGTGCCAGGAAGATCGCGACTGTGGAGACCAGGTGGTAGCGGAAGTCGATCACGCGAAAAGCCCCGTGAGCCAGTAGTAGAACGCGTCCCACCGCGCAGCGAGGAAGGTCATGTAGACCTGTCCGGCTGGAGAGCAGTAGGCCGCGACGACGATGGTGAGCAGGCTGGCTGCTACGAGCAGGAGCAGCGTCCACGGCGAGATCCGGCTGCGGTAGAGACGGCTGACGCCTTTAGCGTCGACGAGTTTGCCGCCGACCCGCAGGCGGGTAAGGAACGTGCTGGCCATTCCCGCGCGTCCTTTGTCGAGGAACTCTTCGAGGGTGGCGTGGGTGCCGACCGCAACGATGAGCGCGGCTCCCGCTTCGTCGGCGAGCATCATCGCCACGTCCTCGCTGGTCCCGGTGGCGGGAAACACCACGGCCTCGTAGCCGAGCTCGGTGAGGCGCCGCAATCCGGGCGCCCGCCCGTCCCGGTAGGCGTGGACGACGAGTTCCGCGCCGCAGGCCAAGGCTCGGTCAGAGACCGAGTCGAAGTCACCGACGATGATGTCAGGCCGGTATCCGGCTTCCAGAAGCGCGTCCGCGCCGCCGTCCACTCCGATGATGACCGGGCGGTATTCGCGGATGTAGGGGCGGAGCGCTGCCAGATCCTCCCGGTAGTGGTAGCCGCGCACCACGATCAGCACATGCCGGCCTTCGATCGGCGTGGTGATCTCGGGAACGCCGACGCCTTCCAACAGGAGCGCCCGCTCGCGTTTGAGGTACTCCATCGTGTTGGCGGCGAACGCTTCAAGCTGGACGGCCAGGCCGGCGCGGGCTTCGGCCATGGCGGCTTTGATCGATTCGGCGTCCTGCTCCACCCCCTTGGCCACGACCGTGTCACCGCGCAGCAGGGTGTTGCCCTCCAACCGGAGACGCTCCCCCTCTTCGATCTGCGTGAAGATCTCCGGCCCTACCTCGTCGACGAGGGGGATCCCTGCTTCGACGAGGAGCTGCGGCCCCAGGTTGGGGTAGCGGCCGCTGATACTTTTGGCGGCGTTCACTACCGCGGAGACCCCGCACTCGACGAGAGCCTCAGCACTGACCCGGTCGAGGTCAACGTGGTCGATGATCGCAATATCGCCGGGTTTGAGGCGTTTAGTGAGGTTTTTGGTGCGGCGGTCAGCGCGGACCGGCGCGGTCACGCCGGTCACCCCGTAGGGCTTAGCGCGACGGAGTCTGATCAATCGCGCACTCAGCGCGGTCGGAACCTTCATCGCCCGCATACTGCCACGAAAAGTGAAAACTCAGTGACATAGAGTGCCGCATCGGCGTGTCGACACTTCCGTGGCCCGCCCCGCAGGCGGCAACCTCACCGCGCACAGCCGGAAGCCCTCTTGCGGGCGCCGCCCAACTCAGCCCCGATTCCGTTCCGCCTCCGCAAGCGTGAGAAGCTCCTCCGCGTGCGCTTGGCCGAGCTCGGAATCCTCCATCCCCGCCAACATGCGGGAAAGCTCCCGGACCCGCCCCCCGCGGTCCAACCGGGTCACCCCACTGGACGTGACCATGCCGTCACTGGACTTCTCCACCACCAGGTGCACGTCAGCGAAAGCCGCCACCTGCGGCAGATGAGTGACCACAATGACTTGGGCGCTCCGCGCCAACCGGGCGAGCCGCCGACCGATCTCCACTGCCGCCTTACCACCGACCCCGGCATCCACCTCGTCGAACACAAAAGTCGGCACCGGGTCAGCACCCGCGAAAACCACCTCGATCGCCAGCATGACACGGGACAGCTCCCCACCGGACGCCCCCTTGTGCAACGGCAACGGCGGGGCGCTGGGATGCGGCGCGAGCAACAGCTCCACCTCGTCCCGCCCGTACGGGCCGAACTCTTCACCGGTACGGATCCGCACCGACACCCGGGCGTGCGGCATCGCCAGCGCGGTGAGCTCCTCGGTGACCGCCGCCCCGAACCGCTCCGCGGCCTGGGTACGGATCGCGGTGAGCTTGTCCGCAAGCTCAGTCATCCGCTCCCGCAACTCGGCTTCTTCCGCGGTGAGCTGCTCGATCCGCTCGTCGTCGCCCTCCAGCTCGGTCAACCGCTTACTGGCGTCCTCCGCCCAGGCGAGGATCTCCTCGGCCGTGTCCCCGTACTTGCGGGACAACTGGGCCAGCAGCGCCCGACGCTCCTGGACTGCGGCCAGCCGCGCAGGATCAGCATCCACCGACTCGGCGTACGACGCCAGCTCGGTAGCGGCGTCACTGATCATGTAACTGACCTCATCAAGCCGGTCAGCGAGCGCGGCCAGCGTCGTGTCGTGCTGGCGGACCGCAGCCAACGCCTGCCGCGCCCCCGCCAGCAGCGTGGTGACGTCCACTTCCACGCCGGAAGCAGGATCACCGACCAAAGCCTCGTGCGCGGTGGTCGCAGCCATCCGCAGCGCATCAGCGTGCGCCAGGCGCGTCTCCTCCGCCAACAGCTCCGCCTCTTCCCCAGGACGGAGCTCCGCCGCAGCGATCTCCTCAATCCCGAACCGCAGCAAGTCTGCTTCCTGGGCACGCTCCCGGGCCCGCGTGACCAGCTCCGTCAACTCCGCCGACACCTCCTGGTGCCTGCGGTAGGCAGCCGTGTACGCGCCCAACGTCTTCTGCAGTTCCTCGCCCGCATACCGGTCCAGCGCGGCGCGCTGCCGGTCGGTGCGGAGCAGCCGCTGCTGGTCCGACTGGCCGTGCACCGCCACCAGGTCATCAGCCAAGTACGCCAGCAGGCTCACCGGGGCAGACCGGCCCCCCACCGACGCCCTGGACCGGCCCTCCGCTGACACACTGCGGGAGATGATCAGCACCCCGTCGTCGAGCTCCCCGCCGGCCTCCTCCACCCGCCGGGCGACCTTGCTGCCGGGGTCGACCGTCAACCGTCCTTCCACCACCGCCCGGCTCGCCCCAGGACGCACCCGCTGCGGGTCGGCCCGGCCGCCGAACAGCAGCCCCAGACCCGTGACCACCATCGTCTTGCCCGCACCGGTCTCGCCGGTGACCACGGTGAACCCTGGGGACAGCTCCACCACGGCGTCGTCAATCACGCCGAGACCTTGGATTCGGACTTCTTCGAGCACCGAACTCTCTCCCGTAATCACCACTGCTGCGGCACTGTGCGGTTCACCCGCGTCCGCCCGGACCGCCTATCCGCTGTCGCGTTCCGCCGCCCGTCCCCGCCAACCTGCCACTGGGAGAGCGAACTTCGCGACGAGCCGATTGGTGAACGGTGCCTGCTGCAACCGAGCCAAACGCACCGGTGTCTTCGACCGTGAGATCTCCACCCGCGCTCCAGCGGGCAATTCGACCCTACGACGTCCATCACACCAGAGCACCCCGTCAGTCGTCTCCGGCAGGACCTCCAGTGCGATCACCGCATCCGGGGCGACCACCAGCGGCCTCGCGAACAAAGCGTGCGCGCTCAACGGCACAACCAGCAGCGCCTCCACAGAAGGCCACACAATCGGACCGCCTCCCGAGAACGCGTGCGCGGTCGAACCGGTGGGTGTCGCACACACCACCCCGTCGCACCCCCACCGGGAGAGCGGGCGCCCATCGATCTCCAGCACCACTTCCAGCATGCGGCCCGACTCGACCTTCTCCGCAGTGGCCTCGTTCAACGCCCAGGTGCGCACCGCAGGTGCCGCACTGGTGCGCCCGCCGTTGTAGACCGCCACATCGATGGTCATCCGCTCCTCAACCGAGTAGTCGCGCTCGACCACGCAGCGGACCGTATCCGACAAGTCGTCGCGCTCCGCCTCAGCGAGGAAACCCACGTGCCCGAGGTTGACCCCCAGCAGCGGCGCCCCGGCAGGCCGGGCGAGCTCCGCGGCACGCAACAGGGTGCCGTCCCCGCCCAGCACCATGATGAGCTCGGTTCCCGCGGCAGCGTCCGCCCCCGGTTCCACGACCTCCACCGGCTGCATCCGCGCACCGGTCTTTCTGATCGCCTCGATTTCGGAGGCGAGCATCCGCACCGTCACCCCGGCGCGGGTCAGGCTTTCGTGGACGAGGCGCGCACTGCGCAGGGCGGCGGGACGTCCCGTGTGGGCCAGGAGAAGCACGGTGCGGTTGGTCGTCTCTCCAGCCACGCCGCCGAACCGATCCGTACTTTCGCTGGTCTTCACAGAGGGCCCTCCTCGTCGCCGGGGCTGGCACCGCATCACCGCGACGCCAGTTGATCGCCAAGTGGCCGAGTTACGTTATCCAACCCTGAGTAGCGGGCGGACACGCGGCCTACGGCTATTGCGGTCCCTCCGCGACCGCCCGCTCCAGCTGGCGCTCGTCGAGCGGGGCGGCGCCAGAGCGCAGCCACAGGAAATACTCGACATTACCGGATGGCCCCGGTAGCGGACTGGCAGTGACCCCGCATACCCCTAACCCGAGAGTCCAGGCGTGGGCGGCGACATCCCGCACCGCGGAGGCACGCGCTTCCGGATCGCGGACCACCCCTTTAGCACCGACCCGTTCCCGGCCCACCTCGAACTGCGGTTTGACCAGGAGCACGAAATCGGCGTCGGAGGCGGCGCACGCGAGGAGCGGAGCGAGCACGAGCCGCAGCGAGATGAACGACAGATCAGCGACCACCAGGTCGGGGCGGGGCTCGCCGACCTGGTCGGGGGTGAGCTCGCGGACATTCTGCCGTTCCAGCACCGTCACCCGGGGATCGGACCGCAGCGACCACGCCAACTGTCCGTAGCCCACGTCGACCGCGACCACGTGGGCGGCGCCGCGCCGGAGCAGAACATCGGTGAATCCCCCAGTGGACGCACCCGCATCCAGGCAGCGCCGCCCAGTCACGTCAACCGCGAAAGCGTCGAGCGCCCCGATGAGCTTGTAGGCGCCCCGGGAGACGTACACCGGCTCGTCGTCAGCCTGCTCCACCACGATCGCCTGGTCGACACCCACCTGGGTCGCGGCCTTGGTGGCGAGGGTGCCTGCCACACGGACCCGGCCTGCCGCGATGAGTTCAGCCGCATGGGCCCGGGAACGCGCGTGGCCGCGCCGGACCAGTTCGGCGTCGAGTCGGCTACGTCTAGCCATAGCGGGGTGTACGTCTCCTTCTCACTGTCAGAGCTGTCGTCCCTCCAACCGTACGCTCCCCAACCGGGTGCCCCGCACGGTCTTCCGTACCACGCCCAGCGGGTCAGCGGACCGCGCCCTGGCCGGGCGCATCCAGGACGGACAGCACCGCGGCCAGCTCCTGGTGCACGGTCTCGAACACGGTGACGTGCTCGTGCACGGGAAGGCTGTCCAAGGAGTCCAGCCGGGCCTGCACTTGGTCGATGACGCGTTCCGCGAGCGCTTCTTCGTCAGTCATGGCCTACTTTCCGCTCCGGGCTGCACTACGGCGGGCTGCAGCGCGTTTGCTCTGGGACTTCGTGGCGCGGGCGCGGCCGCTCTTCGTCTTCCCGCCGCGGGCCGTCGACTCTGCAGCCGCGGTCTCGTCTTTCCCGGTCTCCTCAGCTTTCCCGGTCTCCTCAGCGGCGGATTCCTGAGCGGTCGAGGCTGCACCAGGATCCGGGGTGTTGGATTCCGGTACGGCAGTCTTCGCGGTCTCCTCCGCTGCGCCAGCAGCCTCAGTGCTGGGGGTTTCCGCGCTCCTCGTTTCAGCGGAGGGCGGGGCCTGGTCTGTCGCCACGGTAACCGCCGCAGCTTCGACAGCAGACTCCGGTTCCTCGGCCGCGACCCGGCGCCGCTGGGTCGCGGTGACCGCGGCCAACCGCCGTTCCAGCTCGCTGACCCGGCGCGCTAACCGCTCATAGTCCTCTCGCGGCACAACGTCGAGGCGGTCCAGGACTCGCGCGACCTCAGCCTCCACGAGTCGGCTGAGTGCGGCACGGTTGCTCTGGTTGGTTTCAATCAGCTCGGTGGCCAACGCCTGAATACTGGGGCCGACCCGCGCGCTGAGCAGCGCAGCCTCCCCGCCTTCCGACTCGTTCTTGGGAAGCTCGGAGCTCCGCGTTGGTGCCCCTGGGCGTTCTTCACTCTCCCGGATCAGGATTTTGGCTACCGCAACCGCGTGTTTCCTCGTGAGTTCGGTGAGGCCGCTGGCGGCTTCCAGATAGGCGCGTACCACTTCGACGACCATGAAACATGCTCCTCGCAGAAATCCGGGTGAACCAGTTGCGGTGCCTGATACGGGAAGACTTGAGAGAAAAACTACCGTTCTTCGAGCGCAGGCAAAGGCGATCTCAACTCTCGGACAGGAACCGGTCTCCGCTCCACCGCAGCCCCGGCGAGGGAGTGCCGTGCCGAGCAGCAGGGAACGGCGGGCGCACACCCGCCCTGTGGTTTCCTCGCTCACTGGGGCGCGCTGGCCTGGCGCCGCGCCGCACCGGGCTTCCTGGTGCACAGGGAAACCTTCCGGGCCTGCCCGGCACGGGCGCCTGCATGCCGCGTTCTCCCCGGTTCACGGCCGACTGATCGTGCAGTATGAAAGGTATGGCCACCCTCAACGAATGCCGTTCCGCTCTCGACCTGGTCTCTGCGCGCATCACTCAGTTCGACGAAGCACAGCGGCGCGCCCACATCGTGGAACGGACGATCAGCTTGACCATCAGCGACCTGGACAGCGTCTTCGACATGCGGTTGACCCCGCACGGCCTGGTCGACATCACCCCCCGCCCCTCTACCGCCGCAGGCAACCGCGCCCAAGTGCGTATCACGATCAGCAGCGACGACCTTGTCGCGTTGGCCGAAGACCGCTTGGACTACGCCAAAGCCCTGTTCACTGGTCGCGTCAAAGTGAAAGCGAGCCTCAGCGACATGGCGCGGCTGCGCAAACTGCTGTAGCTCTCCACCCGAGTCTGCAGCAGCACCGCAACGCCGCAGCCCTGTGCTTCCCGAACCGGCACCCGGCCCACCTCCGCGCTCTGCCGTTCCTGCCGCCTCAACCAGCACCCCTGCTGTTCCCGGGATCTGCGCCGGAGCGTCCTCAGCGAGCCCTCCGTTGGCTTCGCCAGGGCCCGGGTACCCTTCTTCATTCGGGTGGATGTCGCCGCCTGTCCTCTCACCGTTCCGATGGAGGTTTCTCCGTTCCTCTTGTCTGCTGTACCGGCTGTGCCCTGCAGCCGTCCGCCACGATGCTCCACGGTAGCGGGCTCTTCTCTTTGTCCCAGCGTCCGAGGATCAAGGGCGGTCGGCGTGGGTGCTCTGTGGCCTGCCCCTGTTTCTTCCGCACCCGTTCCCGACCGGTGCGGCCCCGTCCCTGACTCTCCCGGTGCAGGGACCACCTCCAGCCTCGCGCCGGGCTTCCCGTCTGGCTCCACCGACCACAGCAACGGACGACGATGACTCTGCTGACCGCATCCCAACCGCTGCACTCGCTGTACGACGCGGCCCTCATCGACTTGGATGGGGTCGTCTACCTTGGCCCACGTGTAGTCCCCGCTGCCCCGGAAGCGGTAGCGAAGGCGCGCGCCCAAGGCATGCGGGTGGCTTTCGTGACCAACAATGCGTCGCGTACCCCGGCTGCTGTTGCCGAGCACCTCACCGCCCTGGGGGTAACCGCGGCAGCCGACGAAGTGGTCACCTCCGCCCAGGCCGCGGCCCGCCTGATCGCGGAACGGTTTCCCCCCGGATCACCGGTACTGGTCGTCGGGGACACCGGGCTGCGCCAGGCAGTGCGGGCCCACGGCCTGCGCCCGGTGACGACCATCCACGACCGCCCGGTCGCTGTAGTCCAGGGATATTCCCCCCGGCTCGGTTTCGATCTGGCTGTTGAAGGAGCGTTGGCCGTGGCCGCGGGCGCGCTGTTCGTGGTCAGCAACAACGACGCTACGGCCCCCATGGGTCGCGGTATCCAGCCGGGCAACGGGTCCTTTGCCCGAGTGATCGCCCACGCCACCCACCAGGAACCGCTTGTGGCAGGCAAACCGGAACCCCCCTTGCATGAGGAGGGGGTGCGCCGCACCGGTGCCGTCAACCCCCTGGTGATCGGTGACCGCTTGGACACCGATATCGAAGGTGCACACCGGCGCGGTGCAGCGAGCATGCTGGTCCTCACCGGGGTGACCACCCCGGTGGATCTCCTCCTCGCCCCGCCGCAGCGTCGGCCCTCCTACCTCGCCTACGACATTGGCGGACTCAACGAACCCCATCCCGAAGTGCTGTGGGACGGTCGCGAAGCGCGCTGCGGAGGATGGACTGCGACAGTCCACTCAGACCGGCTGCTCTTGCAGGGGTCCGGGGAACGGCTGGACGGCCTGCGCGCCCTCTGTGTCGCGGCATGGCAGAGCGGCCGCGTGTTCGCCCCCGACTCTCTCCACGAAGTCACTGGCATCCTCGGCTGGTAACCGCGGAAGAGTCAGCCGCTTTGACGCGCCGCGCTGTCTTGGCTTCCACCTCGAACACGCTGGCCGCGCCGTGCACAGAGCGCCAGAACCGCCGCCGCAGCGCCCCGGTGACCTGAACTGTGTCGCCGATCCGCCAATCCCGGGTGAGTTCCACCATGTCCCGGTGGAAGCTGACACAGGTGATGGGATCCGCTTCCTGCCGGGGACGCCGCTTTGACGAAGGCCGGTTCACTGCGATACGCCAGGTCACCAACTGGCCGCCGTTGTGCAGCTCCCGAACCGACGGTTCGGCGATCACACGCCCGGCGAGCAGAATCTCGTTACGGTGCTCAACTTCTTCGCACGTCTGCCATCCAGCGGGCGTACCGCGCCGGGAGGAGCTCGGGAGCGCCGACGGGTTGTCCATGGTGGTCCTCTCCAACCGGAAACCGATCGTGCCGCGCCCTACCGCGACACCCTGTCTCACTCCAGAGTCGCCCAACCACTCCGAGTTACGGAAGCCGACATCGCTTCCCTGTGGATAACCAGGGTGTGCCGCGGCCAGCGGATCCCTGGACGGGTTCCCGGAAACCACGTGAACTAGATTCGGTTCTGGTGGCGAAGAGTCGAGGAAAGGAAACAGCACATGGCGGAGCAGACGGCCGGGGCCGCTGCGGAGGACATCGTCGCCCTCGGTGACGACGTCTTCGCGATCGACACCCGGATGGCGGGCTACCCGGGGATCACCTCGAGCTACCTGATCCGTTCCGAACGTCCCTGCGTGGTGGAAGTCGGCACCGCCGGATCCGCGCCGGTGCTCCGCGACGCCCTGCATTCCCTGGGAGTGGAAGCGCAGGACTTGGCCACCGTGGTGGTCACCCACATCCACTTGGACCACGCGGGCGGCACCGGGGAGATCGCCCGCATGTTCCCCAATGCCGAAATCATCGTCCACGAACGCGGTGCCCGCCACCTCGCCGACCCGACCCGGTTGATGAACAGCGCCCGCATGGTGTGGGGAGACCGGCTGGAGGTGCTGTTCGGCGAGATGGCGCCCACGGAAGCGACCCGCATCCGGGCAGTGGACACTGGCGCAACCATCGACTTGGGCGCAGGCCGCACCCTCACCGCCTACTACTCGCCTGGCCACGCCAAACACCACATCGGCCTCGTAGATTCGGCGACCGGCGACCTGTACGTGGGCGATGCAGCGGGAATGTACAACCCCTACACCGGTGATGTGCGTCCCGCCACGCCTCCCCCCGACTTCAACCTGGCAGCGGCCCTGGACTCGCTGCGGCTGTTCAGTGACATCAAACCGCAGCGGCTCATGTTCTCCCACTTCGGGGCGGTCAGCGACGTAGAACCGGTCTTGGAGCGCTCCGTGGAGGAGCTGCGGCTGTGGGTGGAGACCGTACGGGAGTCGCACAGCACCGCCGGCGACCTCGACCATGCAGTCGCCTTGGTGCGTGAGCGGGTGCGGGAACGCTACCGTCCTCTCCCGGACGAGGTTCCGCAAGGAACCCAGGAGGTCTTGGAGATCCTCTGCGGGGAGGAAGGCAACGTCTCCGGCATCATGCACTGGTTGGACCGGCTCGCAGCGGAGCAGGCCGCTGCAGCACAGGACTCCCCGCGACAATAGCACGGCTGCGCGTCGCGGATCAGCGGTTTCCCGGGCGGCAGGTCTCCTCTCGTCCCCTGTCGCAGCCTGCCGCCCAGGCGCCCCAACAACAGCCCGTTCTATGTGTCGGCGCGCCGCACGGCTGCTGGCAGAGCGCAACCGAACTCCTCAGAGCTCACAGGGTTGTCGTTCCAGCCGCAGGGGGCGCCTCTCCTGGGTCGGAGCGTGGAGTATCGGGTCCGTTCAAGAGGCCGAGCTCGGTGAGCAGGTAGGCGTAGAGGCCGTCGGTGAACGACAGGTCGGAAGGCAGCGTGTCGAAAGCCCGCACTTCCACGGTCTCGTGCTCCCCGGTCAACGGGTGCAACGCCGCGGCCTGGGCACAGGTCACCACAGTGGTGTGCCCGTTCGGCAGCACGTAGTAGCCGACAGCCCGCAAGCCTGCCAGCTCTGCCCCGGCTTCCTCCCACGCTTCACGACGCGCGGTCGCTTCAATATCCTCCCCAGGTTCGGCATGGCCGCCCGGGAACTCCCAGGCTCGGTCCCGGTGGCGGACCATGACCAGGTGCCGCCCCGACACCAGCAGCACGACCACCGAGTCGTGGCTGGCAGGGAGGCTCCCCAGGTGGACGGTGGCCCCGTTCAACGGGGGTGGGTTCACAGCCATGGAAACAGGAATACGTGAAGGGAAAAGGTGCGTTCCGGTACAGCCACTCCTGGCCGTACCGGAACGCAATAGATGAGTGAATCGGGTCTAGCGGGTGTCGTGCTACTGGTCGGATGAGTCCGCTGCGGGAGCCTTCGACTCTTCCGGCTCCACAGCACTCAATGCGAAGTCCTCCGCATCGCTCCACACCACGTCGTCGCCGACGTCGACAATCTCGAGTCCTTCCAACGCGGCCAGACGCTCGTCGGCGTCGGTCACCCCTTCCCGGTCTACAGCAGACGCTCGGGAGAAGTATTCGCGGGCTTCCCCTTTGCGGCCCAGCTCTTCCAGCACGTCGGCATAGGCGTAGAACAGCCGTGCCACCCAGGGGCGTGCCCGGCGTTCCTTCAACTGCGGGCATTGCAGTTCCACCAGGGCCCCTTGCAGGTCCCCCATGTCACGTCGCGCCCCCGAAGCAACAATGCGCAGCTCGACTTGGTGCGCGACGTCAAGCTCGTCGATCGGGGCCTCGCGGATGATCTCCAACGCACGTTCGGGGCGCCCCAGTCCCCGCTCGCAGTCAGCGATCATGGGGAGATAGATGTCCTGCCCCGTGATACGACGGGCAGCCCGCAGGTCGGACAGGGCTTCCTGCCACCGTCCGGTCAGATAGGCAGCGATACCAGCGGCTTCACGCACCGCGCCGACCCGGGACGCCTTACGGCGGGCATAAAGAGCATGCTGGTAGGCACGCTCCGGGTCTTCATTGAGGAAGTCTCCTGCAGCGACCAAGTGCCTGGCCACCAGCTCCGCCAGGAATTTAGGGAGAGTGCGCAGCTCTTTGCGGATCTCCAGGTCCAAGCGGTGCGGATGGGCGTTCTTAGGCAGCTGGGGAGCAGCGTCTTTCCCCGTGCCTGCTGTTTCTCCCCCCGACGTGAGGTTCTCTGGCTGCTTCTCCCGGCTGGGAGACGGCGTTGTAGGTTCTGGGCGGTCGCCGTAGCCGGCCTCCTTCTTCCGCGAGGAGCGGCGGCCCTGACCAGACTTCCCCCGCACTCTGCCATAACCGAACCGGGAGCTTTCCCGTCGCCGTTGACCATGTCTGCCGGATCGGAAACCTTTCCGGTTTCGGGTCCCAGAACCGTCGCGCCTCTCCGATCGGCTGTCGTCAGTCATGTTCCGTCCGTAAACAGTCAAAAACGCTGCCACTTGTCCGTAGCAGCGCGAAATGATTCAAAGATGCACGTCAACTCTACGGTACCGGTGAATCGTATATTGACCGTGCAAAGAAGTAGAAAAACAAAGTGGGGGTGGAACGGTTGTTCCACCCCCACTCACACATGTGTACGGCGGTGTCCTACTCTCCCACCCCACCACAGGGCAGTACCATCGGCGCTGGGCGGCTTAACGACCGGGTTCGGAATGGGACCGGGTGGACCCCGCCCGCTATGACCGCCGTAACCCTCAC
>NZ_PITY01000025.1:0-93165 GCF_017577275.1 Thermobifida sp.
TGTTCGACCGCAGTGTTACAGCCACCCGAACAGTATACAGCTTGGATCTATCTAATGTCTGAGGATCGAGAGGGATGGGCTAACCCCACGGCTGAAGCCGGGGGTCTGCGCCCAAGAATTTCGATCAGAACCTGAGGAGACGGCCGAAAGCTCCTACGATTCTCGGGGATAAAAGCGGGTCTCCGTCGGCCTGGGTAGTCCGGAAGCGGAAGAAGAGGAAAACGCGGTCACGCGCTGGAAACCGCCGGCGGCGGCCATGTCCGGCACACCTGACAGGTGCGCTGCCCGCGCGGGATTTCCGGCGTGCAGGGGTCGGACAGCGCGCACTCACCGCCACGTCGAGGAATTCTGGGGTCCGGTACGTCGCACGCCATTGTGGGGATACGCACCAGATTGGTGCGGTGGTACTGCGGATCCGCGGCGGGGCTGCCGGAAACATCACACCTGGGGATGGAGTAACAGCGCATTATTTCCGAGAGAAATGGTCTACATTGTGGGAGCGCTCCCAAAGAGTGATTGGACCACCGACCATGACTGTTTCTCCATCCCCCGCCCCTGTCGCTGACCGAAGCGCCACGAAGCACCCGCCGGTGTGGTGGCGGCGCACGGTAGGTGCCCTTGTGTTCGCACTCGCCTCCGCAGTGATGGCGGTGGCGGCGCTCACCACCGTCTTCGCGCCGGTTGAACTGTTATGGCCGGACGACTCTTTCCCGTTAGCCCCTGGAGCCGTCATCGCCCTTGGGCTTGCGGGACTCCTGGCCCTCATCGGGCTGTGGGGAGTGCTGCGCCAGACCCTGCACAGCCTCGGCGTGCCGCGAAGCGCCGTGTTCACCACCTTCGCGCTGGTCGTCCCCCTGGGATATGCGATCGTGCGGGCCGCGGTGTACGGCACGGTCCTCAGCGTGTGGTGGACGACAGGGCTTTCCGCGGCCTGCGGGGTGGTGGTCTGCCTGGTGGCTGCTAGCCTGCACAAGCGCAGGACAGTGCCGATGATCCTCACCGGGATCACGTTCGCCACCCTCATCGGCGGGGTTGTCACGGAGAGCCAGGTGACGCAGACTGTGCTGCGCGCTGAATACGACCGGTATTCCGCCATCCCGGTGCTCCGCCACCCCGACTGGACGCTCACCAGCGTGGAGCCCCACCCGGAGCAGCAAGACGTCCTCGTGGAATACCGGCACGTCAAGAAGGCGAGCGCCCAGCCGATCCAGCTCTACGTGTACCGTCCTGAGGAGACGAACGGGCGGTACAAGGGGCAGCCTGACGACCACAGGATCTACCAGGTCATCGAATACGACGGCTTCACCGTGCTCAGCGACCCGTTCAGCGGTCCAGTCCTCCACATCCCCCTCGACATCTCCACCCGGGTACAGGTCGTCTGGGAAGGGGCCAGCCAAGAGGACCTGGTTGAGCTAGCCGGGTACATCGGCGCGGCGACCGATGTCGAACGCGCGGAACTCCGCGGCACGATCGGCGCTTCCCGGTACCGGAAAGTGGCGTAAGCACGGCAGCGCCGCGAGGCGCTCTGTGCCCGCTTTCCCTGCCAGCGGCACCGGGGTCCCGTAACGCCGAGCGACGGTCGGCTTCTCTGCGCAATCGTCCAGCACCGACCGGGCATCCCTCGGCACGTGGGGTGCAGCAGAGCTGACCAGTGCCGCGGTCACAGCCTGAGCCAGGGAACGGCAAGCCTGTGCCACGTCCAGAGTATCCAGGGCATCCACGGACAAGGCCCCCTGGTGGGGTGCCCGTCGAGCCGAGGTGTCTCGGCGGGCAGGCACGTCCGGCGACAGTGCAGCGGCCCTGGCCGACACCGATTTCTCAGAGACGACTTATCCGGATGACTCTGGCAGGGAATTCCGTGTCGCGGAACAATTCTGTGTGCGCAGATGTGAAGAAAAGGGATAAGACCGGGCTTTAAGGTGTTGTCTATTGGTGAGGGCGCTGTTACTCTCGGGCAATATTTGTTCTCCAGGTGAGAAAGGCATTCGCTATGCCTGACAAAGAAGAGGAAATGGCTAGCCCGACCGTCCGCTTCGTGGAGAACAGCGAGACGGCAGCGCAAGGCGACCTGCTGGCCGCTGTGCCCATGGGAGACCTAGACACCCTCCTTGCAGGCGAGACCGAGGAGCGTGCCGCACCAGAGGCGGTGCTCCGGGCGTTCGAGCTCTACCTTTCCCAGGAGACGCAGCGGGGATAGCCCCACCAGCGAACCGACAATTCGGTCGATAAGGGGGCGAAAAGCAGGAATAGGAGAGAAAAGGATTTTCTGTACTCTATTGCTGTCCTGTGACGCCCCCGCGACCGGATGTCTTCCCCAGCGGAAGGACATTCCGAATCCGCTGCACCACCCGGGAAACCCGGGGTGCTGAATTGCTCCGGCGCTTCAGCCCAGTCCGAGCGCCCGCAGGCTCGCCGTGGTCGCCGCGGCGATCACCAGCACGAGCAGAAAAGGGACCCGCAGGAGGAGAGCCACCACCGCGGCCGCGATCCCGCCGAGCCGCGGCAGGTCGACGACCAACTGGTTGCCCTCCGCTACGGTTTGCAGGGCGATGAGCGCGGCCAGCAGGGCCACGGGGACAGCCATCGCGAACCGGCGCACCAGCGGGTGGTCGAGAAGCGCACGCGGCGCCGCCATTCCCGCGTATTTGAGCAGATAGCAGCCGAGCCCGGTGGCCACCACGGCGATCCACAACATCATTTCCCGTCCTCCTCCACCGTGGTCTGCGCGGTGTCCGCGGCACGGTCCCCCAAAGCGAGCAGGGCAGCGATCGACGCCAGCAGCACCGGGACGCCCGGCGGCAGCAGGGGAGTCGTGGCCAGTGCGATCGCGGCCCCCAGCAGCGCGATAGCCAGCACGCGGTTCCCTTCCTTCAACCGCGGCCACAGCAGGGCCAGGAAAGTCGCCGGACCCACCACGTCGAGACCGAAAGTCGCAGGGTCGCCGATGCGCTCGGTCGCGATCGCGCCGATCACAGTGGTGGCGTTCCACAAGAGGAACAGGGTGGCGAAAGTCGTGGTGAAGCCGGCGCGGATGTCTGCCCGCCCGTGCTGCGCCAGAGCCACCGCGGTGGTCTCGTCGATCACTCCGTGAGCGGCGAGGGCCCGCGCTGGGCCGCGCCAGCCGAGGAGCTCGCTCATCCGCAGGCCGTACAACGTGTTGCGGAAGCCGAGGAGCAGCGCGCCCACCGCCCCCGCGATGAGGTTTCCGCCTCCAGCCACCACCCCGGCCAGCGCGAACTGGGAGGCGCCGGTAAACGCCAGCAGGCTGAGCACGCACGCCTGGGCAACAGAGAGGCCCGCGGTGGTTGCCGTGGTGCCGAAAGCGAGGCCGGAGAGGCCGACAGCGAGCCCGACCCCGAACCCGTCGCGGACGGGGGGTCGGCGCGCCAGCGCGAAAAGGCGGGACAGCGGGGTTGGACGATTCACGCCAGAGAACCTAGCCGACCCGCAGCCGAAGACAGAAACCTGACCTGGCTATCGCCGCGGCGGGCGAGACCCCGGTGAAACCGCCATAGCGGAGCGTGCGCGCCCGAAGGGGCATCCGGCCAGCGGTCAGGCGTCCCGTCGCGGACCGTACGGGGGAGGAGGGGACAGGATGTATCAATCCCCGAGAATGTGAATTTCATTCGACTTCCCCGGGGTACAGTAGTCCACAGACTTACTCGTAAGTAACATCGTGGTGGTTGCGGCGATTCCCACCGAGTTCACCTGTGACGAAGGGCTAATGACAATCCCATGACGGTCGATGCACACCCGATCGCTGACCTGCCTAACCCGGCCGACTACGGGTTCACCGTGGTCGACCGCCACGAACTCCCCGAGGAACTCCGCACCTTGGTCGCCCAAGTGCGGGAACTGGTCGACGCTGTGGCACACACGGAGGCCGACCCGGACGAACTCGCCGAAGCCAACCGGATCGTCAAAGAACTCACCGGGCGGCTCAACACCCGCCGCCGTCCCGTCGGCGCCATGGTGCGGCAGACGTGGGACGGCGGACGAATCGACTACAACACGATCGCGAACGCGGTGAGCGGCCCCGCCAACCCGATGGCCCCCCTCCAGAACCTGCGCGTCGAAGGCGACGGCCTCTACGGGGAAGTCACCCTCGACAGCTTCTACGAAGGCCCTCCCGGATTCGTGCACGGCGGGTGGGTCGCCGCCCTCCTCGACCAGGTGCTCGGCGAAGCCACCGCTGTCTTCGGCCGCGTCTGCCTGACCGGCAACCTCACCGTCGACTACCGCCGTCCCACACCGCTCAACACGCCGCTGGTCGTCTCCTCGCGGATCACCGGCGTGGAACGCCGCAAAGTGTTCGTCTCCGGGGAGATCCGCTGCAACGGCGAAGTCACCGCGGAAGGCCGGGCCATCATGGTGCAGTTGGAAACCCCGCCTGCCTAGCCCCACAGTCCACCCCCACGTCCCGTGGGCCGGGAAGGCACCCGAAACCAGCACGGGCGAGCCGCCGCACCAACCCACGGCCCCCAGGCAGGCACTCCCAGCCCTGCGCCCCACCCATCCCCACAAACCCCCTGCTGCCCGACCCAGCCACCCCGCCCCGGCAGCAGAGCCCGCGCCCAGTCGGAGACCCTAAGCGTGCGGGCCGGACACCTCGCCACCCCACGGGTGCACCGGCCCACCCAGGCAGCACACCGGCCCCAGCCCCCTGTCTACGCCGCGCTGCGCCCCGTCCTCAGTTCCGAGGCACACTCGAGCCGAGACCGGCATGGGACATCCGCGCATTCCTGTGCCCGCCGCCGGGTAAGCCATCGAACAGCACCCGCAGGGGAGCAGGCGCCTGCCCTGCCAGGCCCGGGAAGCGGCCAGCAGCCGAACAGCGGTGCTCCAACGCCCCGGGGGGCACAGTCCCACGAGGACACCCCTGAGCGAAGCGGCAGTCAGCCCCGAGGTCCCGCCCGCGAAGGCGCGGGATGCCCGAACCCCGCCTCACACGACCGGCAGGCGGCACCCCCTCTGCCGTCAGCGCCGCCTCCCCGCAGCCAGACACGAAGTACGGAACCCGGCCGGCGCTGCCTGCCTACGCCCTGCGGAAACCGCCCCGGCTTCTCCCCCGATCGGCGCACCTAGAAAGATACGCCCATGACCGAACGCATCCTCATCACCGGTGCAGGAGGCCGGATCGGCACCCTGCTGCGCCCCCGCATGGTCCGCCCCGGACGTATCCTCCGCCTGCACGACCGTCGCCCGCTCGAACCCGGGCCGGGCGTGGAGATCGTCACCTGTGATGCGACCGACCTGGACGCGATGACCGAGGCGATGGACGGGGTGGACGCCGTAGTCCACCTGGCTGCCCGCAGCACCGAAGCGCCGTGGGAAGAAATCCTGCACACCAACATCCACGGCGGATACGTGGCAGTAGAAGCGGCCCGCCGGGCCGGAGTCACCCGCATGGTGCTGGCCAGCTCCAACCACGCCGTAGGATTCCACCCCCGTGCTGCGGGCACCGCCCCCGACTACCTGTTCCCCCGACCCGACACCTACTACGGGGTCAGCAAAGTCGCCCTGGAAGCCCTGGGCAGCCTGTACGCCGACCGCTACGGCATGGACATCATCTGCCTGCGCATCGGCTACTGCGGACCCCACCCCTTCGGCCGCCACGGGCTGGCCACCTGGCTGTCCCCCGACGACTGCGCGAACCTCGTCGAAGCCTGCCTGCGCGCGCCCTCCCCGGGATTCCGGGTGGTGTGGGGCGTCTCCGACAACACCCGGCGCTGGTGGTCCCTGGACGAGGCCCGTGCCCTGGGATACACCCCCCGCGACGACGCTGAAGTGTTCGCCGACAAGTGGGAAGGGGACGCTCCGGAAGAAGACCTCGACCCCGAAGGGCCCACCGTCGGCGGTCTCTTCTGCGAACCCGACCTGGACGCCGACCGCCTCACCTAGCCGGACATCCGCCCACCCGCGGGCACTCCAGGACCACGCCGGGATTTCTCCCCGCACCCATGTGAGAAAAGTGGGCGGTTTGGGAAGTGGCGGCCGGTAAGTGAGTGCCTGACTGGTTTGCGTTCGGGGGGACTTTCATGGCGGTTTCTGGTGAACTGGGCACGGTTCCCTACGCCCTCGTCGACGACGTCGAAAGCACCGACGAACCCGAGGAAGAGCCGGAGCAGATCGGCGGGCACCGGATCGTCGAACGGATCGGCACCGGAGGCGCCGCGGCGGTCTACGCCGCCCTCGACTCCGCAGGCCACTGGGTGGCAGTCAAAGTCCTCCACCCGATGGTCGCCGCCAACACCACTTGCCGGAACCGGTTCGCCCGCGAAGTCGCCCTGCTGAGGGAGGTCGCCGACACGTACACGGCCCCGCTCCTCGACGCCGACATCCACACCGAGCGGCCCTGGCTGGCCATGCGCTACATCGCAGGCCCCACCGTGGGCCGCCGCGTCGACGCGGAAGGACCGCTCATGGGGGTAGAGCTCCTCGAGTTCGCCGCCGGGCTGGCCGAAGCGGTCGCGGCCCTCCACCGTGCCGGGATCGTGCACCGCGACCTCAAACCCGGCAATGTCCTCCTCGCCGGAGACGGCCCGAAGATCATCGACTTCGGGATCGCCCGGCGCACCAGCGAAACCGGCGACGCGGACAGCGGCAAGATCCTCGGGTCCCCCGGGTGGATCAGCCCAGAACAGTTCCACCACCGCGTTCCCGGACCCGCCGCCGACGTCTTCGCCTGGGGCGGCCTCGTCGCCTACGCCGCCACCGGGCGGCGGCCGTTCGGATCCGGCACACTGCGGCAGACCGTGGAACGCGTCCTCCACGGGGAAGCCGACCTGCGCGGCACCCCCAGCCTGCTGCTGCCCTGGGTGCAGGCCGCCTTGGACACCGACCCGGACCGCAGGCCCGCGGCAGCGGAACTCGCCGCAGCAATCCGCGCCCTCCGGGACGGGCACCAGCCCGTTCACGACGCGAGAAGCTGGGCTTCGATCAGCTCCCGGTAGAGGTCGTCGATGAGAAGCAGGTCGGTGTGTCTGCCCACGGCCCGAATCCGGCCGCCTTCCACAACCGCGATCCGGTCCGCGTCCACCACCGTCGACAACCGGTGCGCGATGATGATGACCGTCGTCGTCTTCGCGATAGCGACGACCACGTCCCGCAGCGCGGTCTCGTTGGTCGCGTCCAACTGCGACGTCGCCTCGTCCAACAGCAGCAGCCGGGGCCGCCGCAGCAGGGCCCGGGCGATCGCCACCCGCTGGCGCTCACCCCCCGACAAGGTGGTGCCCCGGTGGCCGACCTGCGTGTCCAACCCGTCCGGCAGCCGCTCCACGAGAGAGGTGAGCCGGGTGAGTTCCACGACCCGCCGGATCTCTTCTTCGTCGGCGTGTGGGGCCGCAAAGCAGAGGTTGTCGCGCAGCGTGCCCGCCAGGATGGGGGCGTCCTGCTCCACGTAGCCGATCATGGACCGCAGCCGGACCAGCGGAATGTCGCGCACGTCGACGCCGTCGATGGCGACCACGCCCTCATGCGGATCGTAGAACCGCTCCACCAGGGAAAACAGCGTAGTCTTCCCTGCCCCGGAGGGGCCCACCAGTGCGGTCAGCCCGCCCGCGGGCACGTCCAGCGTCACATTCCGCAAGGTCCACGGCCCGTCCTCGCGGTACCGGAACGACACCCCGGTGAACGAGACCGAAGCCGCGGAGGTCGCGGCCGGGGTGCGCCGCGGCGGTACGCCGATGTGCTCCACTGGGAGCTGCTCCACTTCCGCGATGCGGCGCATCGCAGCCAGCCCGCTCTGCAGGCTGCTGACCGCCTGCGCCAGTTGGGCGACGAAACCGGTGAGCCGCATCAGGTAGAGCAGGAACGCGATCAGCTCGGAGACGTCGATCGCCCCCATCGCTACCCGGGCGCCGCCTGCCCCCAGCACCACGAGGAACGCGGCCTGCGACGTGACGACAACAGCGACGTTGGTCGCCGCGGTCCACGCCGCGGAACGCACCCCTTCCCGCCACGCGGTCCGCACCGCGGCCTTGGCCGCGCTGATCTCCCGCCGCTCCGCTGAGCTGGCTTTGAGCGTGCGGAACGCGCCCAGTGCGCGCTCCACCAGCGCGCCCACCTCGCCCACAGCCCGCTGCGAACGTTCGTTGGCCCTGCGGATCGGCGGCATCATCACGGCCGACCCCACCCCGATCACCCCGATCACGGCCAGGCACACCAGCAGCAGCGGCAGGTCGATCCAGGCCATGAGCACGATCGAGCCGATCGCGACCAGCAGCGCGCTCCCGGAGTCGACCAGGGCCTGGCCGGCCGCGGAACGGATGTAGGTGGTGTCGGACGTCACCCGGGAGAGCAGGTCGCCGGGCTTGAGCCGGTCGAGCTCGGGCACGCGGAGCAGCAGAATGTGGGAGACCAGGCGTCTCCGGGCCGCGGCGACCATGCTCTCGGCGGTGCGGTGCAGCACATAGGAGCTCAGCCCGGCAAGCGCGGCCCCGCCGACGACCAGCACGGTGAGCAGGGCCAGCAGCCAGCCCAGCGGGGACCCTTCTCCTAGTGCGTCCACCACGGCCATGGCCACCAGCGGCTCAGCCAGGGTGCCGATACCGCCGAGCAGTCCGAGGAGCGCACCGAAGGCCACGGCCCGGCGGTGCGGCCACAGGTGGGCGACGAGCAGGCGCAGGGAGCGGGGAGGAGACAGAGGCACGGCAGGGTCAGTCCACGGTGATCAGACGGCTGAAGTAGTCGTAGCCGACGCCTTCTTCCACGAGGCGTCCTTCGGCCTCCACCCAGGCGTGTCCGATGAACGGCGGGCGGCGGGGAACCCCCACACACCAGGTGGCCCAGGTGCCGCGCATCCGGCACAGCAGTGCGATAGCCAGCGAACGCTGCAGGCAGGCCCGCAGTCCGGCGCAGCGCAGGCTGACCGCGAGCACCGCGTCCCGGGCGGCTTTGGCCTCTTCGTAGGTGGCGGGCCGCACCTCGCCCCGGAGACGCAGCAGGGTAGCGCGGATCCGCTCCGGGGGTTTGCGGGCCAAGAGCCGGGCCGCTCCCACCGCGCAGCGCGCCGCCCACTTCGTCCGCCACGACAGGCGCACGTTGCTGCGCTGCAGCACTACGTTCTCGCTCATGGCAGCGCCATCCCGTTCTCTTTCAGGCTGGTGACGAGCGCGGCGATGTCGCGTTCCGCGTCGGTCCGCTCCACCTCGTATTCGCTGGTGAGGAACTGGGCCACGTCGGCGGGGGAGTGCCCGTCCAGCAGCCGCTGCACGATCAGCGCCGCGGTGTCGTTGAGCTGCCAGTACTCACCGCTGCGGCCGTCCAGCAGCACCATGCCGTAGTCGGTTTGCGCGACTGAGATCTCGGGACGTAGCCGGAATTCAGCTCCTGTTGTCTCCACCGTTTGCTCCTTGGAGGACACGTTCGCGGGACCGCAGCCACAGCTCGACGGTGAGGGTGAGCTCCATGCCCCAGTCCGGGCCCCGGAACGAGTAGGGCTGTTTGACCCGTTCCACGAGCACGTCGGGGTGGATGAGCCCCAGTTCCGCCAGTCGGGACTCCCGCCATATCTGGATGATGCGATCGCGTTGTTCGGTGAACCCCTCCGCAGCGAGCGGAGTGCCGTCGGTCTTCGACTGGCGGGTCAAGAACTCCGCGGGGAGGAGGGAAGCCATGGCCGTTTTCATGAGGGACTTGAATTCGAACGGGTTCATCCGGCCTTCGTGGCGCACCTGAAGGCAGGCCTCCACCACGCGGTCGTCGAGGAACGGCGATTCCATGCGGGGCAGGTCGCTGCTGCCGAGCTGGTGCAGCAGTCGCAGGTCGCGGCCGGCCGCGCGGATCGCGGCCAGGTCAGCGTGCCTGCCTCGGGTCGGGGCGAGAGGCTCCAGCGACTCCAGGACCGCGTCGAAGCGGGCCAGCACGCGCTCGCGCGCCTCGGCGGTCAGCCACGGCCCGCACTTGGGCAGGACGTCCCATCCGAACAGGGAGCGGCGCGGCGGTTCTCCCGTGGCGATGGAGTGCCGGATATCGGCAAGCCATGCGCGGAGGTCACGGCGGTCAGCGAGCGAAGCGAAGGTCTCTGACAGCGACAGTCCCGCCAGGAGGCGGTGGCCGCGGATGAGCGGCAAGGCAGTCCACGGCCGCTGCCAGAGCAGATCGTGGTAGAGGCTGAGCGATCCGGTGAGGAGCTGGTCGCCGCCCAGGCCGTCCATGTGCAGGCGGGAGCCGTGGGCGCGGGCCGTGTGCAGCCGGCTCAGAATGCGCGGCGTGCTCAACATGGCCACGGACGGTTCGTCCAACAGGGGGAACTCCCCGTCGAGGCCAGCGTAGAAGCCGGGGATGTCCTCGGGGGAGAGCACCACGTGCTCCACCGAGGGAAAGGACTGGTGGGCGATCTTCGCCCAGCGGAGATCATCGTCCGTGTCAAGGCCGCTGCTGAAGGTCAGGGCGACGACTTTGGCCGGGCCGCGAGCGGCCAGGGCGCAGAGGGGAGTGGAGTCGAGCCCGCCGGACAGGTCGGCGCTAACCACTCCGCCACCGCGGGTGCGGGTGTCCACGGCTCCGGCCAGGGCAGTGCGCAGCAGGGGAGCTGCGGCGGTGACGTCGAGTTCCGCTTCCGGGGGATGCCACCACTGGACGACCCGGTGGCGGCCGTCATGCAAGCCGAGGCTGAGGTAGTGCCAGGCGGGGACGTGCTCCACCCCGGGCCATGGGGGCAGCTCGCTGAGCGGGTAGGGCAGGCCGTTGAACATCCGCAGCGCGAGCACGTCCGGGTCGGGGGAGACGCCGAGTACCGCGGCGAGCACGTCGGAGCGGTCCGCGGCGATTCGGGCTGTACCGACGTGGGCGTGGAAGACTCGGCGGAGCCCGGACACGCTTCCTTGGATCCGCATCTGGTCGCCGACGACCACGACCAGGTGAAAGCTGCCGTCCAGGGTGCGCGCGAGGCGGTCGAACTGGGCCACGTCGTCGATCTGGGCGAGTTCCGCACGCAGCCGCTCAGGCTCAGCCGAACAGTGTCCGATCACGGCGAGGCGGCGCTCCCCGGCCTCGACCAGCAGGAGCTGGTCGGCGGGGAGCGCGCCTACAAGCCAAGGGCGTCCCGAAGGGTGGGACGCCAGCGTCTGGGCTGCCGGAAGGCGGTCGGTTGCCTGCCCGAGAACGTCCTTATCAGGGAAAACAGCGAAGTAAGGACTGATGCAACCGACCACTGGTCCTCCGGCGAGAATGACAGATATTTTTGTGTGGAATTCCTACTATCTATCAGATGAAGCGCGGGAAGACGAAGATCAGCTCGAGGCCCCATTCCGCGGTGTACCAGCCGGTGGCCTCCTTGAATTCGCCGACCTTAGCGAGCTGCGGAGCGGTGTACTTCTTCTTTTCCATCTCTACCTCTCCTTTGGAATAGCCGTATCGGAGTGAGCGCTCTGTGTAACTGCCGGCACGTGGCACAAAGGTTAGGGGATCTAGTGACATATGGCAACAGATGAGGTCAGAAAGGATTGGTAAGACGTTTAAAGGAGAAAAAGACCGCGTGGTCTGTCGGATAACGTCCCGGTGAAGACGATCGTTTCTGCTGCTCAAAACGGATTTTATTGGGGTGCTGTCCGGTCTGCGGTTGCGTGTGGGGCGCGGGGGAGAGGTCTGATGAGCGAGGTGTTTCGCCCCGGGATGCGTGCGGGTTCTGCCCTGGAGTGTGGGATCCGCCGATCCGGCGCTGACCACTGATTTCGTGCAGTTGAGAACAAAAAAGAACGGGCGCTAGAGAGAGGTGGGGTGAAAAAAGATTGCCGCCCGGCTGCCAGAAGAAGACCTTGTGCAGGAATAGATCCGAAAGTATTTGAATATTCAAAGACGAGGGGAAGAATTTTTCGGGATTTCTCTGGTCTAGCGAAAAGGTTTTCGCAGGAAGAACAGGGGGTGCGGGCCGCTGTGGCCGGGGGCACACCGGTTTTTCTGTTGAAGAGGCGGGCCGGCGGTGGTATGTCACCCTGTCTCCCCCGCAGGGGATACGCTCAAGGCGGTACGACCCGGAGAAGACAGGTGGGAGCCGGTCATGGGGCGCACACTCGCCGTGGGAGCAGTGGTCTTCGGCGGAGTCACCCTGCTCGGGGTGCCGCTCGGGCTGCTGTGGTGGCTGATCGCCCCGCGCCCCGAGGCGACCGTCACCTCGCAAGGGCTCGCCTACTACCCGCTCTCCCAGACCTGGTTCGCGGTCGACGGCTACTACTCGATCATGATGCTGGTCGCCGGACTGGTGGTCGGCTACACCTGCTACCTCCTTCAGCAGCGGATCTCGCACCGCCACCGCCTGGACCTGCGACTGGCCACCCTGCTCGGCCTCGCCGCGGGGACCGTGGCGGGCTCCTTCACCGCCTGGGGAGTGGGGGCTGGACTCGACTTCCACGCCGCAGAACGCGCGCTGGCCCTGGCCGCCCCGGGTGACGTCGTCCCCGCGGGTCTGACCTTGCGGGCCCACAGCGCGCTGCTCCTGTGGTCGTTCAGCGCCGTCCTCCAGTACGGCCTGTTTGAAGCGCTCATGCTCCGTCAGAGCGACAAGGCCCGCGAGGCCGAGAAGACCGCGGAAGAGGCGGCCGCCCCGCAGGAAGGCCGCCCCAGCGCTGCCTAGACGGCGGGAGTGCTCCACCCAGCCGAGGCCCCGACGGGCGAGCTACAGCTCTTCATCGTCGGAGAGGTCATCCTCCGCGAGGATGCGGTAGACGCTCTTGCGCGCCTTGACCAGCAGTTGCTTGACTCGCTCCACCTGGGCGTCGGTGCCTACCTGGGAGACCTGGGCCACCGCCGCGGTCAACTGGGAGGCGAGTGACGCCAGCTCCAGATGCCGGGCGTGGGTCTCCTCGTACTCTTGCGCGGCGCTCTCCCACGGCGGGGTCAGCTCCGCAGCGTGCTCGGCAACGTAGGCGTGGCCCTGCTCTGTCAGCTCATACGGGCGGCGACGGCCCACGCCGGTAGCGGCGAGCGTGACGAGGCCTTCGCTTTCCAGCTGCTGCAGCACCGGGTAGACCGAGCCGGGGCTCAGCCGCCACACTCCGTTGCTGCGCTCGCGGCCCTCCTTGATGATCTCGTAGCCGCTCATCGGCCGTTCAGCCAGGAGCAGCAGGATGCCGGTGCGCACGTCGCCGCGCCGGGCGCGCATGCCGCGGCCGCCCCGGGGACCATGGAACTCGAAGGGGCCCCGCGGGCCGCCGAAGGCCGGGCCGCCGGGCGGCGGCCACGGGCCGGGGGGAATCGGCGGCGGGAAACCGCCGTGGTGGGCGAAGTGCCATCCGTGGTGGTGGCCAGCGTGACGACGTGCGCGGCAGCCCGCAGCCTGGCGGAAGAAACTGCCCGGCCCGACCGTGCGCCACCCCGCAGGTATCGCCATAGCGACCATCGTCCCCTCCTCTCCGAACACATAAGACAGTCTTTTGACTATCGACATTTAAACGATATATCGGATATCGATCGCTGGCAATGCCTGGGAGGGAAGAGTTCACTGGCCGTAGCAGGGGTCAGGGACGCTCACCGGGCGGCCGGTCCCGGTGGTGCCCGTCCCGCGGCGGGGGAGACGGCAGCGGCGGGATCTCCCCGCGCGTCATCCAGTTGCCCCGCCTCCCGTCCCACCCGAAGTCGCCCCCCACCCCCCGGTCCACGGCGCCGAAGGAGGAGGCGCAGGCCGTGGCGAAGGCGATCAGCCGCCCCACCCGAGGCGACCCCAGCGCCAGAGCCTTGCCCGCCCGCAGCCCGCGCAGCCCCACCACCGCGGTCGCCTGCAGCAGCGCCCGCACATCCCGGCGCGTTGCCAGCTCCGCACGGGCCTCCGCCAACAGCACGTCCCCGGCAACGGTGCGCGGCCCCAGCCTGCCCCCGGTCGCCCAGTAGGCCGCGTACGACACGAACCAGCCCCCGAACAGCACCGCGGCAACCAGCGACTCCGCCCGCGAAAACCCGCCCACCGCCCCGCTCACCGCAACCACGAGCGCTGCCATCCCGACCGCCCCCAGCCCGCCCGCAGCGCGGAACGCCACATGCAGCAGGAAGGGATAGCCCAGCAACACGACCAGCAGCAGCGGGACAAGAGAACGGTTCGCCGGTGCCGACGACACCGTCCACCCCACCAGGAACCCCGCGGCCAGCACCGTCACGGCCCCTAGCACCAACTGGGACAGCCACGCGGCCCTGCGGAGCACGGCCATGGCGCGCAACCGCTCCGGCGGCAGGAACAATCCGAGGCGGCGCAGCCGCCACAGCACAGCAGTGATCGCATCCCCGCACGTCGCTGCGGAGACCAACCGGTCCACTGCGAGGGGGCGGTTGACCGCGAGGCGGACGGAGAGCGCCCGCACGAACGGGGAATCCGACAGGCCGGGCGGAGCTGGAGCAGACTGCTGCGCGACCCCGGCCACCATGCCCGGACCCCACGCGGTGATCCGCCCAGTGAGGAACAGCTCGGCTACCGCGACCTCCCCCACCCGAGGGCGTCCCCCCGCAAGCAGGGCGAGTTCGTACGGGTCGAGTTCATCCACACCCACCGGGGGACGCCGCGGACCGGACGCCCGCACCTGCGAATAACGGATCCGAGTCGCCGCATAACAGAACGTGATGAGCAGGTAGTGCAGCACCGTGCCCCACACGATCGCGGCGACCATCGCGGACTCCTCGCCTGTCCTGTGTCAACCGGATATTGATCACAGTAGGCTGGTCCGCCGCGTCTGGAAAGAGCGGCACGCCCCGCAGGCCCCAACCCCGCACCCCGCCGGTCAGTTCAGGTTGATCACCTGGTGCGGGAAGCGCCCCGCAGGAAGCAACCGCAACGCAGAAAGCACCCGGTTTTCTCGCCGGAGCAGCTCCACGGCGCGGGCCAACCGCTCCGCCGCGGAGTCGGCCTCCAACAGCGCCTGCTTGTCCGGCATATCCAGCACGATGGCGTCGGCCAACGCGTAGGAGGCCGCCACCGGATCCTTAGGAAGGTCCGTGTCGTCGGCCACGATGATCCCAATCCGGTCGAGACGCTCCAAGTACACCGCGAAGTGGTGGGCGGCGCGCTCCCGCCACACCTCGGCCTCCTCGCCGACCTCCTCCGCCAGCGGCACCGTCTGCGCCCGCAGGTAGGGCGTGGTCCCATCCGGGGCGAGCCACTCCACCGCCCGGAAACGCTCCACCCCCGTGACCACGAGGTCGACACTCGAATTGGGACGGCGCTGCACCGTGCTGATCTCGGCGGTGCACCCCACGTCGGCCCACTGGTGCGCTGCTTTCTCCCCGACCTCGTGGCCCAGGGTGATGCCGACGACCCCGAACCGGCGGGGCTGGTCTGCCGGCAGGCTGAGCAGGTCGTTCACCAGGGTCAGATAGCGGTCCTCGAACACGTGCAGGGCCATGGTCATCCCAGGGAAGAGGACCGAGCCGAGTGGAAAGAGCGGCAACGTGGTGGACATCGTCCCAGTATGCCCGGCCGTGGCGGACGGTACGCGCCCGCAGACCGGGCCTGCCGCGGCGCGCCGAGACTCGACAACTCCCCGGCAACAGCAGTGCGGACCAGGCGGCCCTCCGCCGCGGCAGCGCTCTACGACGAGGAGCCGTCCCGCCTCGCGCTGTCCAGGACAGGAGACCCAGGGGAGCGCTGCCCCAGGCGCTGCGGTGCGGCACCACCCCTACAATGAGGTCCGTGATCTCCCGAATCGATCTTCGAGGCAACCCCGCAGACCCGCGCGCATCACTGCCGCGCGCTGAGATAGACGTCGCGTCCGCAGTCGAAAAAGTCCGACCCATCTGCGAAGACGTACGCCATCGCGGGGTTGAGGCGTTGATCGAGCTAGGGGAGCGCTTCGACGGCGTGCGCCCCGCCCACATCCGGGTGCCCGCCGACGCGCTGGAAACCGCCCTCGCCGGACTTGACCGGACCGTGCGCGCCGCACTGGAAGAGGCGATCCGCCGGGCCCGCATCGTCCACCGCGACCAGCGCCGCACCGACACCACCACCCGGGTCGTGCCCGGAGGAACCGTCACCGAACGCTGGGTGCCCGTCGACCGGGTCGGGCTGTACGTGCCCGGTGGCCGTGCCGTCTACCCCTCCAGCGTGGTCATGAACGTCGTGCCCGCCCAAGAAGCCGGGGTGCCCTCCCTCGCCGTGGCCTCCCCGCCGCAGGCCGAATTCGGTGGACTGCCGCACCCCACCATCCTGGCGGCCTGTGCCCTGCTCGGCGTAGACGAGGTGTACGCCGTGGGCGGTGCCCAGGCCATCGCCATGTTCGCGTACGGTGCGGGCGAGTGCGCTCCCGTCAGCATGGTGACCGGCCCCGGAAACATCTGGGTCGCCGCCGCCAAACGCCTCCTCAAAGGCATCATCGGCATCGACTCCGAGGCAGGGCCGACCGAGATCGCCATCCTCGCCGACGACACCGCCAACCCCGCCTACGTGGCAGCGGACCTGATCAGCCAGGCCGAACACGACGTCGTCGCCGCCTCGGTCCTCGTCACCCCGTCAACCGCCCTCGCCGACCGCGTGGAAGCCGAACTCGCGCGCCAGGTTCCCGCCGCCAAGCACCGGGAACGCATCACCCAGGCCCTGGGCGGCCCCCAGTCCGGCATTGTCCTCGTCGACGACATCGACCACGGCCTGGACGTCGTCAACGCCTATGCCCCCGAACACCTGGAGGTCATGACCGCCGACGCCCAGTCCGTTGCCGCCCGCGTCCGCAACGCGGGAGCGATCTTCATCGGCGACCACTCTCCGGTGTCGCTGGGAGACTACTGCGCGGGTTCCAACCACGTGCTCCCCACCGGCGGGGTGGCCGTCCACTCCTCGGGACTGAGCGTGCAGAGCTTCCTGCGCGGCATCCACGTCGTCGAATACGACCGTGCCGCACTGGCCGAAGTCGCCCACCACGTGGTGGCCCTCGCCGAAGCCGAAGACCTGCCCGCGCACGGTGCGGCTGTCACCGCGCGCATCCCCCGGGAGGAACAGCAGGCGTGAGCGACTTCGGACACACCGGATTCAGCATCGACGACCTGCCGCTCCGCGACGACCTGCGCGGCCAGGCCCCCTACGGCGCCCCCCAGTTGACGGTGAAAGCGGTCCTCAACACCAACGAGAACCCGTACCCGCCGTCCCCGGAACTGGTGGAGGCGATCGGCCGTGCCGCCGCGGAAGCCGCCGTCGGCCTCAACCGCTACCCCGACCGCGAAGCAACCGCCCTGCGCCAGGCCCTCGCCGACTACCTCGGCCACGGGGTGGACGCCGCCAACGTGTGGGCAGCCAACGGCTCCAACGAGATCCTCCAGCAGATCCTGCAGGCGTTCGGCGGGCCCGGGCACAAAGCCCTAGGGTTCGAACCGTCCTACTCCATGCACCCGATCATCGCGCGCGGCACCGCCACCGAATGGGTGTCGGTCCCCCGCACCGCAGACTTCGACGTGGATGCGGACGCCGCCGTCGCCGCGGTCAAAGAACACGAGCCGTCCGTCGTCTTCCTCACCTCGCCCAACAACCCCACCGGGACCGCGCTCCCGCTGGCCACGGTGGAGGCGATCGCTGCAGCCGCCCCCGGTGTCGTCGTCGTGGACGAGGCGTACGCCGAATTCCGCCGGGAAGGGACCCCCAGCGCGCTGTCGCTGCTGCGCACCTACCCCAACGTCATCGTGTCGCGCACCATGTCCAAGGCGTTCGCCATGGCAGGGGTCCGCTTGGGCTACCTGGCCGCGCACCCGGCTGTCGTCGACGCCCTGCAACTGGTGCGGCTGCCCTACCACTTGTCGACCGTGACCCAGGCGGTAGCCTTGACTGCCCTGCGGTACGCCGACGAACTGCTGAGTGCGGTCGCCACCCTCCGCGCCGAACGCGACGCCCTCGTCGACTGGCTGCGCGCCCACGGCTTCGAGGTCGCCGACTCCGACGCCAACTTCGTCCTCTTCGGGCGGTTCCCCGACCGCTCGGCGGTCTTCCAGCACCTTCTGGACCAGGGGGTGCTCATCCGGGAAGTGGGACCGCCCGAATGGCTGCGGGTCACCGTCGGCACCCCCGAGGAGATGGCGATCTTCCGAGAGGCGTTGCTCACGGCGACGGGGCGCGCCTGACCGCGGTCCTTGCCTGACAGATAGATTCGATATCCGGCGGATGTGTATCGCCACGACGAGGAGAACCAGCCCATGAGCCGCATCGGCCGCGTCGAACGCGCCACCAACGAGACCAAGGTTTTCGTCGAGGTCAACCTCGACGGCACCGGTGCCGCCGACATTTCCACCGGCGTCGGTTTCTACGACCACATGCTCCACCAGATCGCCAAGCACGGACTGTTCGACCTGACCGTGCGCACCGAAGGCGACCTGCACATCGACGCCCACCACACGATGGAGGACACCGCCCTCGCCCTGGGGGCGGCGTTCCGGGAAGCCCTCGGCGACCGGAGCGGGATCCGCCGCTTCGCCGACGCCAAAGTCCCCTTGGACGAGGCGCTCGCCGAAGTCACCGTCGACATTTCGGGCCGCCCCTACCTGGTGCACTCCGAACCCGAAGGCATGGCCCCGATGATCGGCCGGGACTACGACACCACGATGACCCGGCACATCTTCGAGTCCTTCGTCGCCCAGGCGCGGATCACCCTGCACGTCCACGTGCCCTACGGGCGCATCCCCCACCACATCGTGGAATGCCAGTTCAAGGCAGTGGCCCGCGCGCTGCGGTCCGCCTGCGAACGCGACCCCCGCGTCACCGGGGTGCCGTCCACCAAGGGCACGCTGTGAGCACAGCGATCATAGGGGTGTTGCTGATCGGCCTCAGCGGCCTGCTCGTCGGCGGCACCCTGTCCCTGTGGAAGATCAACCGGGTCATCGCCGCAGGGTTGGCTGTCTGCGCACTCCTCGCCCTTATCGCCGGAGTGCTCCGCCTCGGCTACTTCTGACCGTCCACACAGGAAGGCTCGTCCATCCGTGCAGCCACGCGTTGTCATCCTCGACTACGGATCGGGAAACCTCCGTTCCGCGCAGCGGGCCGTGGCGCGCGTCGGCGCCCACGCCACGATCAGCAGTGACCCGCACACCGCGTTGGAAGCCGACGGGCTCGTCGTCCCCGGAGTGGGGGCGTTTGCAGCGTGCATGCGCGGACTGCGTGCGCTCCGCGGCGACCGCGTCATCGGCAAACGCCTCGCCGGAGGCCGGCCCGTCCTCGGTATTTGCGTGGGCATGCAGATCCTGTTCGAACGGGGAGTCGAAAACGACGTCGTCACCGAAGGCTGCGCGGAATGGCCCGGCACCGTGGAACGGCTCGACGCTCCCGTCATCCCCCACATGGGCTGGAATACCGTGGACGCGCCCGCGGAATCCGCCATGTTCGCCGGAATCGACAAAGACACGCGCTTCTACTTCGTCCACTCCTACGGCGTGCGCACCTGGGAGATGCAGACCACAAGCCCGCACCTGAAACCGCCGCTGGTTACCTGGTCCACCCACGGCACCCCGTTCGTGGCGGCCGTGGAGAACGGTCCGCTGTGGGCCACCCAGTTCCACCCGGAGAAATCCGGGGACGCGGGCGCCCAACTGCTCGCCAACTGGGTGGCGACACTGTAGCGCCCCTGTGCTCGTACGCCCGTGAAAGGTTCACCACCATGGCGCCCATCCTTGAACTCCTTCCCGCCGTCGACGTCGCCGGCGGCCAGGCAGTCCAACTCGTCCAGGGCAAAGACGGAACCGGCGGCCGGTACGGCGACCCACTCAACGCCGCGCTGACCTGGCAGAACGCCGGAGCCGAGTGGATCCACCTCGTGGACTTGGACGCTGCGTTCGGCCGCGGCCACAACCGGGAACTCCTCGCCTCCATCGTCGGCAAGCTCGACATCAAAGTGGAACTGTCCGGAGGGATTCGCGACGACGAGTCGCTGAACGCAGCCCTGGCCACCGGCTGCCACCGCGTCAACATCGGCACCGCCGCGCTGGAAAACCCCGACTGGTGCGCCAAGGTCATCGCAGAACACGGCGACCGGGTCGCGATCGGTCTGGACGTCCGCGGCACGACCCTGGCCGCGCGCGGCTGGACCCGCGACGGCGGCGACCTCTACGAGACCCTGGAACGGCTGGAAGCTGCGGGCTGCGCCCGCTACATCGTCACCGACGTCAACAAGGACGGCACCCTCAAAGGCCCCAACCTCGACCTGCTGCGGGACGTGTGCTCCCGCACCGACAAGCCGGTCGTCGCCAGCGGCGGTATCTCCAGCCTCGACGACCTGCGCGCACTGGCCGCGCTCGTGCCCGAAGGGGTGGAAGGCGCCATCATGGGCACCGCCCTGTACGAGGGCGCGTTCACCCTGGAAGAAGCCCTGGCTACCGTGCGCGAGGTTGCCCAATGAGCCTGGCAGTACGCGTCATCCCCTGCTTGGACGTGGATGGGGGCCGGGTCGTCAAAGGCGTCAACTTCCAGAACCTGCGGGACGCGGGCGACCCGGTGGAGCTGGCCCGGCGCTACGACGCTGAAGGCGCCGACGAGCTGACGTTCCTCGACGTCACCGCGTCCAGCAGCAACCGCGAGACCACCTACGACGTGGTGCGCCGCACCGCCGAGCAGGTGTTCATCCCCCTCACCGTGGGGGGAGGGGTGCGCAGCACCGAGGACGTCGACCGGCTCCTGCGCGCCGGAGCAGACAAGGTCAGCATCAACACCGCGGCCGTGCGGCGGCCCGAACTGATCCGCGAAATCGCCCAGGAGTTCGGCAGCCAGGTCCTCGTGCTCTCCGCGGACGTGCGCCGCACCGTCAACGGCACGGCCACCCCCAGCGGTTTCGAGATCACCACCCACGGGGGCCGCCAAGGGACCGGCATCGACGCGGTCGAATGGGTGCAGCAGGCTGAAGAGCTCGGGGCCGGGGAGATCCTGCTCAACTCCATGGACGCCGACGGCACCAAGTCCGGCTTCGACCTGGAGCTCATCCGCGCAGTCCGGAAAGCGGTGAACGTGCCGCTCATCGCCAGCGGGGGAGCGGGCGCGGTCGAACACTTCGCCCCCGCCGTGGACGCGGGCGCCAATGCGGTCCTCGCCGCCAGCGTGTTCCACTTCGGGGAGATCACCATCAGCGACGTCAAAGCCGAGCTGCGGGCCAAAGGCTACCCGGTGCGCTGACCCGCGGGCCGCACCTGGACTGTTCCCTGCCGGTGGGGGGACGGGAGCGCGCTACCGTCCCCCCACCGGCATGCCATGCCGCGGCCGCATCCGGACAGCAGCAGCCGCACACCCCGTCGAACACCGGACCCGTCTGCCCAGCTCATCGAGCTAGAACCGGGGGAGCGGGGCAGTCCCGGCAGGAGCGGCACGGCCAGCCCAAGCCCTCGGACTGGAATAAGTTCGGCAATCCCCGGCGCTGAACCTGACCGGTGCACCCTGACGGTCCGGTAGGTACGGTGAGGAACCGTTGCGCCTGCCAGGGGAGCACTGCACACCACGACAACACAACGGGGGGATGAATGGCGCAGGGGCCAGCCGCAGCGAAGCCCGACGTCAGCTCTCGAGTCTTCACCGAGGGGATGCGCATCCTGTGGATCGCCATCCGCACGGAACCGTGGGTCTTCAGTGCCGCCGTGGCCGGTGCAGTCCTCTACGCGGTCGCCGCTGTCGCCTCAGCCTCCGTCCTCGGCGCCGTCGCCGAACAGGTCATCCTGCCCGCCATCATGGAGCAGCGCACCACCGTGGCCGCGGTCGCCACCGCGTCCGCGGTCGTGTTCGCGGTCGGCTTCCTCAAAGCCCTCGGACTGGGGGCGCGCCGCTTCTACGCCGGGCTCATGCAGTACCGCATGCAGGCGCGCTACCGGCGCGCGGTCGCCCGCCGGTACCTGGAACTCCCGCTGGCCTGGCACCAGCGGCACCCCGCAGGGCAGCTCCTGTCCAACGCCAACGCCGACGTTGAAGCGACCTGGCAGCCGCTTGCCCCGCTCCCCATGGCCGTGGGCAGCACCGCCATGCTGGTGATCGCCGCGGGGGCGATGCTCGCCACCGACCTCGTGCTCGCCCTGGTGGGCTTCGTCGTCTTCCCGCTCCTCGCCATCGCCAACCTCGTCTTCCAGCGCCGCGTGTCCCCCGCAGCCACCCACGCGCAAGCCCTGCGCTCCCAGGTGAGCGAGGTCGCCCACGAGTCCTTCGACGGCGCACTCGTCGTCAAGACCCTGGGCCGCGAAGACATGGAGACGGAACGGTTCACCCGGGCCGCGGAACGCCTCCGCGACGCCCAGATCCGCGTGGGCCGGATGCGGGCCGCATTCGACCCGCTGCTGGAGGCACTGCCCAACCTGGGCGTGCTCGTGGTGCTGCTCATCGGGTTGATCCGCTTGCAGCGGGGCGACGTCACCGCAGGCGACATCGTCCAGATCGCCTACCTGTTCACCCTGCTGTCGCTCCCGATCCGCTCCCTGGGCTGGCTGCTCGGGGACCTGCCCCGCAGCGTGGTGGGCTGGCGGCGGGTCAGCGCAGTGCTCAACGCGCAAGGAGGCACCGACTACGGCAAGGAACGGCTGCACGGCGAGGGCGGCCTGGCGGTAAGCGTCCGCAACCTCAGCTTCTCCTACGCCGACACCTCCCCCGCCGACCTCGGCCGGGACACCCTGGAAGGCGGACGCGGCCTGGACGCGACCGGAAACGAAGAAACACCACGCATCACCGTGCTGCGCGACGTCACCCTGGACCTGGCGCCGGGGAAGGTGACCGCCCTGGTCGGCCCCACCGGGTCCGGGAAGTCCACCCTCACCATGTTGCTGGCCCGCCTCGTCGACCCCGACCACGGCGACGTCCTGGTGAACGGGGTGGACGCCCGCCGCTACGCCCCCGGGGAACTCGCCCGCGCTATCGCGCTCGTGCCGCAGACGACGTTCATCTTCGACGACACTGTCCGCGACAACATCACCCTGGGCTTGGACGTCGACGACACCGAAGTCTGGCAGGCCCTGCGCCTCGCCCACGCCGACTCTTTCGTGGCGGCCCTGCCCCAAGGGCTCGACACGCGGCTGGGGGAGCGCGGCACCAGCCTGTCCGGCGGGCAGCGGCAGCGCCTCGCCCTGGCCCGCTCCCTGGTGCGCCGACCCCGACTGCTCATCCTGGACGACGCGACCTCCGCGGTCGACCCCCAGGTCGAAGCCCGGATTCTCGGCGGGCTACGGGAAGCCGACCTGGCGGGAGCCACCGTCGTGGTCGTGGCCTACCGCCGGGCCACTATCGAACTCGCCGACGAAGTCGTCTACCTCGAACAAGGCACAGTCCGCGACCGGGGCACCCACGAAGAGCTGCTGGCCCGCTCCCCCGGATACCGCCGTCTCGTCACCGCCTACGAGCAGGCTGCCCAACGGCGCGCTGCCGCCGCGTCCCGATCCGCCGACCAGGAGGCTGTCCGATGAGCGCCCCGACCCGTACCCGGACTTCCCCCGCCCAGGCCCCCGCGGAGGCTTCCACGCCTGCGCCCACCGCGCCCGCCCTGCACCGGTCTACCGAGTCAGCGTGGGCCACTCTGCGCCGCGGGGTCGCCCTGTCCCCCGAATTCACTCGCGGCCTGCCGGTGACCGTGGCCCTCGCCGTGGTGGCGACCCTCGGCAAAGTGATCGTGCCGCTCGCCGTCCAGCAGATCATCGACAACGGGCTGCTCGCCGAAGGCGGACCCGACATCGGCTTCGTGGTGGCCACGGTCGCGCTCTGCACAGCCCTGGTCGTCGTCACCGCGCTGTGCTCCTACCTGATGAACGCGCGCCTCTACCAGTCCACCGAATCCGGGCTGGCCACGCTGCGCCGCACAGCGTTCCGCCACGTGCACGACCTGTCGGTGCTCACCCAGAACAGTGAACGCAAAGGCGCCCTGGTCTCCCGCGTCACCAGCGACGTCGACCAGATCAGCACCTTCATGCAGTGGGGCGGCATCCTGCTCATCGTCAGCACCGGCCAGTTGGCGATCGCCACCGTGCTCATGGCCGTGTACTCCTGGCAGTTGACCCTGCTGGTGTGGGTGTGCTTCCTGCCCCTGCTTTTCGGGGTGCGCTGGCTGCAGCGGCTGCTCTCCAAGGCCTACCTGAAAGTCCGGGAACGCACGGGGGAGATGCTCGGCGTCATCGGGGAGACCGTGGTGGGCGCCGCGGTGATCCGCGCCTACGGCACCGAGGAGCGCACGGCGCGGCGCATCGACCGGACCGTACTGGCCACCCGCAACGCCCAAGTCAAAGCCCAGCGCCTCTCCATGGCGGTCTCCCCGCTGGCCGAGCTCGTCTCCGCGTTCACCTACGCGGTCGTCATCGCGGTCGGTATCTGGCTGGGGGTCATCGGCTCGCTCACCGCGGGACAGCTCGTGGCCTTCCTGTTCCTCATCAACCTGTTCGTCGCCCCCATGACGATGGCCACCGAGATCTTCAACGAAGCCCAGAACGCGATCGCGGGCTGGCGACGGGTCCTGGGGGTCCTCGACACCGAACCCGACATCGCGGATCCGGGAGCCTCCGGCACCCCCCTGCCGCACGGCCCGATCTCCATCCGCTTCGACCACGTCAACTACGCCTACCCCGGCGGCCCCCGCGTGCTCGACGACATCACCGTGGAGATCGCCCCGGGCAGCCGTGTCGCCGTGGTCGGGGAGACCGGTTCCGGCAAGACCACCTTCGTCAAACTCCTTACCCGGCTCATGGACCCGGACGAAGGCAAGATCCTGCTCAACGGGGTGAACCTGCGCGAAGTGGCGTTCTCCTCGCTGCGCTCCCGCGTGGTGCTGGTCCCCCAGGAAGGGTTCCTGTTCGACAGCACTCTGGCCGACAACATCCGCTTCGCTCGGCCTGAGGCCACCGACGAGCAGATCACCGAGGCGATCACCCAGTTGGGGCTCAGCGAATGGCTGGCGGGCCTACCGCACGGCCTGGCCACGCCCGTGGGGCAGCGCGGCGAGTCCCTGTCCGCGGGGGAGCGGCAGCTCGTTGCCTTGATCCGGGCCTACATTGCCGACCCCGATCTGCTCATCCTGGACGAGGCCACCTCGGCGGTCGACCCGGCCACGGAGGTCCGCATCCAGCACGCCCTGGACCTCCTCACCCGGGGCCGCACTTCGGTGGCGATCGCGCACCGGCTGCCCACCGCGGAGGCCGCCGACGAAGTGCTGGTCTTCGACCGCGGCCGGATCGTCCAGCGCGGCACCCACGCCGAACTGGTCGCCCGTCCCGGCGTGTACGCGGACTTGCACGCCTCCTGGGTGCGCAGCTCCGCGTGAGCAGCCTGCGGTCCGCGGTTGGATCAGGCGTCGCGCTCCCGCCACCAGTGCAGGGCGAGCAGTTCGCTGACCAGCGGGTCCACGAGGAGGCGCACGTCTGGATCCTGCTCGCCCGGGTAGCGCAGGCTCATCGCCGCCCCCGGCACGTCGCCCCCTACGGCGGCGAAGACGCCGCGCAGCGCAGTCAGGTGGGCGGCGAACCGCTCGTCGAACCGCGACCCGGTGAACAGCAGGGCACGGTAGTCCTGGAGCGCAGCCAGGTAGCGGTCGACGTGCGACCATTCCCCGGTCTCGCAGGCGTGCGCCACCAGGACCGGGCCGCGCCGCAGCGTCAACGCGCCGAACTGGGCAGCAGGCAGCAGTTCCGCGGGCGCCACCAGGGCGGTGCCCGCAGGCCCGTGCAGCGTCTGAGCCAGGGCGGGCACCCAGTGGGGGGAGCGCTCCCACAGGTCGGTGATCGAGTTCGCGGCACGGCGCAGGGTCGCCGCCGGGTCAGCCACCCCGGGAGTGGACGCGCCCAGCCGGGCCGCCAGCACCAGCAGCAGCGCCACCGCCTGCTGGTAGGCCAGGACCTCGAGTTCCCGCGCGGTATCCCCGGCCATGAGGGGCGCCACAATATCGGCGTAGCGGGCCTCCGGAGCCTCCGGGGACTCGGCGAGCACGATCACCGGGCTGGAGCCCGCATAGTGCTCCAGCGACTCGCACAGCTCCCGCCGCCCGCTGCCCAGTGCCACCGCGACCACCAGCGTGTCCGGACCGCCCGGGGGAAGCTGGGCCCGGGTCGCTGATTCCGCGAACGCTCCCAGGCCGGCGCGGCGCAGCCGCATGCCCGCGGCCTGGCACGCGTAGTAGCCCGCCCCCACCCCCAGCAGCACGACCGCGGCAGGCTCGTCGTCCAACAGGGACGGCAGCGCCGTGTACGGGTCGTTTCGGGCCAGGTGGTCGGCCAGCCGGTGCAAAGCCGCGGCTTTAGCGGACAGGTCGGTCGCGAGTTGGTCGACGGTTACCAAGGCTCCTCCTCGACGGTGCGCGCGGTGGCGGGAAGCCGCCCGCACGTCGCGGTGCGTTTCCCGCCCCAGATAAGCACAGCCCGGTCCGGGAACGCGATCCCGCAGCCGTAGGCTTGCAGGTATGAGCGGTAGCCCTCCCCAACTGGACCCCGAAATCGCAGCACGTCTCAAACGCACCCCTGACGGACTCGTCCCCGCCATCGTGCAGCAGTACGACACCGGGGAGGTCCTCATGCTCGCCTGGATGGACGACGAAGCGCTGCGCCGCACGCTCACCACCCGGGCCGCCACCTACTGGTCGCGCAGCCGAGGCGAGTACTGGGTCAAAGGCGCGACGTCGGGAAACACCCAGCGGGTCGTCTCGGTGTCCCTCGACTGCGACGGCGACACCCTGCTCGTCAAAGTCGACCAGACCGGCGGGGCCTGCCACACCGGGGACCGCACCTGTTTCGACGCGGACCGGCTGCTGTGAGCAACAGCACTCCTCGCCCGGTCCGCCGCGAGTACCTGGCCGCGCTTGCCCTGCTCGCGCTGGGCGCAGTCGCGCTGCTCGCCGCTGCCCCGCAGGTGTGGGCTGCGGTCCGCATCGACCTGGCCGAGGACCTCGCCCCCGTCACCGTGGAACTGTCCGCCGCCGAGCTCGCCCCGGTCTCTTCCGCGCTGGGCTGGACCGCGCTCGCCGCGCTCGCGGCGGTGGTAGCGACCAGGGGAGCGGCACGGCGAGCCGTGGGGGCCCTGGTCGTGCTGCTGGGGGTCGGTGCCGGCACCGCTGTTGTGCTGGGAATACGCCCCACGGCGCTGGCGGCTGCCGCGGAGCAGGCCACCACCGTGGAGGGGACACTGGGCGACCCCGCTGTGGCATGGCAGTGGCCTGTCCTGGCGGGCGCAGGCGCGGTACTGCTGTGCGTCGCAGGGGTGCTGACCCTGGTCAGGGGTACTGCATGGCCGGTCATGAGCAGTCGGTACGATCGCCACAGCGCCCCCCGCGCGACCCGTACCGGTGCTCCCGCAGATTTGTGGCGGTCGCTCGACAGCGGCGCGGATCCCACCGATGAGAACGCTGAACCTAAGGAGCGTTGATGGCCGAACACCATGACGACCACGGCAACACCGTTGCCGGCTGGTTCCTCACCATCTCGTGGATCGTCGTCTGGCTTGCATCCGCGGTTGCGATCATCGCTGGTCTGAACTTCCTCACCTGCACCCTGGTCGGGTTGGGCGCCAGCGTGGTGTGTGCTGTCGTGGCCGGTGTGATGAAGAAAGCGGGACTGGGTCGCAAGGCGCCCCGCCCTCGCCCGATGACCCGCGAAGAGTACGAGGCGAAGCTCGCCCAGCAGACCAAGAACAGCGAGAAAGCAACGGTGTGACCGCCCGGTCTCCGGGACTTGTTCCGGGGACCGGAGCAACCGGATGGTGAGGGCCGCTGCTCCCGCTGCCAGACCAAGCCAGGCATAGCGCGCAAAAATCTGGCATTATTCGGTCGTTCGTGTGCATCCGGGGCAGTAGGTTCAACCGTGACACCCGTTGGATCCTCTCCCTGGATTGCGACGCGTCCTGAAGAAACGCAACTACGGAAAGACACGAACGATGAGCTACGGTCCTCCGCCCGGTCCGCCCCCCGGTGGCTTCACCCCGCCCCCCGGCTACCCCAGCGGGGGTCAGCCTGCCGCGCAGCCGCCCAAGAACTACCTGTGGATGAACATCCTGGGCATCCTCGGCTGCACGGTCATCGGCATCATCGGCCTGGTCTTCTCGCTTCAAGTCAACAAGAAGTGGGAGATGGGTGACTACGCCGGAGCCGAGAGTGCGTCCAGCACCGCCAAGATCCTGGGGATCATCGGCGTGATCGGCTTCGCCATCGGGATCGTCATGCTGCTGCTCAGCATCATCTTCACGGTCATGCTGGGCGCCGCCGTCACCAGCGATCCCTCCTACCCCTACACCACTCCCTGACGACACCATGGTCGAGCCGTCGATACCAGAGAGACGGCGCCGCCTGCATCCTGCGGCGGCGCCGCTCGCTCTCGGCGTTCTCGGCCTCCTCGGCGCGGTCGTCGTGCACGTCGTCGACCCCAACGTGCCGGGGCGCTATCCCGTCTGCCCGTGGCTGACGGTCACCGGAACCTACTGCCCGGGCTGCGGGACCACCCGGGCGCTGCACGCGCTCACCTACTTCGACATTGTCGGCGCCGCGCAGATGAACCTCCTGCTGCTGGCCGTACTGCCGTTCCTCGCGTTCGCCTACGTGCGCTGGGTGTACCGGTCCTTCCGCCCGCCGCCCACGCCTCCCGCACCGCCCGCGCCGCTCCATCCGTTCTGGACGTGGGCCCTGCCCGGAGCCATCCTCGTCTTCTGGGTGGTGCGCAACCTCCCCTTCGCGACCTTCCTCGCCCCCGGCGGGGTCCCCGCGCCGATCCTGTCGTAACCGGGTCCCGAGCACTACTGTCGGAGCGGCAGCCGCGGGCCGCCACCGAAACAGCGGAAAACCGTCCGTCTGCCCGCGGAAAACCGCAAAGAGCGGTACCGGTGTCCGAAAGAGTCCTGGGATGGATACGATCGGGACATACGGCGGGAGTGAGCGCTCTCACTCCCAGTGACCCAGTCGACAGCAGAAGGGGCCCCCTTACGTGAGCGTGCTCGACGAGATCATCGACGGAGTGCGCGCGGACCTCGCGGAACGCCAGGCCGCCGTGCCCTTGGATAAGCTCAAAGAGCAGGCCGCGGCCCTACCGTGGCCCAAGGACGTGGTGGCGGCGCTACGCGCTCCCGGAGTCCAGGTCATCGCCGAGGTGAAGCGCTCCAGCCCTTCCAAGGGCGCTCTCGCCGCGATCGCTGACCCCGCCGCGCTGGCACGCGACTACGCCGCGGGCGGCGCCTGCATGATCAGCGTCCTGACCGAGCAGCGCCGTTTTGCCGGCAGCCTGGCCGACCTGGCGGCGGTCCGCGCCGCTGTGGACACGCCGCTGCTGCGCAAGGACTTCGTGGTCAGCTCCTACCAGTTGTGGGAGGCGCGGGTCTACGGTGCGGACGCGGTCCTCCTCATCGTGGCTGCGCTGTCCCAGGACGCCCTGGTCTCCCTGGTGGAGCGGGCCGAATCCCTCGGGTTGACTCCGCTCGTCGAAGTGCACACCGAAGAAGAGGTCGAACGTGCCTTGGACGCCGGAGCCACGGTGATCGGTGTCAACGCTCGGGACCTGAAGACCTTGAAGGTCGACCGCGGCACTTTTGCCCGGTTGGCTCCGCTGATCCCCGACGACAAGATCAAGATCGCCGAGTCGGGGGTGCGCGGACCCCACGACCTGCTCGCCTACGCGAGCGCGGGAGCCGACGCCGTCCTGGTGGGGGAGAGCCTGGTCATCGGACGCAAACCCCGCGAGGCCGTTGCCGACCTGGTCACGGCAGGTGCCCACCCCGCGCTGCGGGACCGGCACTGACCGCCGCCCACGGACCCTCTCCGTGCGCCCTGCGGACCGCCGCGGTCCGGCACGGGCGCCGGAGAGCCCATGCCCGGTGGTTGGCGGAGCGTCCCTGACGCGCTACCCGCGGCGGGGACGTTTCCCGGCATACTGTCGGTAGGCGCGGCGTGATCCGCAGCGCCGTTCCGGGAGCGATACGCGTCGAGGAACCGGCGAGGCGCGCGACGACCGCTCCCCGGTCCACCCGCCCCGCAGGGCGACCGCGGACGTCCCACACAGCCCCACTGCTCTGTCCGGCTGGCGGAAGCGGGTTCTGCCGCGACCGACCGTCCACCCGATGCCGTGCCCCCGCCAGGGCACCTGGAGACCTGATGACAACCAACAACACACTTCCCGTGCCTCCCTACCTGGGTGAGGGCGGGCACTATGGCCGGTTCGGCGGCCGGTTCAGCCCAGAGGCCCTGGTCGCCGCGCTCGACGAGGTCGCCGTGGCCTGGGAGAAAGCGAAGAACGACCCGGACTTCCAGGCGGAACTGCAGCGTCTCCTCACCGAGTACACGGGCCGCCCCAGCCCGCTCACCGAAGCCCACAACTTCCGCGAGCACTGCAACGGGGCCCGGATCCTGCTCAAACGTGAAGACCTCAACCACACGGGCTCGCACAAGATCAACAACGTGCTCGGCCAGGCGCTGCTCACCAAGCGCATGGGCAAGACCCGGGTGATCGCCGAGACCGGGGCCGGGCAGCACGGCGTGGCCACCGCCACCGCGTGCGCGCTGCTCGGACTGGAATGCGTGATCTACATGGGCGAGGAAGACACACGCCGGCAAGCCCTCAACGTCGCCCGCATGCGCATGCTCGGCGCCGAAGTCATCCCGGTCACCGTGGGCAGCCGGACCCTCAAAGACGCGGTCAACGAGGCCTTCCGGGACTGGGTGACGAACGTCGAGACCACCCACTACCTGCTGGGGACGGTCGCCGGACCGCACCCGTTCCCGTCCATGGTCCGCGACCTGCACTACATCATCGGCGCAGAAGCGCGCCAGCAGGTCCTGGACCGCACCGGGGCCCTCCCGGACGCGGTCGCCGCCTGTGTCGGCGGCGGCTCCAACGCCATCGGGATCTTCGCGGCGTTCATCCCCGACGAGTCCGTGCGGCTGTACGGGTTCGAAGCGGGCGGCGACGGCTTGGACACGGGACGCCACGCCGCTTCCATCACCGGCGGAAGCGTCGGCGTCTTCCAAGGCGCCCGCACCTTCGTCCTGCAGGACGAATACGGACAGACCGTGCCCAGCCACTCCATTTCCGCCGGGCTCGACTATCCCGCGGTCGGCCCCGAGCACGCCTGGCTGGCCGAGAGCGGACGCGCCACCTACGCTCCGATCACGGATGCGGAAGCCATGGAAGCGTTCCGCCTGCTGTGCCGCACCGAAGGCATCATCCCGGCGATTGAAAGCGCGCACGCGCTCGCCGGGGCCCGGAAGATCGGAGCCGAACTGGGACCGGACGCCACCATCCTGGTCAACGTGTCGGGCCGCGGCGACAAGGACATGACGACCGCCGCCACCTACTTCGGGCTGCTCGACGACGAGGGGAAGCAGGACCGATGACCGTGTTGCGCCGCAAACTCGCCGAAGCCAAAGCAGAAGGGCGAGCCGCACTGGTCGGCTACTACCCGGCCGGTTTCCCCGACGTCGCGTCCTCCATCCGGGTCGTCCAAGCCATGGTGGCGGGCGGCTGCGACGTGATCGAAGTAGGGTTCCCCTACTCCGACCCCACCATGGACGGCCCCGTGATCCAGCAGGCCGCTGACCGGGCGCTCGCCGCGGGCACCACCCCTAAGGACGTGCTCGCCGTGGTGCGCGCCGTCGCCGACGCCGGGGCCGCGGCCCTCGTCATGTCCTACTGGAACCCCATCGAAAAGTACGGGGTGGACGCGTTCGCCGCCGACCTGGCCGCCGCCGGAGGGTCGGGACTCATCACCCCGGACCTGATCCCCGAAGAAGCCGAGCCGTGGATCAAGGCCAGCGACGCCGCGGGGATCGACCGGATCTTCCTGGTCGCCCCGTCCTCCACCGACGAGCGGCTCGCCAAGACCTGCGCGGCGTCCCGCGGATTCGTCTACGCCGCCTCGCTGATGGGGGTGACGGGGACCCGCGACAAGGTGGCCGCGACCGCGCGGAGGCTCGTGGAACGCACCCGCGCCGTCACCCGAGACAGCGGACTGCCTATCTGCGTCGGACTCGGGATTTCCAACGGTGCCCAAGCCGCCGAAGTCGCTTCCTACGCCGACGGGGTCATTGTCGGCACCGGCTTCTGCCAGCGGGTTCTGGACGCGCCCGACGTGGACACCGCATGCCAGCAGGTCCGCGACTTCGCCGCGGAACTCGCGGCGGGGGTGCGTGCGGCCGCTCGGTGAGAATCTGGTGAGATTTCTCCGCCACAGCCCTCCGGCACATGCCGGAGGGCTAATGTGCGTGTGCAGAGACGCCGCACCAAGACTCTGAGTTTTTGTGACTCTCTCAATACAGAGAGTAGTAGTCTCTTGTCGTTCCCGCGGCGTCCCCTAGCCAGGCGCACCGCGCCCACACACCCAACCACCACGTTCAGGAGAGGCATGTCGACCGGCACCGAGGAGAACGCCCTCAGCGGCGGAGCGGACAGCATCCGAGACGAGGCGCCACCGGCGGAGCCAGCCGCCACCTCCCGGTGGGCGGCAGTCCAGCCATGGCTGAGCTTGATCGTGCGCGTAGCCCTGGCCGGAATCCTGGGATACGCCGGATACACCAAAGTGATCGTGCCCGCGCTCTCCGTCGAGTCGGTAGCCGCCTATGAGCTTTTCGGAGAGACCCTCAACCAGCTCATCGGCTACACCCTGCCCCTGTTCGAACTCGCCCTGGCCCTGCTCCTGCTCGCCGGGCTGGCGACCAGGGTCACAGGGATCATCTCCGCCCTGCTCATGGCAGTCTTCATCGCGGGCATCGCCTCGGCCTGGGCCCGCGGCCTCACCATCGACTGCGGCTGCTTCGGCACCGGAGGCGTGGTCGACGCCGACGAGACCACCTACGCGCTGGACATCGCGCGTGACCTCGGCTTCATGGCGTTGGGACTGTTCCTCGCGATCTGGCCGCGTTCCCGGTACTCCCTGGACGGGGCCCTTGGCCTCTACTCGTCCTCAGACGAAGAACGGTAAAAATCCACCAATTCTGCCGGCGGGCTGCCCGCACGGCACAGCGACACGGACGGCGGTCACGCCCCGCTCCGGTCAACACTAGGGTTCCAGCAAGAGAATGGTGATCGGCTGATGAGCAAGGAGTCGCGGCGCACCAACCGCGAGCGCCTCAGGCAGGAGCGCATCAAGCAGAAAAAGCGGGCCAAACGCAACAGACTCCTGGCCACCATCGGTGCGGCGGTTGCCGTGATCGCCCTCGTCGTGGGCGGTGGCTACCTGATCGTGCAGGCGTCCAACGGGACCTCCGCGGAGGAGTACACGGGCACTCTCGCCCCCCAAACCCTCCAAGAGGACGGCAGCGTCGTCATGGCACTCGACGGTGTCGCCGCACCCGTCGTCGAGGTCTACGCCGACTACCAGTGCTCCCACTGCGCCCGGTTCGAAATGATCAACGGGGACACCCTCAAAGAACTGGCCGCGCAAGGGGAAGCGATCGTCCACTATCGACCGGTGAGCATCTTCGCGGACGCGGGCGACCCCGCGGGAGCGAACTCGCTGCGCGCGGCCGCCGCAGCCCGGGCCGCCGCCGAACACGGCAAGTTCGTCGAATACAGCGACATCCTCTTCGACAACCAGCCCAGCACCCGCCAGCAGGGCTACGCCGTCGACGACCTGATCGCCTGGGGAGAAGAAGTCGGCATCACCGATCCCGCCTTCGCGGAGCGCGTGCGTTCCGAAAGCGAGATCGTGGAGGAGTTCGTCACGAACTACTACCCTGAACTGTCGACCAAGGCGCGGGCTGAGATCCCCGAGGACCAGCTCCGCACCATGCGGCTGAACGACCTCATCGAATGGGGGGAGGACAACGGCGTGGACTCCTCGTTCATGGACGGCAGCCACGTCCGGTCCGTGCTCGACGCCACCGCCGCGGTCAACGCCAAATATTCTGAGGGGGCCAACGCGTTCGGCGGCACCCCGTCCATCTACATCAACGGGACGCTCCTGGGCAACGAAACCTACTCCGCGACCGACTTCCGCGAGGCGGTCCTGGCCGCACCCCCCGGCCAAGTCGACACCCGTCCGGCAGCGGAGGAGGACACCGATGCAACGCCCTCGGAGCCGCCGTCTCCCTCCCCACCGGCCTAAGGAAAACCCGAAGTTATGACGAGTCCGTTGAGCACTACCGCGGGCGCGGCCGAGCTGGGCCGCGCCCTTGCGGCTATTCCCAGTCCCGGTATGAACGCCATCGAACTGGGACCCTTGAAGATCCACTTCTACGCGCTGTGCATCCTGACCGGGGTCATCGCAGCGGTCTACTGGAGTGAACGCCGCTGGAAAGCCCTGGGCGGCCGCCCCGGGACCATCCTGGACCTGGCGGTACCCGCGGTGCTTCTCGGACTCATCGGCGGGCGCCTCTACCACGTCATCACCGACTACGACCTGTACTTCGCACCGGGGAAAGACCCCATGGGCGCCCTCTACATCTGGAACGGGGGACTGGGCATCTGGGGGGCGATCCCGCTGGGCGCGCTCGGCGTGTGGTGGGTGGCCCACCGCCGCGGCCTGTCGCTGTCGCAACTGTCGTTCGCTATCGCCCCGACTATCCCGCTCGCCCAAGCGTTCGGACGCTGGGGCAACTACTTCAACCAGGAGCTGTTCGGCGCCCCCACCGACCTGCCGTGGGCACTGCACGTGACCCCCTACGACAACGGTGCCCTGCGCCCCGGCATGGTCCCCGGCGCGGAGACCTACCACCCCACGTTCCTCTACGAGTCCCTGTGGTGCCTCGCCCTCGCCGGGCTCCTGGCCTGGCTGGGCCGCCGCTACACTGAACAGCTCCGCGGCGGACGGCTGTTCGCGCTCTACGTCATGGGCTACTGTGTGGGACGGTTCTGGATTGAATACCTGCGGGTCGACCCCACCCATGAGATCCTCGGCCTGCGCCTCAACAACTGGACCGCCCTGGTCGTCTTCCTCGGCGCCCTCGCCTACTTCGTGTGGGCCGGACAGCGTCTCGACACCTTCTCTTCGCGGGTCGTGCCCGAAGGCGAAGACGAAGGCACGCAGATGATCGCGGCCGAGACCGAGGAAGAGGAACCCGACACTGTCCTGAGCACCGAGACCCCGGAGAAGGAAGAGGAGCCCGTATCCTCGCGTTCTTCACTGTCAGGGCAGAGCACCGAGACCACGCCGCCCGAATCCACCACCCGGGAAGACGAGCCACGGGACTGACACACAAGGTTTTCCCCCTCGCCGTTCACGGCGAGGGGCCCGCACCCCTTGGATGAGTACGTGAAGCTGGACAAAGCCGAACCCACCGGGCGTCGCGCCCGCTCTCGTTCGGGATCCCAGCCCACCACTGGGTACCGCCAGGACGAGTACTACGACGACTTCCCCGAAACCGACCACCGGTCGAGCGGAGCCCACCAGGGATCCCGCAAAGGCCGCCGCTCCACTGGGCGGATCACCAACAAGGTGAACGGCCGCGGCCGCAGAAGCGCGAAAGCCGGCCGCGGCGGAGCCGCGGAACGCGGCAGGACCGCCGCGGACAGTCCGCGCCGCGCCAGCCGCACCCGCAAACCGAAGGCAGTCGACCGTGTCTCCCGGTTCTCCGCTTCCGCGCTCCGTAAAGTCACCGTGCTCGGCGACCGGCCCGAACAGGTCGTCTACACCCTGGCCGAGCAGAGCCGCCAAAAACACGGCACTTATGTGCTCATCACCCTGCTGGTCCTAGCGGTCATCTCCCTGCTCGCGCTGCTGGCCGCCCTGGTCATGCAAGTGCTCAATCCGGAGGCCGCGGCCAACCGGACCCCCGCACCCATCGTCCAACCGCCCGCCGGGCACAGCACGCTGCGCCCGGAACTGTTCCACGCCCAAGGCCAGCAGGACATCTTCGACCCGATCGCGGAACGCGACCCCAACGCGGAACCGCTCACCGAAGAGCAGATCTTCGGCCCAGTCCAGGAGCTGTCGCTCAACGGGATGGAACTCACCCTGCGCGAATCCGAGGTGACCGACACGTGTACCGCGGTGGTGTGGGGTGAAGAACTCGCCCAGACCCTGTCCACCGGCTCCTGCACTTCCGCGGCCCGCGGCGTCTACCTGGACAGCGACGACGAGTACGTGGCGCAGTTCACGCTCTTCGACCTGGCGGACGCGGAAGCCGCCACCGCCACCCTGGAAAGCCTGGACTCGGACCGCAGCCCCGGCTTCGTGCTGCCCATGAAGGACGACATCAAGGGACTGCACACCGGCTACAGCCAGGCCACCGCCCAGGCCATGGGTCACTATGTCGCGGTGTTCTGGGTGGCCCGGGCCGACGGCGGCGAACCCTCCGGGGACGACTCCATGGCCACGCTCAACGTCGCCGCCATGGACGCTGCCCTCGTCGTCTACGAACAGGTCCGCGACGCCAAGGAAGAGGAGTGATCCTGCCGGCACCCCGCCGGAGAGTCCTCTATCCTTCCCTACAGCCCTCCCGAAACCGTTCCGTTCAGCGAAGAGGTCACAGGTGTCAGCTACCGAGTCGCCCGTGTCCGGCGCCCCTGGCCGACGCAGGAAACCCCCGGCCCCCGCCCCCCAGGACCACGCTGGGCGGAGTCGGGGAACCCGCCGCCGCAAAGGCGGGCGACGCGCGAACCGACGCTCCCCCCTCATCCCGATCCTCGTCGGCGCGCTCATCATCGCGGTGATCGCGCTGGTCGTGACCGTGGTCCTCCAGTTCACCGGATCGAGTGACTCGCAGACCATCCAAGCCATGCCCTCCCGCTACCAGGTCTACGAGTCGGGGCAGGCCAACGAGCTCCTCGCCAACCGCGACGACGACCCGCGCCCCTTCACCGAACGCGACTTCTTCCGCGAGGGCGACACCGACATCAGCTCCCGGGAACTGACCTTCACCCTGCACGCCCAGGACATCACCGAGAACTGCACCGAAGCGGTGTGGGGTCCGCGGGCCGTGGCCGCGGTGGAAGGCGCTGACTGCTCCCAGGTGGTGCGCGCCGCCTACCTGTCCGACGACTACTTGGGCGTGGCCGCGGTCTTCAAACTCCGCGACATCGAGGCCTCCCGCGCGCTCGCCGACGGGCTTGCCCCCGCCGACGACGACCCGGAAGGCGGCGGCGGATTCCTCGTCCCGCCCACCACGGAAGAGCCGTTCACCCAGCTCGGCTCCGGCTACAGCTCGGCCGAAGCCACCGTCAACGGCCACTACCTGCTCGTGCTGTGGGTGCAGTCGAAGACCTCCACCTCCACTGAGGAGATCGAGGTGCTCCAGCAGCCGCTGGTCACGCTGAGCCGCTTCGACATGCCGATCTACCAGCGGATCAACGAACGCAAGAACTTCTTGGAAACCCAAGGCGAAGGCACTGGGGACGCCCAGGAGCAGGCCGAGGACACGGGGGCGGGCGAGGCGCCTGCCGGAGACGCCGGGATGGGCGAGGCGCCCGCCGGGGACACCGGGATGGGCGAGGCAGGCACCGGTCTAGCCGGGGAAACCGGGTAAGCCGCATCCCGATGAGCGACTCGACCACCCCGCACGCCCTGCTCGCCGCGCAGGGCGTGCACGCGGCCCGCGGCCACCTGGTCCTCGCCGCACTCTCCGACGGGCGCTGGTGGACCACCCGCGACCTGGTGCGCGCCACCGCGGTCGCCCACCGGGTCGTCGTGGACACGCTGGCCGCGGTCGACACGGAACTCGAACGCGACGGCGACCGGGTCCGGCTCCACGACCCGGCCCGGTACGCCCGCCTCGCGGACCGCCCCCGGCTCGCCGACCCGGTGGGCCACCTCGTCGACGCCTACTCCGACGTCGAAGCGGAACTCGGCAGACTGGTCGAAGCAGCGCCCCCGCCCCGCACCGACCTGGACCACGTGTCCGCCACGGCCCGCACCGCGCTCCGCCGCGCCCTGTTCCTCACCACCCGGTTCACCACCCACGGCGCCCGGCTGCTCTGCGTCGGCGACCACGACCTCACTTCGCTCGCGCTGACCCTGGTCGACCCGGACGCGGAAGCGATCGTGGTGGACATCGACGAGCGCATGCTCGACTACATCGACACCGCGGCGGCCCGGCTCGGTCGGAACGTCCGCTGCTACTTCGCTGACCTGCGGGTCGGCTTGCCGCCCGCGGTCCGCGGCAGCGCCGACCTGGTCTTCACCGACCCGCCCTACACACCGGAAGGGGTGGAACTGTTCGTCCGCCGCGGCTTGGAAGGCGCCGTGGATCCGAAGAACACGCGCATCCTCCTCGCCTACGGGGCCAGCGAAACCACCCCGGCGCTCGCCGCCCGCGTCCAGCAGCGCTTCACCCGCCTTCACCTGGCCATCGAAGCGCTCTGGCCGGACTTCAACCGCTACCTGGGGGCGGAAGCGATCGGTGCGGCAAGCGACCTGTACGTGCTGCGCGCCACCGCCCGCACCCCCGTGGGCCGGATGCGGGGGACCACGACACGGATCTACACCCAAGGGGCCCAGGCCCGCGAAGCCGCCGCACCCCTCACCACCGCGGATCTGGCCCGCATCTGGGGAGACACCCCGCCCGACGTCTGTGTGGGCGAATGGCCGACCCCGCTTCCCGACGGCGTGCGCTCCGTCTCCGTGGCCGCGTGGCTGGCCGAACCGAACCAGGTGCAGCGCGCCGCCGTGAACCTGACCGGCGGGGCCGACGCCCTCGTACCACGCGTGATTCTTGTCTCACCTGCCGTGGAGCTGGTCGTGGTAGTGGACTCGCACTCCTCCCACGTCCGGGATGCGGCCGGGCAGGAAGGACTGCGCCGCCTCCTGGGCCCCCACCGCCCGGTCCGCTTCCTGCGCGGCGTGCCCGCCCCCCGGCGCACCGTCATCCGCGTCGGCGCAGCCTCCCGCCGTCCGGACGCCACCACTGATCCGGTCGACTGGCTCGCCTCCTACCTGCACGACCGCGCCCACGGCTCGGTCGCCTCCGTGCTGCGGCAAGGCCTCGTCCGGCTCGCCGCCCACACCCGCCGTCCCGTCAACAAAAAATGGGCGCGCACTCACGTGGCCGAGGCCCTGCCGTGGCTGGCCGGGCACACCCTGCTGGACCTGCCTGCACACCGGTTCTCTGCGCTCTACGACGCCCTCGACGGACTCGTCGCCGCCCTGCCGGCCCCGGAAGAACCCGCTCCTCTACCGACCCCGCCTGGTCACGAGTAGGCCACGGACCTTGTAGGCTTACTCCGCTCGATGAAATCTCTCCTCCGAGAGGTTTCCCGACACCGTCCGCGGGATACAACACGGCACGCTGCACCTGTCCCACAGGTCCCGCGGACCTCTGCCGGACCGACCCTTTCCAGGGCCCGCGGACTACCGCAGCACCGCCCAGGATGCGGTCCGCAGCCCGGAACCCTCGGGCTGTTCCACAACTGAATCCGCTGGTGGCACTGCCTCTCCCACCCTTCGGGCCCGACAGCACGCCCGGAGCGTCGAGCATCGCCGCATGACCCGGGAAAGCAGTACGCCGCCACGCAAACGCAGCAGGGCCAACGTCGTCCCTCTGCGCTTTCCGTTACACGAAGCACAGAGCAGAAGACGACAGGAGGGCCAATGGCTGCAGGCCACAACAGGCGTCCCACCGGTCAATCCCGCCCCCGCGCCACAGCTGAAGGGCTCTACGACAGCTCCTACGAACACGACTCCTGCGGTGTGGGTTTCGTCGCCGACCTGACGGGACGCCGCAGCCACGCCATTGTTGACCAGGCACTCACCGTCCTCCGTAACCTCGACCACCGCGGCGCTTCAGGAGCCGACCCCGACGACGGCGACGGGGTGGGCATCCTCACCCACATCCCCCACGAGCTCTACCGCGACGTCTGCGGTTTCCCGCTCCCCGACGCTGGGGCCTACGCCGCAGGAATCGCGTTCCTCCCCACCGACGAAGCCGCCCGCGCCGCCGCGGTCGCCACCATCAACCGCATCGCCGCAGAAGAACACCTCACCGTGCTCGGCTGGCGCGACCTGCCCGTCGACCCGCGGCACTGCGGACCGGTGGCCCGCGAAACCATGCCGTTCTTCGCGCAAGTGTTCCTCGCCGGCCGTCCCGGGACCCCCACCGAAGGGCTCACCGGGATCGACCTGGAACGCTACGCCTACTGCGTGCGCAAGCGCGCCGAACACGAAGCCGGCGTCTACTTCGCCAGCCTTTCGCCGCGCACCATCACCTACAAGGGCATGCTGACCACACCCCAGCTCAAGCCCTTCTTCCCTGACCTCGCCGACCCGCGGTACACGTCGGGGCTGGCGCTGGTGCACTCGCGGTTCTCCACCAACACCTTCCCGTCGTGGCCCTTGGCGCACCCTTTCCGCTACATCGCCCACAACGGGGAGATCAACACGGTCAAAGGCAACCGCAACTGGATGCGGGCCCGCGAAGCAACCCTCGCCAGCGACCTCATCCCCGGCGACCTCTCCCGGCTCTTCCCCATCGTCGACCCCGACGAGTCCGACACCGCGTCCTTCGACGCCGCTCTTGAACTGCTGCACTTGGGCGGACGGTCCCTGCCGCACGCGGTGCTCATGATGATCCCCGAGCCGTGGGAAAACCACACCGAAATGGACCCGGCGGTGCGGGCCTTCTACGAGTTCCACGCCATGCTCATGGAGCCGTGGGACGGACCGGCCTCGGTCACCTTCACGGACGGCACGGTCATCGGCGCGGTCCTGGACCGCAACGGCTTGCGCCCCGGCCGCTACTGGGTCACCGACGACGGGCTTGTCGTCATGGCCAGCGAAGTCGGAGTCCTCGACATCGACCCGGCGCGCATCGTCCGCAAAGGCCGGCTGCAGCCCGGGCGGATCTTCGTCGTCGACACCGCGCGCGGCCGCATCCTCGACGACGCGGAAGTCAAAGCGGAACTCGCCGCCGAACACCCCTACGCCGAGTGGCTCGCCGACAACGTGGTGCGCCTCGCCGACCTGCCCGCAGTCCCAGCGGAGCCCGTCGACGACCTCGTCCACCACCAGCGGGTCTTCGGCTACACCGAAGAAGAGCTGCGCCTGCTGCTCACGCCCATGGCCCGCACCGGCGCCGAAGCCGTCGGCTCCATGGGCACCGACACCCCGGTGGCGGTACTGTCCCACCGGCCCCGCCAGCTCTTCGACTACTTCACCCAGAACTTCGCCCAGGTCACGAACCCGCCGCTGGACGCGATCCGCGAAGAACTGGTCACCAGCCTCCGCACGGTGCTGGGCTCAGAGGAGAACGTGCTCTCCCCGGACCCCGAAGACTGCCGCCGGATCGTGCTGGACACCCCCGTCCTCCAGGAAGCCGAGCTCGCCGCCCTCCTGCGCGCCGGCAGCGTGGACGGCGACCCTGCTTTCCGCGCCCACATCGTCCGCGGCGTCTACCCCGCCTCCGGCGGTGGTAAAGCCCTGACCGCGCGCCTCGACGAGATCTGCGCGGAAGTGTCCCAGGCCATCGCGGACGGTGCGCACCTCATCGTGCTCAGCGACCGCGGCGCCGACGCCGACCACGCGCCTATCCCGTCGCTGCTGCTCACCGGCACCGTCCACCACCATCTCGTGCGGGAGAAGACCCGCACCGAGGTCGGCCTCATCGTGGAATCCGGCGACGCCCGCGAATGCCACCACATCGCCCTGCTGCTGGGCTACGGCGCCTCCGCTGTCGTCCCCTACCTGGCTCTGGCCACGGTCCGCGACCTTGCCCGCAGCGGCGTCATCCCCGGCATCGACCCGGACACGGCCGCCCGCAACACGGTCAAAGCCTTCGGCAAAGGCCTGCTGAAGATCATGTCCAAGATGGGCGTGTCCACGGTCAGCTCCTACACGGGCGCGCAGATCTTCGAAGCCCTCGGCCTCGGCCAAGAGGTCATCGACCGGGCGTTCGCCGGCACGACGTCGCGGCTCGGCGGCATCGGCTTCGACGTGCTCGCGGAAGAAGTGCGCCGCCGCCACGCCGCCGCCTACGCGCCCAACCCTGCCGCGCACCGCCGGCTCCCAGTCGGCGGCGAATACCAGTGGCGCCGGGAAGGCGAACCGCACCTGTTCAACCCGGAGACCGTCGCGAAACTCCAGCACGCCACCCGGACCGGGAGCTACGACCTGTTCAAGGAGTACACCGCCAAAGTCGACCAGCAGGCCGAAACGCTCATGACCCTGCGCGGCCTGTTCACCCTCCGCGAAGGCGTGCGCTCGCCCGTGCCGCTCGACGAAGTCGAACCGGTCGAGTCGATCGTCGCACGCTTCTCCACCGGGGCCATGTCCTACGGCTCCATCTCCGCGGAAGCCCACGAAACCCTCGCCATCGCCATGAACCGGCTCGGCGGCAAATCCAACACCGGGGAAGGCGGCGAAGACCCGCGCCGCTTCACCCCGGACCCCAACGGGGACCTGCGGCGCAGCGCCATCAAACAGGTGGCGTCCGGCCGTTTCGGCGTCACCGCGCTCTACCTGACCAACGCCGACGACATCCAGATCAAGATGGCGCAGGGCGCTAAGCCGGGGGAGGGCGGCCAGCTGCCCGGCCACAAGGTCTACCCGTGGGTGGCGGAAACCCGGCACTCCACCCCCGGTGTCGGCCTGATCTCCCCGCCGCCGCACCACGACATCTACTCGATTGAGGACCTAGCCCAGCTCATTCACGACTTGAAGAACGCCAACCCGGCGGCGCGCATCCACGTCAAACTGGTCTCCGAAGCCGGGGTGGGCACGATCGCCGCGGGAGTGGCCAAAGCCCACGCGGACGTGGTCCTCATCTCCGGGCACGACGGCGGCACCGGGGCGTCCCCGCTCACCTCCATCAAGCACGCGGGCACCCCTTGGGAGCTCGGCCTCGCCGAAACCCAGCAGACCCTGCTGCGCAACGGGCTGCGCGACCGCATCGTCGTGCAGGTCGACGGCCAGCTCAAAACCGGTCGGGACGTGATCATCGCCGCCCTGCTGGGCGCGGAAGAGTTCGGGTTCGCCACCGCGCCGCTCGTCGTCTCCGGGTGCGTCATGATGCGGGTCTGCCACCTGGACACCTGCCCGGTAGGGGTGGCCACCCAAAACCCTGAACTGCGTAAACGCTTCAGCGGCAAGCCCGAGTATCTGGTGAACTTCTTCACGTTCATCGCCCAAGAGGTGCGCGAATACCTGGCCGCGCTCGGCTTCCGCAGCCTGGACGAGGCCATCGGGGCCGTGGAGCTCCTCGACGTGCGCGACGCTGTCGACCACTGGAAAGCGTCCGGGCTCGACCTGTCCCCGATCCTGCACCGGGTGGAGCCGCAGCCGCACGACCACCGCCGCCAGGTCCGCGCGCAAGACCACGGCCTGGACCGGGCCCTGGACCGCACCCTCATCCAACTGTCGGCGGGCGCACTGGAATACGGCACCCCGCTCACCCTCGACCTGCCGATCCGCAACGTCAACCGGACTGTCGGCACCATGCTCGGCCACGAGGTCACCAAACGCTACGGCGCCAAAGGTCTGCCCGACAACACCATCGACATCACCTTCACCGGCTCCGCCGGCCAGTCGTTCGGCGCGTTCCTCCCCCGTGGGATCACGCTGCGCCTTGTCGGCGACGCCAACGACTACGTCGGCAAAGGCCTGTCCGGGGGACGGATCATCGTCCGCCCCGCGGACACCGCCCCGTTCGCCGCTGAAGAGAACATCATCGCCGGCAACGTCATCGCCTACGGCGCCACCTCCGGGGAACTGTTCCTCCGCGGCATCGTCGGAGAACGGTTCTGCGTCCGCAACTCGGGGGCGCTCGCCGTGGTCGAAGGGGTCGGCGACCACGGATGCGAGTACATGACCGGGGGCCGCGCCGTCATCCTCGGACCTACCGGACGCAACTTCGCGGCCGGCATGTCCGGCGGCATCGCCTACGTCCTCGACCTGGACGAGCGGCGTGTCAACACCGAGATGGTGGACATCGACCCGCTCGACGACGCCGACCGCGCCTTCCTGAAAGAGGTGCTCACCCGCCACCACGCCGAGACCGGCTCCCCGGTGGCGCAGCGCCTGCTTGCCGACTTCGCCACCGCGGTCACCCGCTTCGCCAAGATCATGCCGCGCGACTACAAGCGCGTCCTGGCTGCCGTAGCCGAAGCCGAACGTGACGGACGTGACGCGGCCGAAGCCATCATGGCCGCCGCCCAGTCCTGACATCTCAACACCCGCGAAAGGAGGGACGACAACCCATGGCCGACCCCAAAGGCTTCCTCAAGATCACCGAACGGGAGCTGCCCTCCCACCGGCCCGTGCCCGTTCGGATCCAGGACTGGCGCGAAGTCTACGAGGACTTCGACCGCGCGGCCCTCATCAGGCAGGCCTCCCGCTGCATGGACTGCGGCATCCCGTTCTGCCACAACGGCTGCCCGCTCGGCAACCTCATCCCCGAGTGGAACGACCTGGTCTACCGGCACGACTGGCGGGACGCCATCGAACGGCTGCACGCCACCAACAACTTCCCTGAATTCACCGGCCGCCTGTGCCCGGCCCCGTGTGAGTCCGCGTGCGTGCTGGGCATCAACCAGCCCGCCGTGACCATCAAGAACGTCGAAGTGTCGATCATCGACCGGGCCTGGGAAGAAGGCTGGGTCCGCCCGCAGCCTCCCGCCCAGCACACCGGGAAGAAGGTCGCCGTCGTCGGCTCCGGCCCCGCAGGGCTCGCCGCCGCCCAGCAGCTCACCCGGGCCGGGCACACCGTCACCGTCTACGAGCGGGCCGACCGGATCGGCGGACTGCTGCGCTACGGCATCCCCGAATTCAAACTGGAAAAACGGCACCTGGAGCGGCGGCTCGCCCAGATGCGCGCCGAAGGCACCGAGTTCCGCACCGGCGTCAACGTCGGCGTGGACCTCACCGCCGACCAGCTGCGCGCCGACCACGACGCCGTCATCCTCGCCGGAGGCGCCACCGTGTGGCGGGACCTGCCCATCCCGGGCCGCCACCTCGCCGGCGTCCACCAGGCCATGGAATACCTGCCGCTCGCCAACCGGGTCCAGGAAGGCGACTTCGCTACTCCGCCCATCACCGCGGAAGGCAAGCACGTCGTCGTCATCGGCGGCGGCGACACCGGCGCCGACTGTGTCGGCACCGCCCACCGCCAAGGGGCGCGCTCCGTCACCCAACTGGAGATCATGCCGAAGCCGCCGACCACGCGGCCCCCGCACCAGCCGTGGCCGACCATGCCCCTGCTCTACAAGGTCACCAGTGCGCACGAGGAGGGAGGCGAACGTCTCTACTCGGTCAACACCCTGGAGTTCCTCGACGACGGAACAGGCGCGGTGCGTGGCCTCAAAGTCGTCGACGTCACCCGCACCGCGGAGGGGTTCGCACCGGTGCCCGGCACGGAACGCGAAATCCCCGCCCAGCTCGTCGTCCTCGCCCTGGGCTTCCTCGGCCCGCAGCGGGAAGGGCTCCTGGAGCAGCTCGGCGTGGCGCTCGACGAACGCGGCAACGTGCAGCGCGGACCCGACTACGCCACCAGCGTGCCAGGAGTGTTCTGCGCGGGAGACATGGGCCGCGGGCAGTCCCTCATCGTGTGGGCGATCGCGGAAGGGCGCAGCGCTGCCGCCGCCGTCGACGCCTACCTGTGCGGGGAAACGGCCCTGCCCACCGCGATCCCTCCGACCGCGCGGCCGTTGACGCTCTGAACCGCCCTCGTGGCCCCTGGCCTCAGGCGCTGCGGCGCCCCCGCCAGGGGCCACGGGCCCCGGTCAAGGCTCCTGCGGGAAACCTGGCGTTTCAGGGTAGCGGCGGCAGCGTGCGCTACCCGCTGATCGCCGATACGGTCATGGCCGTCCACTTCGCGTTCCTGGCCTACCTCGTCTGCGGGGGGTCTCGCGTGGCGGTGGCCCCGCATGTTCTGGCCGCACCTTGCAGCCGCCGCCTACGGGCTCGGCACCGTGGTCGTGGGCTGGCCGTGCCCGCTCACCCGACTGGAGAACTGGGCCCGCAGCAAAGCCGGACAGCAAGGCCTCGACCCGGGAGGGTTCATCTCCCACTACCTCACCGGTGTCCTCTACCCGGCTGACCGCCTGCCCCACGTCCAAGCCGCCGAGGGCGTCATCGTCGTCCTGTCGTGGGCCGGGGCCCTGTGGACGGTCCGCCGCCGCAGCCCTACAGCCCTGCGCCTGCCGCACCGGTGAAAACCCTGATGGCTGGCGACGCGTCTGCCCGGTACCGTCCGGGTATGGGGTATCTGCTCGTGGCCGAAGCCGCTATGGCGGTCCACTTCCTGTTCATTGCCTACGTCGTCTGCGGGGGGTTCCTCGCGTGGCGGTGGCCCCGCATGTTCTGGCCGCACCTCGCAGCCGCCGCCTACGGGCTGGGGGTCACCGTCATCGGCTGGCTGTGCCCGCTCACCTGGTTGGAGCACTGGGGGCGTGTCAACGCGGGACAGCACGGACTCGACGCGGAAGGGTTCATCTCCCACTACCTCACCGGCGTCATCTACCCCGCGGAATACCTGCGGGAAATCCAGCTCGCCGCGGCCGCGGTCGTCGCACTCTCCTGGGTCGGCGCCGCCTACAGTGCCCGCCGCCGTGCCCGCCGCGCACACGTCCACGCCACCCCACGCCTGCCCGAAAAATCCGATTTCCCGGAGGTTTGAAGTCGCGTTTCGGCGGCACGTGCCCACCATGGACACCACAACACGAGACATGCTCCACGCCGCCGAACACTTCATCGCCCGCAACGCCCGGCTCCTGGACCGCTACCGGTACGCCCACCACTTCCAAAGCGAACCGGCCCGCACCGTCCGGGCAGTCCTCAACACCTACCGCAACGTCGACGGCGGGTACGGCAACGCGCTCCACCCGGAACTGCGCGGCCACGGCAGCCAACCGATCGTCACCGCCCGAGCCCTGCGCATCCTCGACGAACTCGGCTACCTGCCCGCCAGCCTCGTCGACGCCGCCTGCCGCTACCTGCGCAGCGTCACCCAGCCGGACGGGGGAGTCCCACCTGTCCTGCCGAACGTCCGCTACACCGAATCCGCCCCCTGGTGGCGGGAGCACGACGACTTCGCCAGCGCCCTCAACCCCACCGCGGCCATCGCGGGCCTACTGCACAAGCACCGCGCCACCAGCGAGTGGCGGGACCGCGCCACCGCCTTCTCCTGGCAGCGCATCTCGGCCCTGAACTGGACCGACGCTGAGGAAGCCGAAGCGGTCTGCCTCTTCCTCCAACACGCGCCCGACCAGGAGCGAGCCCGCGCCGAATTCGCCCGCCTCGCCCCCGTGCTCCGCGCCACCGTAGCCCTCGACCCTGCCGCGCACGGCCGTGCCCACACCCCGCTGGACCTGGCGCGCCGCCCCGACGACTGGGCCCGCACCCTCTTCTCCGACGCGGAGATCAACGCCCACCTCGACGCGCTGGCTGCCGCGCAGGAAGAGGACGGCGGGTGGCGGTACCGGGACACCTGGTCTCCCGGGCCCGACATGGAACAGCGCGGCGCCTACACCGTGGACTGCCTGCTCACCCTGCGTGCCTACGGGCGCCTGTCGCGCCCCGCATCGGGCAGCGTGCCCCGCCCCACTCCACCGGCGCGCGCATGAACCCTCCCGCTCTGGGCAGAGGACCCCCGACCCTGTCCGCACACCAAGGGGGGAACGACTGCCATGGCCCGCACCGCACTCGACGGAGTCGACGTCGCTGTCCTCATTGCTCCGGAAGGCGCCGAACAGGTGGAGCTCACCGTCCCCTGGGACGCGATCCGTGACGCCGGGGGCCGCCCCCGACTGATCTCCACCACCGGCGGCCGTGTCCAAGCCTTCGACCACCTCGACCGGGCCGACACGTTTACCGTGGACACCACCGTCCACCAGGTCACTGCCCACGACTTCGACGCGCTCCTGCTCCCCGGAGGAGTAGCCAACCCCGACTACCTGCGCACCCATGAGCGCGCGGTCGCGTTCGTCCGTGAGTTTTTCGACACAGGGCGGCCGGTCGCCGCGATCTGCCACGCCCCGTGGATCCTCATCGAAGCCGGAGTGGTCCGCGGCCGCACTCTCACGTCGTATCCCAGCCTGCGCACGGATCTCGTCAACGCCGGGGCCACGTGGGTGGATCGAGAGGTCGTCGTCTCCACTGAAGGCCCCAGTACGCTCATCACCAGCCGCAACCCCAAAGACCTTCCGGCGTTCACCAAAGCCATCGTCGAGGAGTTCGCGGTGAAGACAACAGCGTGACGCTCACTCGCAACTTGGTTTAGACCAATTGCCAACAGAAAAGCTCTAAAGTGTTACACGTGACACGTCGAGCAAAGATTGTCGCGACCCTTGGACCGGCTACCTCGAGCCCTGAAGTCCTCCGCAAGCTCGTCGACGCCGGCCTGGACGTAGCGCGACTCAACCTCAGCCACGGTACCCACGACGACCACCAAACCATGTATCGCAACGTCCGCGCCGCAGCGGAGGCCAGCGGACGTAATGTCGGTATTCTCGCCGACCTGCAAGGGCCGAAGATCCGTCTCGGGACGTTCGTCGACGGATCCGTGACCCTCAGCCCCGGTGACGAGTTCACCATCACCATCGACGATGTACCCGGGGACCGCCACCGGGTCTCCACCACATATAAAGGACTCCCTGGTGATGTCCGTCCTGGCGACCGCGTCCTCATCGACGACGGTCGCGTTGTTTTGGAATGCGTCAAAAGCACCAGCACGGATGTCCACACCCGCGTCATCGTCGGCGGCCCGGTATCCAACCACAAAGGGCTCAACCTGCCCGGGGTGTCGGTTGCGGTCCCCGCGCTGACCGAAAAAGACGAACGGGACCTGCGCTGGGCCCTGGAGCAGGGCGTCGACATGGTGGCGCTCTCTTTTGTGCGCAGCCCCGCCGACGCGGAAGACGTCCACCGGGTCATGGACGAGATGGGCGTGCACGTCCCCCTCATCGCCAAGATCGAAAAACCTCAGGCGGTGGAGCGGCTTCAGGACATCATCGAGGCTTTCGACGGCGTCATGGTCGCCCGCGGCGACCTCGGTGTCGAACTCCCCCTCGAAAATGTGCCCATGGTGCAGAAACGCGCCATTGAACGGTGCCGGGACAAAGCCAAACCGGTCATCGTCGCCACGCAGATGCTCGAATCCATGATCCACAACCCGCGCCCCACGCGGGCTGAGGCTTCTGACGTGGCTAACGCCGTCCTCGACGGCGCGGACGCAGTCATGCTCTCCGGCGAGACCAGCGTCGGAAAGTACCCCGTGGAGACCGTGCAGACCATGGCGCGGATCATCGCCGCCGCCGAACAGGAGTCCCTGCGCGCCTCCCACATCCTCCACCGGGTCCCGGAGACCGTGGGCGGGTCGATCGTCCGAGCCGCTGCCGAAGTCGGAGCCACCGTGGGCGCCAAGGCCCTTGTCGCCTTCACCAGCAGCGGGGAGACTGCACGCCGGCTCGCCCGCTACCGTTCCCCCATTCCGCTGCTGGCGTTCACCACCGAGCCTGCCACCCGCGCCCAGCTCTCCCTCACCTGGGGTGTGGAAACCCACCTCGTGCCGTGGGTGGACAACACCGACGACATGGTCCGCCAGGTCGAGAACGAACTCCTGGACATGGACTACCAGAAGGGCGACAAAGTCGTCATCGTCGCGGGAAGCCCGCCTGGCACCCGAGGGTCGACCAACATGTTGCGCGTGCACCGTATGGGTGACGCCATCTCAAACTGATGATGACCCGTTCCTACCGTGGCCGTTCCCCGGCGGGGTGACCACGCCGCACCCCGCCCGGGGAATCCGGCACATCCCACCGAGGGGAAGCCCGCTACGGGCGAGTCTCGTTCCGTTCCCCCGCCACAATCCGGTCGAGCGGCATGTCCCACGGCAGCAGCCGCCACGGGCTCGCAGGATCAGTGGTCAACAAGCCCAACGCGTCCCACATCCGCTCCGCACCCGCGGCAGCAGCACCGTCCTGGTCGAGCAGCCAGCCCGCGTGGAACGCCGCGGACAACTGGCTCCACCCCCCGAACCGCGGCTGCAAGTCCGCGGCCACCCGGCGGAGCAGTCCTTGAGTCTCCACAGGGCTGAGCCAGTTCAACGTGGCGCCCCCGCAAATCAACGGGACCAGGTAGACGGCCCGCCACCACTGGTAGGCGCCCACCACCACCGTGTCAGCGGACTCTTGGGCCCCCGTCACGGTGCGCAGCCGCGCGACTTGCTCGGGGGTGAGCACCACCGTCCGATCGGGGGCAGAACGGTCCGCGCAGCGGCTGCGCGCGATCCCGGAACGCAAATCCACAAGCAGGTCGGTATCCGGCGCGGTGTGCAGCTCACGCCACAGGCGTTCGATCTCGGCGAGCAGCCCGGCCCGGTCGGTGATGCCCCGCTCCCGGGCGAACGTGCGCCGGTACCGGCCCCGCAACTGGGGGCGGACGATCACGTCCCACGGTTCTGCCACCGCCACCCGGAAGGGGGCGGCCACCGCGGCAACCCACCGCTCCGTGCTCAGCGGAGCGTCCGGGTCCTTGGTGCGCAGCATGGGGGCTTCCTTCGTCTCCACGACCAATCCCGCGAACGTCCCCGCGATCAGGGCCGCCGTGGAGAGCAGCGACCACCCGGGAAACCCGGCGACGAGCAGCACCACGGTGAGGAGCGCGAGGGGGGCCATCAGCCACGGCAGACGGTGAGTGGACGCCCAGGACACCACGGCCCACGCACCGATCGCCAGTGCGCCCACGATCCCGGCCACCGCGGTGAACACCTGTCACCCCTTTCCTCGCCGTCCGTGGCAGGACGAAGCAAAACCGTCTCTTCCAGGATCGAGTACCGAGAGCAGCGACGGAAACCAAAGCGGCATGTTGTACTCAGGTTGTGGCCGGGATGTGATCCGCTATGGCCCTAAGCAGCCAAGAAACTGCAGGTAGTAGAGCTATCCACGCCGATCGCCAGCAGGAAGTGGCGCAGCACACACCCGGATGGGCCCGTTACGGCAGGGTTTCTGGACGGCCGGTGCGCCCCGTTGCTTCGGAACCGCAACGGAGCCACCCCGTGCCGCGCACCATGCCGCCCGCCTCAGGCTCTGGGCAGCGTCCCCCACCACAGACGGGTCGCGGGCGGGCCAGTCCTGCTCCGTCCCCGGCCGGAGGCAGGAAGGGGGCAGCCCTGGCACGGGAGAGTCGGACACGAGCCTCGAAATATTCCCGGAAAAGTGAGCGAGGCCACGGCGGGACAGGTGCGGCCCCGGTCAGCCAAGAACGGCCGGAAAACCAAACGAAAAAGCCACCTGGTTTCAGGTGGCTTCCCCGCAGATCCGGAGCGGGATGACATCTCTGGTGCCGAAGGCGGGACTCGAACCCGCACGCCCTTACGGGCAGACGATTTTGAGTCGTCAATGTCTACCAATTCCATCACTTCGGCTTGCTGACCAGCCACATTCAATTATATGTCAGCACCTCGGAGGCGTCCTTGGCTTTTCCGATAAGCCAGCGCCTCCCAGGGATAGGCCGGCCACGGCGATGCGAACCATCTTAGCGGATCTCTGTACCCTCTTGTTTGTGACGCAGACGCAGAGCCGCGTGGTGATCGCGGAAGACGAGGCCCTGATCCGACTGGATCTCAAAGAGATGTTGGAGGAGGACGGCTACGAGGTCGTGGGAGAGGCCGGGGACGGGGAGACCGCGGTCCGCCTCGCCACCGAGCTGCGACCCGACCTCGTCATCCTCGACATCAAGATGCCCGTTCTGGACGGCCTATCCGCCGCCGAGCGGATCGCCGCAGAACGCATCGCGCCCGTAGTCATCTTGACCGCGTTCTCCCAGCGTGACCTGGTAGAGCGCGCCCGGGACGCCGGAGCAATGGCCTATCTGGTCAAACCCTTCACCAAGAGTGACCTGGTGCCCGCCATCGAGATGGCGGTCAGCCGGTACGCGGAGATCACCGCACTGGAAGCCGAGGTCACCGGACTCACCGAACGTCTCGAAACCCGCAAGATCGTCGAGCGTGCCAAAGGGCTGCTGCAGAAGAAGTACGGTCTCAGCGAACCCGAGGCGTTCCGGTGGATCCAGAAGAACTCCATGGACCGCAGGCTCACCATGCGCAAGGTGGCTGAGACGGTAGTGGAGACCCTCAGTGACCAGTAGCCAGCCCCCGCCCCGGTGCACCCCCCGTAAAGTTCCCGGCCGCCCACCCTCGGTGGACGGCCTTTCTTCTGCCTTGACCAGCTAAGACAGGTCAACTGCAGAAGTGTTCCGATTGCGTCACGGTTGCACACGAAGTCATGACGTTTGGGTCACGTGGCTTAAGCGACCCTGAATGAAATGGCTAAATCGGGCTAAACTCGCGCCACCGAAGCAGCTAAGTATCCGGCCCGTGGGTCAAGCCCCAGGGCCTTTTCAAGATGCGCAAGGGAGCGCGCACGTGCGCAGACGCCTCGTGACTGTCCTCCTCGCCGTAGTCACCGCCATCCTGGTGACACCGGCTGTGGCGGTGGCAGACACTCAGGGCGGTGAGACGCTCAACGGTCAAATCCGCAAACCCGAGACCGTGGCAGGGATCGACATCACGGTCTTCCAGGGGGACGAGGAGATCGGGACAGCGACCACCGACTCTGAGGGGAGATGGGAAGTAGCGTTGCCCGGACCGGGCAACTACCGTGTCGTATTGGACGAGGAGTCCGTTCCCGATGAGTTCGTCGTTGCAGACCAACCCGGAGCCGAACACGCCGACGTCAACGTCCGGCCGGGACAGCAACGCACGGTGATCTTCGTCCTCGCCTACGCCGACGAAGCGAGCACCGAACCGTCCCCGAGCCAGAGCAGCGACGACGCTGACGACGGGGCAGGGGCCGCAGCCAGCGATACGGAGGATGGCCTTGCCGCACCGGGTGTCTCCTCCAATGCTTCTTTCGGCACCAAGGCCATCCAGCTCACTGTTGCCGGACTGCTCTACGGGCTCATCATCGCTATCTCAGCGGTCGGCCTCTCCCTCATCTTCGGGACGACCAAGCTGACGAACTTCGCCCACGGCGACATGGTGACCTTCGGCGCCCTCATGGCCCTCCTGGTCAGCGGGATGACGCTGTTCGCCGGACTCCACACCGCGGTCACGAACCTGCTGGCCGACGTGTGGCTCCTCGGACCGGTGCTGGGCTTCGTCACCCGTCCCATGGTGCTGGGCACGGTGGTGGCGGTCCTCTTGGGCGCGGCCCTCGGCGCATTCCTCGAGCGGTTCATCTGGCGGCCGCTGCGCAAACGCAATGTGGCGCTCATCCAGATGTTCATCGTCTCCATCGGCCTGGCAATGGTGCTGCGGCACGTCCTGATGGTGGCGTTCGGCAGCAACCGCATGTCCTACCCGGACTTCCAGCTCCAGGCGATGCTGCGGCTAGGGCCGATCGCGATCACCCCTCGAGACCTGGTCCTCATGATCCTCTCCGTGCTGGTGCTCGTCGGGGTCGCCGCCCTGCTGCAGTTCACCCGAGTGGGGAAAGCGATGCGGGCGGTCTCCGACAACCGGGACCTCGCCGAATCCTCCGGCATCAACGTGGACCGGGTGACGCTGTATGTGTGGACCCTGGGCGGAGCCCTGACCGCGCTCGGCGGCGTCTTCTACGGCCTCAACCAGATCGTCCACTGGCAGATGGGCTTCCACCTGCTGCTCTTGATGTTCGCCGCGGTCATCCTGGGCGGTTTGGGCACCGCCTACGGAGCGATGGTCGGCGGACTCATCATCGGCCTGGTGGCGCAGTTGTCCACGCTCTGGTTCCCCTCGCAGCTCATGAACGCGTGGGCGCTGGGACTCATGATCATCATGCTGCTGGTTCGGCCGCAGGGCATCCTGGGCCGGCGTGAGCGAGTCGGCTAGGAGAGGGACGGATGGATATTCTGCAGGTCCTTGCCGACGCCACGCGGTCGGCGATCGGCCCGGTGGCTGCCGTTTACGCACTCGCCGCCATCGGTTTGAACATGCACTTCGGCTACACCGGCCTGCTCAACTTCGGGCAAGTGGGCTTCATGCTCGTGGGCGGCTACGGTGTCGCGGTCAGCGTCAGCACCTTCGGGCTCCCCCTGGGAGTGGGCTTCCTCATCGGCATCGCCTCCGCCGTGGCCCTCGCCCTGGTGCTCGGCCTACCGACCCTGCGGCTGCGCGCCGACTACCTGGCGATCACGACAATCGCGGTAGCCGAGGTGGCGCGGCTCATCTACCGGGCCGAGTTCCTCCGCGACATCACCGGCGGTGTCTACGGCCTCCAGAGCTTCTCCACCGCCTTCTACCAGTGGAACCCCTTCCCCTCCGGCACCTACGGTTTCGGGTGGCTGAGCTTCAGCGCCCGCGACCTGTGGGTGATGACGGTGACGTGGGGCCTGGTGCTCGTCGGCAGCGCGGTCATGTGGCTGCTGATCCACAGCCCGTGGGGGCGGGTCATCAAAGGCATCCGCGAAGACGAAGACGCGGTCCGCAGCCTCGGCAAGAACGTCTTCGTCTACAAGATGCAGAGCCTGATCATCGGCGGCGTCTTCGGCGCCCTGGCCGGCGCCATGCTCGTGGTCAACCAGCAGACCATCACCCCCGACCAGTTCATGCCGCAAGTGACGTTCTACCTGTGGGCGATCCTCCTGCTGGGCGGTGCCGGGCGCACCCTCGGCCCGGTGCTGGGATCGGTCGTCATGTGGTTCCTGCTGTCCGTGACCGACAGCGTGCTGCGCCAGCTCATCGCCGCCGACGTGATCACCTTCATCGCCAGTTCCGAGATCGGCGGCGTGCGGCACGCCCTGGTGGGTGTGGCGCTGCTGGTGCTGATCATCTTCCGGCCGCAGGGGCTCATCGGCAACCGCAAGGAGATGCTGATCAATGTCAAGTGACGTGAACGGAGCCACGGTCGACCGGATGGCCGGAGTGGACCCGGTACCGGGGGTTGCCAAACCCGACCCGATCCTCGTCGTCGACGGGGTACGGCGCAGCTTCGGCGGTCTGACCGCGGTCGACGTGGAGCACCTCGAGGTGCAGCGCGGCACGATCACGGCGTTGATCGGCCCCAACGGAGCAGGAAAGTCCACGCTGTTCAACCTCTTGACGGGGTTCGACCGAGTAGACAGCGGCACGTGGACGTTCCAAGGCAAGCAGCTCAACGGGCTGGGGGGACACCGGATCGCCCGCGAGGGCATGGTCCGCACCTTCCAGTTGACCAAGGCGCTGACCCGGCTGACCGTCATGGAGAACATGCTGCTGGCAGCGCCAGGCCAGACAGGGGAGCGGATCCTCGGCTCCTTCCTGCGCCCCCAGTGGCGGAAGCAGGAGGAGGCCAACCGGGCCCGGGCCGAGCAGTTGCTGGAACGGTTCAAACTGCTGGCCAAGAAGGACGAGATGGCGGGCAGCCTCTCCGGCGGGCAGCGCAAACTGCTGGAGATGGCTCGCGCGCTCATGGTGAACCCGACGATGATCATGCTGGACGAGCCCATGGCAGGGGTCAACCCTGCCCTGGTGCAGTCGCTGCTGGAGCACATCACCGCCCTGCGCGACGAGGGCATGACAGTGCTCTTCGTCGAGCATGACATGGACGTCATCATGGGGATCAGCGACTGGATCGTCGTGCTGTCGGAGGGGAAGGTCATCGCTGAGGGACGGCCCTCTGACATCCGCGCTGACCAGCGAGTGATCGACGCCTACCTGGGTTCTGGGTACGAGGAATCCGGTCGCGAGCCGCAGACCGACACCGGAGAAAGCCATGAGTGAGCAGGAGAAGACCGGTCCCGGCGCGCTGCCGGACGAGGCGTCTGTGGAAGCCCAGCAGCAGGCGCGCGAGGAGATCCTCAAGCACGCCGCGGCGGAGGAGATCGGCGACGACAGCGACTACCTGCTGGTGGCGCGCGACCTGGTCGCGGGATACGTGCCCGGGGTGAACATCCTCAACGGATGCACGCTGACCCTGTCCGAAGGCGAGATCGTGGCGATCATCGGCCCTAACGGGGCAGGCAAGTCCACGCTGATCAAAACGGTCTTCGGGCTGATCCCGGTGCGCAGCGGCAGCCTGTCGCTGCGCGGGGAGAGCATCGTCGCACTGCCCGCGCACGAGCTGGTGAAGCGCGGAGTGGGCTATGTCCCGCAGACGAACAACGTGTTCCCCTCCCTGACTATCGAGGAGAACCTGCAGATGGGGGCCTACCTGCGCCCCAAGCAGTTCGCTGAGCGGTTTGCGGCGGTCGCCGAACTGTTCCCGCTGCTGGCCAAGCGGCGCAAGGCCAAGGCCGGGTCGCTGTCCGGCGGTGAGCGCCAGATGGTGGCGATGGGACGGGCGCTGATGATGAACCCGTCCGTGCTGCTGCTGGACGAGCCGACGGCAGGCCTGTCCCCCCTCTACCAGGAGGAGGTCTTCCAGCGGGTCAAGCAGATCAACGCCACCGGGGTCTCCGTGCTCATGGTGGAGCAGAACGCGCGGCGCTGCCTGCAGATCAGCGACCGAGGCTACGTGCTGGACCAGGGGCGGAACGCCTACACCGGCACCGGCCAGGAACTGCTGAACGACCCGAACGTGATCGAGCTGTACCTGGGGACGCTGGCGAAAGCCTGACCCTGCCCGTCGCAAAGGGGGTTCTGGACCAAGTCCAGAACCCCCTTCCTTATACGGGTAGCAAGTCCTGCCCCGGAGGCGCGCAAAGAGCGGGGGCCGGAACCTGGTGGTTCCGGCCCCCGCGGCGCGAGGAGGACTGCTAGTTGCCGCCGCTTTCCACGTAGTCGAGGATCTCGTACTCGCCCTTGTCGTTGAAGCCGTAGATCATGAAGGAGGCAGCGGTGACGTTACCGTTGTCGTCGAAGTCCAGCGGACCGCTGATGCCGTCGTAGTCGATGTCAGCACCCTCGGCCAGCAGGTCGCGGCACTCGACGAACGAGGTGCACTTCTCACCGTCGCGGGTCACGTTGACCATCTCGGACACGAAGTCCTTCGGGTCGGTGCTTCCGGCAGCTTCCGCGGCAAGCGCGATGGTGATGGCGCAGTCGTAGACCTGCGCGGCGAACTGGTAGTCCTGCAGGTCCGGGTTGAACTCGGCGAGAGCCTGCTCGAACTCGGGAGCGTTCACGCCGGGAGCGGTGCCCGTGAACCCGGCGAGCACCGAGGGGTCGTCCGCGTTGACGCTCGAGCTGAGGTCACTGGAGTTCATGCCGTCGGCGCTGTACATCTGGTCGGCCTTGAGACCGGCTTCCAGCAGGCCGGAGATGGCCTGGACGCCTTCCTCGAAGGAGGCGAGGAAGACCGCTTCGGGCTTGGAATTGACGACAGCGTTGACCGCAGCGTCGAAGTTGGTGGCGTTGGGGTCGTAGCTCTCCTTGGCGGTGACCTCCGCGCCGCTGGCCTCCAAAGCTTCGCTCACCGAGTTCGCCAGGCCTTCACCGTAGTCGTCGGCCCGGTAGATGATGGCGACGCTCTGGTGGCCGTCGGCGAGGATGGTCTCGGCGAGCACCGGGCCCTGCATCAGGTCGCTGGGCGCGGTACGGAAGTAGTAGCCGCCGTCGGGGTAGTCGGTGAGGTCAGGAGCGGTGTTGGAGCCGGAGCACTGCACCACCTCCGCACCGGTAATGGAGTCGATGACCGCCTTGGTCATACCGGAAGCGGCAGCACCCAGGATGGCGTCCACCCCCTGGTCGAGGAGGCGGTTAGCGGTCTCGTTGGCCTGGGCCGCGTCGCCGGCTTCGTCACCACCGATGAGCTTGGGGAGCTCGGTGCCCAGCACACCGCCGGCGTCGTTGATCTCCTGGATCGCGTACTCGGCTGCGCTGATCTGCGGCGGTCCGAGGAAAGCCAGGTCGCCGCTCTCGGGGAAGATGTAGCCGAACTGCAGGCCGTCCCCGTCGCCTCCGCTTCCGCCGTTGTCGTCGTTACCGCCAGCGCCGCATGCGGTGAGTCCCAAGGCCAGCGCCGCGACCGCGGCAGTGAAGCCCAGTGCCTTTGTGTGAGGCATCCATCTCTCCATTCGACCCGCGTTGCTCGCGTGTGAATCTCCACGTCTGCCCGGCCGCCATGTTCCGACGGACTTAACGGTGGGCGTTAGCGGAGCTTAATGCCGGAATCTGCGGTTCAGGAAGATGGTGGGAAATGTCGCAGCCGAGTCGGGTTCATGCTGTTACTCACCTGTAGCCGAAGATTTGGGGAGTATATGCAGCTTCTACAGAGAGTTATCGGACGAGGGGATTCCCAGCTCCGCGACGGGAAGATTCGGCGCACAAAAACTCCGGGAAAACGGAAGCGGAAATAGGTTTTCCCACGCGTCAACCGGACCGGTTCCGAGAGCGGAAACGCGGCCCGCCCTTGGACGGTCCGGTGCGCATCGCCTCCGGCAAACCCGGTCAGAAAGCGGCGACGAGTGCGGTGAGGAGAGGCGCGACGAACAAGGCGGGCAGCAGGTCGGCGACGGGCAGATCGCGGATGCGCAGCAGCCGCAAGGCCACCCCGACCAGCAGCAGCCCACCGGTCGCGGTGAGCGCGGCGATGTGGGCGTCCGGCAGGACACTGCCCAGCGCGACCCCCAGCAGGGTGAACGCGCCCTGGTAGACGAGGACCGGCAGAGCAGAGGCGAGGACCCCTGCCCCCAGGGCCGCAGCAAAAGCGATCGAGGCGAAGCCGTCCAGCGCGGCTTTGAGCGCGAGCTGGTCGATGCCGTTGCCCAAGCCGTCGCTGAGCGCGCCGAGGATGGCAAGCGGGCCGACAAGGAAGACCAGGGACGAGCTGACGAATCCTTCGACAAAACGTTCACTGGCGGAGGGACCGGCCGGAGAGTCCTGGCTCGGAGCCGTGGCAACCGCGGACATACGCCGGGTCAGCGTGGCGCGCACCAGAGTGCCGAGCCGTTCGAGCCGCTGCTCGATCCGCAGCAGAGATCCAATGATCCCGCCAATGAGGAGAGACCCCAGCACGATCAGCGTGGGCGCAGCACCGCCGACCGCCGCGCGCAGCTCGGGGGAGAGCACCTCGGCGGCGTTGAGCGCGGCGATAAGGAGCACCACCAGGCCGAGCGCATCGGTGACGACGGTCCGCGTGCGGTCGGGGAGACGACCGCCCAGGGCGAGGCCGAGACCGGAGCCCGTGACGATCGCGATGATGTTGATGAGGGTGCCCAGGCCGGGCATTCCAGCCTCCGAACGTCGTTGCGGGGATGGGGGAGGGCCTCAGCGGCCCGGCGCGTCGCGCAGCATACAGGTCAGCCGGGACGTGCACACCCGCCGCCCCTGGTCGTCGGTGATCTCGATGTCCCAGGTCGCCAGAGTGCGTCCAGTGTGGACGGGCACCGCCACTCCCGTGACCCAGCCCGAGGTGACACTGCGGTGGTGGGTCGCGTTGATTTCGATACCCACCGCGATGCGGTCCGGCGCGGCCAGAAGCGCCGACCCGATAGACCCCAAGGATTCCGCCAGCACACAGGAGGCCCCGCCGTGCAGCAGACCGTAGGGCTGGGTGTTGCCTTCGACCGGGATCCGGCCGACCACGCGCTCGGTGGAGGCTTCCAGTAGTTCCATGCCCATCCGCTCGGCCAAGCCGCCCAGGTTGGGGTTGTGCCCGAGAAGTTCAGCCAGCTTCTCGCCATCCACAGCCATTACTGCTCCCTCACGGTGAACGGGAAGGTCAAGGCGGGACCGCCGCGGGAACCGCGCAAATGTCTTCTGCGCATCCTAGGATTCGTCGTGTGGTGAACACACAGGCGACCCCCGAGCAGACCCGTCCCGCCGAGACCGGTGAAGGAGGTGGGCGCCCCCGGCTGCTCCTCGTGGACGGCCACTCCATGGCCTTCCGCGCGTTCTACGCGCTCCCGGCAGAAAAATTCGTCAACAGCGCAGGCCAGGCCACCAATGCCATCTACGGCTTCACGTCGATGCTGGTCAAGCTGCTCCGCGAAGAGCAGCCCACGCACATCGCCGTGGCCTGGGACCGCTCCGAGCCCACGTTCCGGCATGAGGAGTACGCCGAGTACAAGGCGGGCCGCTCCGAAACCCCGCCGGAGTTCCCCAGCCAGGTGGGCCTGCTCCAAGAACTGCTTGGGCTGATCGGGGTCACCAGCCTGTCCGTCCCGGGATACGAGGCTGACGACATCATCGCCACGCTCACCACGCGGGGTCTCGCCGAAGGCATGGACGTGCTCATCGCCTCCGGGGACCGCGACACCTTCCAGCTGGTCGGCGAGCACTGCACGGTGCTCTACCCGGGCAGGAGCCTGTCCGACCTGATCCGCATGACCCCGGAGGCGGTCGAAGCCAAGTACGCGGTGCCGCCGGAACGCTACTGCGACCTGGCGGCCCTGGTGGGGGAGAAGTCCGACAACCTGCCCGGAGTGCCGGGGGTGGGGCCCAAGACCGCGGCCAAGTGGCTGGCCAAGTACGGGTCGCTCGACGCGCTCGTCGCCCACGCCCACGAGATCGGCGGCAAGGCTGGGCAGAACCTCCGCGACCACCTCGACGACGTCCTGCGCAACCAGCGGCTCAACCGGCTCGCCACCGATGTGGAGCTCGGCGTCGACGTCACCGGGATGACGCTGGGCCACTGGAACCGCGACGGCGTCAACCTGCTCTTCGACAACCTGGAGTTCGCCTCAACCCTCCGCGACCGCCTGTTCGCCGTGCTGAGCGAGCAGGCGGGCGACGACAGCGCCGAACCCGTCCAAGACGAAGGGTTCTCCGTCGAACTGGTCGACCCGGCACCCGGCACCTTGGGCGACTGGCTCGCCGCGGAGATCGCCGCCGGGGCCCGCACTGGGGTGGCCCTGGAGTGGAGCGGGGAGCGGGGCGGTGACATCATCCGCCTGGCGCTTGCCGTCCCCTCGGGCCGCGCGGTCTGCCTCGATCCGACCCAACTGGACCCCGCGGACGAGGCCGCGCTCACCGCATGGCTGGCCGACCCCGCCTATCCCAAGGTGCTGCATGGCGTCAAATGGGCACTGCGCGCCCTGTGGGCCCGCGGCTGGACCCTGGACGGGGTCGAATCCGACACCGCAATCGCCGCCTACCTGCTGGAACCCGGGCGACGCAACTTCGAGCTCGCCACCCTGTGCCTCCGCTACCTAGGCCGGGAACTGACAGAGCACAACGCCGAAGGCGCTCAGCTCACCCTGGACCTCGAAGGGACCGGCGACGACCAGGACACGGCCCGCCGCGAACTGGCGCTCCGAGCCCTGGCCACGGTGGAGCTGGCCTTGGCCTTGGACGCCGAGCTCACCCGGCGTGAAGGACTCGACCTGCTCCACAACCTGGAACTCCCCCTGGCCGAGGTGCTGGCCCGCATGGAGGATGCGGGGATCGCCGCCGACCTCACCTACCTGCGGGACTTGGAAGCCGAGTTCGCCGCCGCAGTCCGCCAGGCAGTCGACGAAGCGCACCGCCTGGTGGGCCGCGAGTTCAACCTCGGATCGCCCAAACAGTTGCAGCAGATCCTCTTCGACGAGCTGGGGCTGCCCAAGACGAAGCGGATCAAAACCGGCTACACCACTGACGCGGACGCGCTGGCGTGGCTGGCCGCGCAGACCGACAACGAGCTCCCCGTCATCCTGCTGCGCCACCGCGACCAGACCAAGCTGCGGACCACGGTGGAAGGGCTGATCAAGACGATCGCCGAGGACGGGCGTATCCACACCACCTTCCACCAGACGGTGACCGCCACGGGACGGCTCAGCTCAGCCGAGCCCAACCTGCAGAACATCCCGGTGCGCACCGACGCCGGTCGGCGCATCCGCCGCGCCTTCGTGGTCGGTGAAGGCTACGAGCAGTTGCTCACCGCCGACTACAGCCAGATCGAACTGCGCATCATGGCCCACCTGTCGGAGGACGAGGCGCTGATCGAAGCGTTCCACAGCGGCTTCGACTTCCACGCGCAGATCGCTTCGCGGGTCTTCCGGATCCCGGTGGACCAGGTCGACGGGGAGGCACGCGCCCGGATCAAGGCCATGAACTACGGCCTGGCCTACGGGCTGAGCGACTATGGGCTGGCCCAGCAGCTGGGTATTTCGCCGAAAGAAGCCCGGGTCCTCATGGAGGAGTACTTCTCCCACTTTGGGAAGGTCCGCGACTACCTCGAAGCCGTGGTGGTCCGGGCACGGCGCGAAGGTTACACCGCGACGATCCTGGGCCGCCGCCGCTACCTGCCCGACCTCAACAGCGACAACCGGCAGCGGCGGGAGATGGCTGAGCGGATGGCGCTCAACGCGCCCATCCAAGGGTCGGCCGCGGACATCATCAAGCTGGCGATGCTGCGCGTGGACCGGGCGCTGCGCGAGAACGGGCTCGCCTCGCGGATGCTGCTGCAAGTCCACGACGAACTTGTGCTGGAGGTCGCCCCCGGCGAGCTGGACACCGTGCGGGAGCTCGTGGTGGAGCACATGTCTCAGGCGCAGCAGTTGCGGGTTCCGCTTGCCGTGTCGGTGGGGGTGGGCCCCAACTGGCATGACGCAGCTCACTGAGCCGGTCGGTCACGTGGTCGGCAGAATCCGGTGAATTTTCCGGAAGAAGCGCTGAGTGAGGATAAAATTACGACAAAGTGTGATCGGCGAAGGCTGCGGTGATGCGACGGAATCCACTCGGCGCCCCTCGCGTGGAGCTGCGCGACGACGAACTGGTGTGGCGTTTCTCTCGTTCCTCGGGTCCGGGTGGGCAGCACGCCAATACTGCGAGCACGCGGGTCTCGCTGTCCCTGGACGTCACCACCACCGCGGTGCTCACCGAGGAGCAGCGGGAGCGCGTCCTGCGGCGCCTGGGCCCGCGGCTGGTTGACGGGGTGCTGACCGTTTCAGCACAAGATTTTCGCTCCCAGGCCCGCAACCGGGAAGTCGCCTGGGAGCGCCTGGCGGCGCTGCTCAGCGAGGCAGCTCGGCCTCCAGCGCGGAAAAGACGGCCTACCAAGCCGTCCCGGGCGGCCAAGGAGCGCCGGCTGCGGGAGAAGCGACACCGCTCCGCTCTCAAACGCCTCCGTTCGGGGCGCTACGAGGAGTAGCGTGCACTGAAGGGAATTTTTACCCACTGGAAACCTTCAAAGACGGAGCCTTGGCTTGTAGCATCCGTGGTGGACCCCGGTCAAGGTCCCTGAGAGGTGAGTCTGCTCCCTGCTCAGCCACTCGCACAGACGCAATAGGATTGATACCGGCGCTCCCCTGGTCTCGAATTGACCACGGGGCAGTCCTCCCATAGGCTGTGGGGAGCGTTGTGGATTCGCATGCACACACTCGATTCGGGGTTCGCCCGGGGTCGGGGAAGACCGACCGGTCGACGTGCGGATTAGAGGACGGCCACATCTTTGGTGTGGTGGACCTCCCATCCGGGCGTTTCCTGTCGGATCCGAATCAAATGTGTTCTCACAGCGTGTCCAAACTTCTATCCATGTCCGTACCGGAGTCCACCCACACATGACGAGCAGCACCGAGGCCACCTCGACACCGCAGGTAGCGGTCAACGACATCGGTTCCGAGGAAGCCTTCCTCGCCGCGATCGACGAGACCATCAAGTACTTCAACGACGGTGACATCGTCGAAGGCACCATCGTGAAGGTCGATCGAGACGAGGTCTTGCTCGACATCGGCTACAAGACCGAGGGTGTGATCCCCTCACGTGAACTCTCGATCAAGCACGACGTCGATCCACACGAGGTCGTCGCTGTCGGGGACCATGTCGAAGCTCTTGTTCTCCAGAAGGAGGACAAGGAAGGCCGCCTCATCCTGTCCAAGAAGCGCGCTCAGTACGAGCGGGCTTGGGGCACGATCGAAAAGATCAAGGAAGAGGACGGCGTCGTCACCGGCACCGTTATCGAGGTTGTCAAGGGCGGTCTCATCCTCGACATTGGCCTTCGCGGCTTCCTGCCCGCTTCCCTCGTCGAGATGCGTCGCGTGCGCGACCTGCAGCCCTACGTGGGCCGCGAGCTCGAAGCCAAGATCATCGAGCTTGACAAGAACCGCAACAACGTCGTCCTGTCGCGCCGTGCCTGGCTGGAACAGACCCAGTCCGAGGTCCGCCAGACCTTCCTCAACACCCTGCAGAAGGGCCAGATCCGTAAGGGTGTGGTCTCTTCGATCGTCAACTTCGGCGCGTTCGTCGACCTCGGCGGTGTTGATGGTCTGGTGCACGTGTCCGAACTGTCCTGGAAGCACATCGACCACCCGAGCGAAGTGGTCGAGGTCGGCCAGGAGGTCACGGTCGAGGTCCTCGATGTCGACATGGAGCGCGAGCGCGTCTCCCTGTCGCTGAAGGCCACCCAGGAAGACCCGTGGCAGCAGTTCGCCCGCACCCACCAGATCGGACAGATTGTTCCGGGCAAGGTCACCAAGCTGGTGCCGTTCGGCGCGTTCGTGCGGGTCGAAGAGGGTATCGAGGGTCTGGTGCACATCTCCGAGCTGGCCGAGCGCCACGTGGAGGTCCCCGAACAGGTTGTTCAGGTGGGCACCGAGATCTTCGTCAAGATCATCGACATCGACCTGGACCGGCGCCGCATCAGCCTGTCGCTGAAGCAGGCCAACGAGAGCATCTCGCCGGACCAGACCGAGTTCGACCCGACGATGTACGGCATGGTTGCCGAGTACGACGAACACGGCAACTACAAGTACCCGGAGGGCTTCGACCCGGAGACCGGCGAGTGGATGGAGGGCTACGAGGCCCAGCGCGACGAGTGGGAGCGCCAGTACGCTCTGGCTCAGGCCCGCTTCGAAGCGCACCGCAAGCAGGTCCAAGAAGCCCAGGCTGCCGAGGCCGCGGCTGCTCAGGAGCAGCAGGCCGACGACGACAGCGGTTCTGGTCAGGGCGGCGGAGAGCTCGCCTCCGACGAGGCCCTGGCCGCGCTGCGGGAGAAGCTCGCGGGCGGCGGCGAAAGCTGATCCGCTCCATAGGCTGACGGGGGTCGCCCACGATCGGGCGGCCCCCTTTTTCGTGTGCCGCGGGCCGTCCGTAGGATCGTCGGCATGCTGAAAGTGGGACTGACCGGCGGGATCGGTTCGGGGAAGAGTTCGGTGGCGCGCCGTCTTGCCGCACACGGGGCGCTCGTCATCGACGCGGACGCTATCGCGCGGGAAGTGGTCGAACCGGGAACCCCCGCGCTTGCCGAGATCGTCGCCGAGTTTGGTGACCAGGTGCTCACCCCTGAGGGAAGACTGGACCGGGCCCGGCTGGGGGAGATCGTTTTCGCTGACGAGACCAAACTGGCTCGGCTCAACGCGATCGTGCACCCCCGGGTGGGGGAACGCACCCAAGAGCTGATGGCGCAGGCAAAGGAGGGCACGATCGTCGTCTATGACGTGCCGCTCCTCGTCGAAAACAATCTCGCCGACCAGTACGACGTGGTGATCGTGGTGGACGTCCCGGTCCACACCCAGGTGGAGCGGGTGACCGCGAACCGGGGGATGCCTGAAGAACAGGTCCGTGCCCGGATCAACGCCCAGGCCAGTCGGGAGCAGCGCCGCGCGGTCGCCGACATCATCATCGACAATTCGGGAACCGAGGAGGAATTGGACGCCCGGGTCGCTGAGGTGTGGGAGGAACTGCAGCGGCGACTGCACTCCCGGTAGCCGGCAGCGGCGAGCTGCTGCCGCGGCAGTGTCCGGCCCGGGCGTCGACTGCCCCACCAGGGGACCAGGGGCGCTCCGGGTGAAATCCGATAGAGCCTAAGGCTGAGACGGGGCCTGTGCGACGTGATCAGCCGCTGAAAGCCTGGAGGAAATAGGAGACAGCACGCCCGGCGAGCTCAGCGCCAACCTTCACTGCTTTCGAGAACCAGTTTTTGATGCGTTCACGCACTGTCACCTTGTGCTCTTCATGCTGCCGGGGAATTTCAGCGGCTGCCTTCTCCCGTTCCTTGAGCCGCTCCTCGTCCTCCTGAATGCTGCGGCGCTCGGCCTCGAGATCGTCCTCCACCGGATCCGGCTCGGGGGTGGAGACCGGGGTGAGACGCTGGGGGCGGCTGGAACGCTCCGGTGGGGCGGTCTTCTCCCTCTGGGAGGAGCTCGTCAGTGACAAGCGTCTTTCGCGTTCGTCGAGTGCTTCTTCCCGCTCGGTGAGTTCTTGCTCCCACTCGGCCAGTTCTTCCGCGCGCTTGTCCAGTTTCTTCGCGCGCTGGGTCAGGCGTCGTGCGAGCTGGGTAAGAGCCTTCTTCTCCTGAGCGAGGAGTTTTTCCTTCCTGCGAAGCAGCAGCTCGCGCTCTGCGAGCTGCTGTTCACGTTCCCGCTCCTGCAGCTCCTGGACCCCTCGCGAGACGGCTTTGTCCCAGCTCGCCAGCGTCTCCCCGGGAAGACGCTGCACTACCTGGCCCAAGAGGACGAAGATGTTCCAGCCGTGCAGCGCGTCGTAGGGGACGATCTGGTCAAGGGAGAAACGTGTGCGGTACCGGCCACCATGGATCCCCTCACATAGGTCCTGGTAGAAGGCCTGGCGGGCGCGTTCTACGGCCTCGCGGTCAGCTTCCGTCGCAGGTCCGGCGATCCCGTTGAGCCTGACTGAGCGCCGTTCCCCCTCGATGAGGGTGGTGATCGACTCGAGACGGTTGTAGGCGAAAACGATCTGCTCCGGGGCTACCCCGCAGGAGATCAGCAGATCCACGGTGCTCTTCGTCGCGGAGTTGAACGGCCGAGGAGGGTTGACGACCACGAGGAAACCGTCTGCCTCGGCGACCCTGCGCCGGTACATCTCGCGGTACTCACGGTCGTTCTTGGGGGTGTCCCCAAGGCCGGGGAGGTCGACGATGTCGATGTACTGGCCGTGGGCTTCCCACTCGTACAGCGTGTCGGTCACACTCCCCCGGGAGAAGTCTCCGACAGCACCCACCTCTCTACCGAAGAGAGTGTTGATCGTCGTGGTCTTTCCAACCCCGGTCTGACCGCAGATGACGATGTTCGGTTTCCGCTGCTTGGGCAGCTGTACGCCCCTCTGGCGCAGCATTTCCAGGAACTTCTCGACCTCCTGGTCGGTCATGTTCTCCGCTGACATTGATCACCTTCCTTTCTTGGGGAAGAAAGCGACCGCAAATATTCTCTTCCCGCAGAAGAGAACAGGATAATCCTGTGTTGCTTTCAGGAAATATGTCCGGCTTCTGGATGGCGAATCGCTGTCTTTTTATTGACGCGCGGGGCGGTGCTCCGGTTCCCTTGCGTTCCGGATAGGAAATGTCCGAAGCCGGAGCAAAAGAGAACTGTTCTTCCCGTCGGAGGACTTCCGCATGCGGAAGGGCTGTCGGCAGCCGGACGGAATTCCGGGCAGTGCAGAGCGGTCGAGCGGTGATCCGTTTCAAGCGGCAGCGGATATCGACCCGAGGATTCCGAACTCCGGGGAAGGACCCCGGCAGCGCCTGGATGTGCGTATCGAGCTACTGTGCACCGACCCATGGCGGAAGCCGCAGCAGCAAGAGAGCGGGCCCTGCGGGCAGAGAGAAGACCATCCACCGGGGGAGAAAACCGGGCTGACGGGGAGGACTGTGCGTTCGCGATGCCCCGGAAGCTGCTGTTAGCGCAGGGTTGCGGGGAGCGCGCCGTCAACGGTCCCTGGAGCCGTGCGGCGGCGCGAGTCGCGTGGGATGTCGGAGCACTCTCCCACTGAGTGCGCGGGTGTCTGCCCATCCCAGGCCGCTGCTTGCTTCGGATCCGTATCCCCGAGCGGAGAAAGACACAGGCTCCGGCCGCGGACGGTCTGCCAGACCGAAGTGAAAACACCGGATTGACTGCGCGACAGGGCCTGCCTGATGATCAAATTGACAATTGGCCGGGCTTTGCATCGAGAGGAGAGAGAAGAACTCCGAAAACAGAATCGAGAATCATCTTTCGCGAAAATGAGGGTCGCGCCCCGAAAGCGCGGAGTACTGCGGGCGGAGATGCTTCGGGATACTGGTAGACGGCCGAGTGATGAGTGAACGGAGGACTGGTGGGTCGACAGGCACGACCAGGACGTCGTCTCAATCCAGTATCCAAACCTGAAAGTCCCGCTGGAAGATTCGCACTAGAGTTGCGTGCGTTGCGTGCGGATGCGGGAACCCCGTCCTTTCGGACGCTTTCCGCCCTCACAGTCTCTTTAGGAGAAGGATATTCCGATACAACCCTGAGCAATGCGGCATCCGGGCGCGAATTGCCCACACTGGGAGTCGCCGTGATGTTTGTCCGGGCCTGTGCCGCATACGCCCGAGCCCATCCCGAGCAGGCGGTCGGCAGCGCAGAGGCATGGGAGGAAGCCGCTCTGCTCGAACAGTGGCGGCAGCGGTGGTATGAAGCCCGCAACGAACAGGCCGCTACGCAGCAGAGCCCCACCTCTGTGGGGGCCGACCCGGAACCCGGCTACGCCACGACGGCGTTTGCCACCGGAACCCTGCCAGCCGAGGTCACGTCGTTCGTAGGCCGCAAAACCGACCTGGCCGCGGTAGAGGAGCGGCTCGCCCACGGCGGGACGGTCACCCTCGTCGGCACAGGGGGAGTAGGCAAGACCAGGCTCGCCCTGCACGTAGCCCGCCGGGTGTGCGACCGTTACCGGGACGGCGTGGGGCTCGTCGAATTGGCGTCGGTCACCGATCCGCAGGCCGTGGTGTGGACTGTGGGAGCAGCACTGCGGATCCCGGACGGCTCCGCAGACGCGTCCGCGGACACGCTGGCCGCAGCCCTCGCCGACCGGGAACTTCTTCTGCTCCTCGACAATTGCGAGCACCTGGTGGAGAGCTGTGCGGTCCTGGTGGAGACTCTGCGGCGGCGGGCGCCCGGCGTGCAGATCCTGGCCACCAGCCGACGCCCGCTGGGCTGTGCAGGGGAGCAGCTCTGGCAGGTGCACCCCCTGTCCGTGCCTGGGTCCGCCACCCCGCTGGAGCACCTGACACGGTACGAGTCGGTCGAACTGCTGGTGGACCGGGCCGCAGCGGTGGTCCCGGGCTTCACGGTGGACGAGGACAACCACCGGGCGGTGATCCGGCTGTGCCAATTGCTCGAGGGGGTGCCGCTGCTGGTGGAACTGGCCGCCCGCGGACTGCGGGTCCTCTCCCCGCGGCAGTTGCTGGAGCGGTTGGAGGAGGGACTGTCCCTGCCGGACAGTTCGGTGCGCACCGCCCCGGACCGGCACCGGACGCTGCGCGCAGTGCTGGACTGGAGCTACGGGCTGTGCACTCCGGACGAGCGGCGGGCCTGGGCCCGGCTTTCAATCTTCGGTGGGGACTTCACGTTGGAGGGCGCCGAAGCAGTCCTGGCCGAGGCCGGCTGGGAGACAGACAAGGCGCTCCACGCGGTCACCGGTCTTGTGGACCAGTCGGTGCTGACCGCCTACGACGCTGAAGGGCAACGGTACTACCGGATGCTGGAACCGGTGCGGCGCTACGGCCGGGACCGGTTAGCGGAGAGCGGAACCGCAGAGGAGACGCGCCGTCGGCTCCGCGACTGGTATCTGACCCTGGTGGAGCGCGCGGAGAGCGCGTGGAGCGGTGCCGGGCAGGCACTCTGGTTCCGGCGGCTCCGCCGCGGCCACGCCGACCTGAAAGTGGCGCTGCGCGCAGGGCTCGACGATCCCGCGACCGTCCGTCGCACGCTGCGGGCTATGGGCACTCTGTGGCCGTACTGGATGCTGTGCGTGCCGCTCAGTGAGAGCCGCCACTGGTTGGAGCTGGGGCTGCAGCGGTGCCAGGAGCCCGGGCCGGAACGAGACAAAGCGTTGTGGGTGTGCGGGTTCGTCGCGGTACTCCAGCGGGACCTCGATACGGTGGACCGCTGCGCCCGCGAGATCGAACAGGAAGGAACAGGCGGGACGCGGACAGAATCCGATGCGGCCCTGCTGCGCAGCCTGGCGGCGCTCTCCTGGGCGGAAGCGGGCACCGCGCGCGCCAAGGCACTGCGGGCGCTGCAGGGGTATCGCCGCCACGGTGACGAGTTCGGGGAGCAGGTCACTCTCGGGCTGCTCACTTTGATCGGCGAGGGGGACCAGGCGACGGTAGCGGAGTACCACCGGAAAGCGGTGGAGCTGAGCCTACGCCGCGGGGAACGGTGGCACCGCTCCTATCTGCTGTCCACGTTCGGGATCTACCTCTGGCGGCAGGGCGAGGCCGATGAGGCGGCCGCCCACTTGGTGCGCAGCCTGGAGATCAGCGCAGAGTTCGACGACCGGCTGGGCGGCGCGATGGCGGTGAACGCGCTCGCGTGGATTCTGGCGGAGCATGGAGACCCCGGGCTCGCGGCCCGCCTGCTGGGAGCGGCCCGGACTTTGCTGGGCGGGGGCGTTCCCCAACTGTTCGGGTTTCCCCAACTGCTGTGGGAGCACCGGCGCTGCGCGGCGCGGCTCCGTGCCGAGTTGGGTGCGGACGGGGTGGCTCGGGCACGCGAGGAGGGGGCACGGCTGGGGCTTGCGGAGATCGTGCGTCTCCTCCACGAGTCCGGTCTTCCGGCCTGCGGGGGTGGATCCGTTGCGAGGACGGGGGAAGGGGACGGCGAGCTGGCTGGGGGCGCCGCCCTGGGCTGCGCACGGTGAGCACTCGAGGCCGGGTGGCGGCACACCGCGCAACCCCGGTCGGTCGACGGTGCCCAGCGGGGGGAGGGGACGGCTTCCCTTGGGACGGGCCGCGACGGACCGCCGCGTTGGGGAAAGGCGAGTTGTCTCCTGTTTTTCGGGGAAAAACCGGTTTCTCTGCGGGAAAACCGGGAAGAGTGCGTTTTGCGCCGCTGGATTGTTCAACGGGAAATAAAGTCGTCATCAACTGCTCGGAATGTTGTCCCGAGAATTCTGTTAACGCATCCTGATTGCGGATCCGTGTGCGCAGGATACGGTGGAAAGAATCCTGGGCAGTAGATGATGCGACGCTGTGAATACGCGGAATTGTCTCACAGTAGAAAGAAGCCAACGGTTCCGGTCAGGTGCCGCGCAGAGGGGAGCCTGCACGAGCCCAGGGTCGTGTCTCGGGAGAATATCCCCACGTCAGAGTGGTGAGAAGAGGGCAGCTTCCCGGCTGTAGGCAGCGGTAGGGCTGCGTCTGAGACGTCCCCGTTCGTGCTCTTTGTCCTGCCGTTCACGTATTTTCCGAGAGCTGGAGGGTAGGGGAGTATTCCGGAAAAGCACGTGCAGAGTGCTATGCCGTGCCGCCATCCCAAAATGAGAGCGAACCGTAACAGGAATAACGGTCTGTCCACGTCCCGTCGGGTTCAGCATCCTGAGGGATCGCCACCCGCTTTCCGGGCTGCCCGGCCGTATCCGCCCGTATTCCACCCCACGACGAGCAGTGTGATAAGCAGCACCGTGCTCCTCGCCTCCGTTGGCAAGAAAAGCGGTATTCCGACGCAGCCGGCAGGGGTGCGGCAGGCGGAGCGTTGCCGCCGGACACAGCCCACCCCAGGAACGCTGGCTGAGGACGAACGGCGGAACCCGGCTGTCAGCGGCGGACCCTAGAGTGGGACACAGGCGGGAAGACGGAGAACACGCAGGGGGACGTATGCGACCGGTCACCGACATCCAGCGCACGGACAGGCCATTCGAAGTGGTCACAGACATGGTCCCGGCGGGTGACCAGCCCGCCGCGATCGAGGAGCTCGCCCGACGGATCCAAGGCGGGGCGGCCGACACGGTCCTGCTGGGCGCCACCGGTACCGGAAAAACCGCCACCGTGGCTTGGCTCATCGAGCGGCTGCAGCGCCCCACCCTGGTCATCCAGCCCAACAAGACGCTGGCCGCGCAGTTCGCCAACGAGCTGCGCGAGATGATGCCCCACAACGCGGTCGAATACTTCGTCTCCTACTACGACTACTACCAGCCCGAGGCCTACGTCCCGCAGACCGACACTTACATCGAGAAGGACTCCTCCATCAACGAGGAAGTGGAGCGGCTCCGGCACTCGGCCACCACGGCGCTGCTCACCCGCCGCGACACCGTTGTCGTGGCGTCCGTGTCGTGCATCTACGGCCTGGGCACCCCGCAGGAGTACGTCGACCGCATGGCGACAGTCGAAGTCGGCATGGAGATCGACCGCGACGAGCTGCTGCGCCGGCTCGTGGAGATGCAGTACACCCGCAACGATGTCGCGTTCACCCGCGGCACGTTCCGGGTGCGGGGCGACACCGTGGAGATCATCCCGGTCTACGACGAGCTCGCGGTCCGGATCGAAATGTTCGGCGACGAGATCGAACGGCTCATGACCCTGCACCCGATCACCGGCGAAGTGCTGGGGGAGAGCGACCGCGTCTACATCTTCCCCGCCTCCCACTACGTGGCTGGGCCGGAGCGGATGCGGAAGGCCATCGCCGGCATCCAAGCGGAACTGGAAGAGCGGCTCGCGGAACTGGAAGCGGCCGGCAAGCTCCTCGAAGCGCAGCGGCTGCGCATGCGCACCACCTACGACGTGGAGATGCTGGAGCAGATGGGCACCTGCGCGGGGGTGGAGAACTACTCCCGCCACTTCGACGGGCGTGCCCCCGGAAGCCCGCCCAACACCCTGCTCGACTACTTCCCCGAAGACTTCCTGGTGGTCATCGACGAGTCGCACGTCACCGTGCCGCAGATCGGCGGCATGTACGAGGGGGACGCGGCACGGAAACGCACCCTGGTGGAACACGGCTTCCGGCTCCCCTCGGCGATGGACAACCGGCCGCTGACCTGGGACGAGTTCCGGGAACGCACCGGTCAGACCCTCTACCTGTCGGCCACCCCGGGCCCGTACGAGCTGGAACGCGTCGGCGGCGACGTGGTCGAGCAGGTGATCAGGCCGACCGGCTTGGTGGACCCGGAGGTGATCGTCAAACCCACCGAGGGGCAGATCGACGACCTCGTCCACGAGATCCGGATCCGCGCCGAACGCGACGAGCGGGTGCTGGTCACCACCCTGACCAAGAAGATGGCCGAGGACCTCACCGACTATCTCACCGACCTCGGCATCCGGGTGCGCTACCTGCACAGCGAGATCGACACGCTGCGCCGGGTGGAGCTGCTGCGCGAGCTGCGGGTCGGTGTTTTCGACGTGCTTGTCGGCATCAACCTGCTGCGGGAAGGGCTCGACCTGCCCGAGGTGTCGCTTGTGGCGATCCTCGACGCGGACAAGGAAGGATTCCTCCGCTCGGAGCGGTCACTGATCCAGACGATCGGCCGGGCCGCCCGGCACGTGTCGGGGCAGGTGCACATGTACGCCGACACGGTCACTGACGCCATGGCCGCGGCGATCGAGGAGACCAACCGGCGGCGGGCCAAACAGCTCGCCTACAACGCGGAACACGGCATCGACCCCAAGCCGCTGCGGAAGAAGATCGCCGACATCCTCGACTCTCTGGCCCGCGAGGACGCCGACACGGCCGAACTGCTCGCGCGCAGCCGCGGGGAGAAGCGGGGCACCCCCACGCCCCGGTCCGGTGCGCTGTCCGGCCCCGACCGGGTCGCAGAGCAGGCGAAGAACCTTCCTCGGGAGGAGCTCGCCGCCCTCGTCGAACAGCTCACCGAGCAGATGCACCAGGCAGCAGCCGATCTGCAGTTCGAGCTGGCTGCCCGGCTCAGGGACGAGATCAAGGAGCTCAAACGCGAACTCCGCGGAATGGAGGAGGCCGGAATCGGCTGACTGCCCGCCGCAGCGAACTTTTCTGCCCCGCACGGGATCTCATCACGTAAATGGCTGTTGGAGGGACAAGGCGAGGGAGACGGGGAAACGGATGCGGTGCCGGGTGGCGGCTCTCACCAGCGCAGTTGCACTTGCGGTGGCTGCGGTAGCGGGATGTTCGGGCGGGCTCAGCCTGCGGGACGACAGCGGAGCGGGGATCTCGATCGACGAGGACGGCGACATCTCGGTGGGGGACGGCACCACCGAGATTGAGATTTCCGGTGGGGGAAGCCCGGGATCGTCGGACGGCGGCGCGCTCGTCACCGACGAGCTCATCACCATCGCCACTGACGGGGGCACGGTTGACCAGGAGTGCGGTGGGCGGAGTGTGAACGTGGTCGCCAACAGCGCCACCGTCGCCCTTACCGGCTCCTGCGCCTTGCTCACCATCACCGGAAGCGACAACCAGGTGAGTGTGGAGTCAGCCACCGAGGTGAGCGTGCTGGGTTCGAACAACACCGTCCGGTACGCCTCGGGGGATCCTGTGGTCACCGATTTGGGGAGCGGAAACAGCGTTGAGCCGGGAGGGAGCTCCGCGCCGTGACCACGCCCGCTCTGCCGGTCTTCGACGGGTTTCCTGAGAAATCTTTGGTTTTGGTTACGGTTGAGGGGTTTGTTGGCTTATAGGTAGACCGTGGAAGATTGTCGGACGACAATTTCAGAACGAAGACACAAACTTCTGAGGTTTTGCCTGCATTCTCCGGTCTGAGGCGATAACGTACGCTTCGGTAGTCGATATGCGACTTTAGGTAATCGACAAGGGTTCTAGCGGCGGGGCGCTAGGAACCCCCGGTGCGTACGCGTGAGCGTGCCACCGCCAGGGAGGGATGAATGAGCGGCTATGTCGCGCGGGTGCGGCATGACAATCCGCCGAACGGGACAGCCGAATTTGACAGACTCGTGGCATCGGTGGCCAAGCGCTGGGCAGCGGTTGACCCGCTGCTGCCTGAGCCGTCGCATCCGAAGCTCAACACCAACCCGCTGCTGACCGTCAGCGACGAGCTGGGCCGCCCCATGGCGATCGGCGCTATGCGCTACTCCTGGTACCAGCCCGGAGAGGCAGGACGGACCTGGGGAGTCCCCGACCAGCACTGGATCACCCCACTCGTGGGCGGCTCCGACCCGGAGGGGGCGCTCGACTCACTGCTGACCAGTTGGCGCGACCAGTTGGAAAGACTGCCCACCGGGACAGGGTCAGAGTCCGCGGCCCTGCTGACCTGGCCTGCCCGTGACGTGTGCGGGATCCGTCCGCTGCAGCGCCACGGCATGCAGCCGGTCACTGTCATGGCGGTCCGGGAACGCCGCCGCGGCGTGCCTCCCGCACTGCCGCCGCGGGACGTCACGATCCGGCTCGCCGACCTCCAGGATTTGACCGCCGTGGTCAGCCTGGTCATGGAGGAGCACCGTTACGAAGAACACTTCGGCAGTGTCTTCATCCAGCCGGAGACCGCCGAGCAGACCCGCAAGGTGGCGGCCCGGGCATTGAGCCGCAACCCGTCGTGGATCTGGCTGGCGGAACGGCGTGGCCGTCCCGTGGGACTCGTGTGGGTTTCCCCACCGCACCGGGCACGGTGGGTCGCCCCCCTCGTCAACGCGGCACCCGCCGCCTACATCGGCTACGGAACTGTGGTCGAAGAGGAACGGGGGCAGGGCATCGGCACCACGCTGATCAGCCACGCCCACCATGCCCTGGACACCCACGGCATCGCGGTCACCCTGCTCAACTACTCGGTCACCAACCCCCTGTCAGGCCCGTTCTGGCACCGGATGGGCTACCGGCCGCTGTGGACCACGTGGGAGGTCCGGCCGGCACTCGCCTTGCGTTGAGCCTCCGGTTGCGGGTGCGGACCGGACCACGGCCGGTACCCGCAACCGGGCGGCACCCACTGGCCCCAGCCCATCAGGACAGGGTGTTATCCTGGGAGCCCGTGGAGTCCGCAGAGTTTGTTCGGCCGTGTGCCGTTGGCGGACACCGCACGGTCGCCTGACGGACGTAAGGCGTTCCGTAGCCGCACAACCACGGGAGCAATCTTGGCATCCGCCGCGAGTAGCAAACACCTTTTCGTCACCGGCGGCGTCGCCTCCAGCCTCGGCAAGGGCCTGACCGCTTCCAGCCTCGGACGACTGCTGAAGTCGCGCGGGCTGCGGGTCACGATGCAGAAGCTCGACCCCTACCTCAACGTCGACCCTGGAACGATGAACCCGTTCCAGCACGGTGAGGTGTTCGTCACTGACGACGGGGCAGAAACCGACCTGGACATCGGCCACTACGAGCGGTTCCTGGACACCGAGCTGTCCGCCTCAGCCAACGTCACTACTGGGCAGATCTACTCCAGCGTGATCGCCAAGGAGCGCCAAGGCGCCTACCTCGGCGATACAGTGCAGGTCATTCCGCACATCACCAACGAGATCAAAGCCCGCATCCTCGCCATGGACAGCGAGGACGTGGACGTGGTCATTACCGAGATCGGCGGCACGGTCGGGGACATCGAATCGCAGCCCTTCCTCGAGGCAGCCAGGCAGATCAGGCACGAGATCGGCCGCGACAACTGCTTCTTCCTGCACATCTCCCTGCTGCCGTATCTGGCGCCCGCCGGTGAACTGAAGACGAAACCCACCCAGCATTCGGTGGCTGCGCTGCGCAGCATCGGCATCCAGCCTGATGCGATCGTCTGCCGCGCTGACCGCCCGATTCCCACCAGTCTCAAGCAGAAGATCAGCCTCATGTGCGACGTGGAGGAGGGCGGTGTCGTGGCCTGCCCGGACGCTCCCTCCATCTACGACATCCCCAAGGTGCTGCACCGCGAGGGCTTGGACGCCTTCGTCGTGCGCCGCCTCGGGCTGGCCTTCCGCGACGTGGACTGGACCGAGTGGAACGACGTGCTCGACCGGGTCCACAACCCCGAGCACGAAGTCACCATCGCCCTAGTCGGTAAATACGTCGACCTCCCCGACGCCTACCTGTCGGTCACTGAAGCGCTGCGGGCCGGAGGGTTCGCCCACCGCACCCGGGTCAACATCCGCTGGGTGGCCAGCGACAACTGCACCACCCCGGAAGGCGCCCAACGGGAACTCGACGGGGTCCACGGGGTCCTCATCCCCGGTGGTTTCGGGGTGCGCGGCATCGAAGGCAAAGTGGGGGCGATCCGCCACGCCCGTGAAAACGGCATCCCCCTGCTCGGCATCTGTCTGGGCCTGCAGTGCATGGTCATCGAATACGCCCGCGACGTGGCCGGGCTGCGCGGCGCCAACAGCCTCGAGTTCGATGACAAGGCGGAACACCCGGTCGTCTCCACCATGGCCGACCAGACCGACGTGGTCGCCGGGGAACGCGACATGGGCGGCACGATGCGGCTCGGCCTGTACCCGGCCCGGCTCCGCGAGAACACGCTCGTCCGGGAACTGTACGGAGGGGCGGAAGAAGTCTCCGAACGGCACCGCCACCGCTACGAGGTCTCCAACGCCTACCGGCCCGTCCTGGAAGAAGCGGGACTGGTCATCTCCGGAGTCTCCCCTGACGGATCCCTGGTGGAGTACGTGGAGCTGCCGCAGGACAAGCACCCGTTCTTCCTCGGCACCCAGGCCCACCCGGAGCTGCGCTCCCGGCCCACCCGCCCCCACCCGCTGTTCGTGGGATTCATCGAGGCCGCGCTGAAATACTCGGCGGGGACAGGGATCGCCGATGGGTGACGACACCGGGATCGTCGATACCCCCGACTCCTGGCCGGTCGAACGCTCGGAGACGCGGTACCGCAGCCCCATCGTCGGCATGGTCACCGACTGGGTGCGTATGCCCGGCCGGGACGGTGAGGAGACCGTGGCCCGGGACCGCTTCGTCCACCCTGGAGCGGTCGCGGCCCTGGCCCTCGACGACGCCGGGCGGGTGCTGCTGCTCCGCCAGTACCGGCACGCGGTCCAGCACCGGCTGTGGGAGCTGCCCGCCGGGATCCGCGACGTTGACGGGGAGCCCCCGTTGCGTACCGCGCAACGGGAACTGCTGGAAGAAGCCGGATACCGGGCGGCCACGTGGCACGAGCTTGCCGACTTCTTCCCTTCCGCAGGGTTTTCCACGGAACGCATCCACGTCTTCCTCGCCCGTGACCTCGTCCGCGTCCCCGAGGAGGAAGTGGACTTTGTCCGCATCCACGAGGAAGCGGACATGCCCATCGAATGGGTTCCGCTGGACGAGGCGGTCGCCGCAGTGCTCGCGGGACGGCTGCACAACGCCGCCACCGTCATCGGGATTCTCGCCGCCCACGCGGCGTCCCGCGACGGTTTCGCGTCCCTGCGCCCCGCGGTCGAATAATCATGGTGGCGGTGGTCCGGCCCCGGGCCGCCGCCACTGCACCGACCCGGGGAGGAGCCAAGCGGAATGCCCGAGCAGGCGTCTCGTCTTCACACAGCGGTACGCGGATACCTCGACCACTTGACTGTGGAACGCGGGCTCGCCGCCAACACCCTCCAGTCCTACCGCCGGGACCTCAACCGCTACCTGGACTTCCTCACCGCCCGCGGCATCACCGACCTGCGCGACGTCCGCGCCGACGACGTCGCCTCCTTCCTGCGCACCCTGCGGGAAGGCGACGCCCACCACCGGCCTTTGGGCGCCAACTCCGCGGGACGAGCCGTGATCGCAGTCCGCGGCCTGCACCGGTTCGCGCTCCGCGAAGGACTCACCGCCCACGACCCCGCCCACGAGGTACGGCCCCCCGCCCTCCAGCGCAGACTCCCCAAAGCCATCACCGTGGCCCAAGTGGAGGCGCTGCTCGCCGCAGCCGACATCGGAGGCGGTCCGCGCGCACTGCGGGACCGCGCCCTCATAGAACTGCTGTACGGCACGGGGGCGCGGATCTCCGAAGTCGTCGGCCTGGACGTGGACGACGTCACTCGGCTGCGCCCCGACCCGCACGCCGACACCGAAGTCGCGGCGGTGCGGTTCCGCGGCAAAGGCGGTAAAGAGCGCATCGTGCCGGTCGGCCGGTATGCGCGCACCGCTGTAGACGCCTACCTGGTGCGGGCCCGTCCCGGGCTCGCCGCTGCCGGACGCGGCAGCAGCGCCCTGTTCCTCAACGCCCGCGGAGGCAGGCTGACCCGGCAGGGTGCGTGGGCGGTACTGCACGCCGCCGCTGAACGGGCCGGCCTCCGCGATGTGTCCCCGCACACCTTGCGCCACTCGTTCGCCACCCACCTCATCGACGGGGGCGCGGACGTGCGCGTCGTCCAAGAGCTTTTAGGGCACGCCTCCGTCACCACGACGCAGGTCTACACCCTCGTCACCGTGGACCGGCTGCGGGAGGTGTACGCTGCAGCACATCCCCGGGCGCGAGTGTCGCGTTGATTCACCGCATCCGACACTCTAGAGTCGCCGCACGAACGCAATAGTGTCGACAAATCGAGTTTTTCCAACGGCCTGTCAACCGGTTCGGCAGAATTCGGTGTGATGACGACCGGTCCGTAGGGAGGTCCTGGGTTGTGAGCTGGTCCGGATACGACAACGTGGGCACGCCAGCATCAGCGGATGCTGCGGCGGCCGAGCCGGCGAACAGCCCCTGGGCGCAGGCGCCCAGCGCGGGGGCGGCACTAGGCGGGGTGAACCGGCCGAAACCGGAATTTCCGGAACCGGAACCCCTCGACCACCACGGCCCCGCCCGCATCGTGGCGTTGTGCAACCAAAAAGGTGGGGTCGGCAAGACCACCACCACCATCAACCTGGGGGCAGCACTCGCCGAGTACGGACGCCGTGTCCTGCTCGTAGACTTCGATCCCCAAGGCGCACTCTCCGTGGGGTTAGGCCGCCGCGACCCGCGTGAACTGGACCTCACCATCTACAACCTGCTCATGCAGCGCGACGTCACCGTCGACAAAGTGCTGCTCACCACGGAGATCGACGGGCTGGACCTGATCCCCAGCAACATCGACCTGTCTGCCGCGGAAGTCCAACTCGTCGGTGAGGTCGCCCGCGAGCAGATGCTCAGCCGCGCCCTCGCACCCGTGGTCGACGACTACGACGTGGTCCTCATCGACTGCCAGCCGTCGCTGGGCCTGCTCACCGTCAACGCCCTCACCGCCGCCCACGGCGTCATCGTCCCCCTGGAATGCGAGTTCTTCGCGCTCCGCGGCGTCGCCCTCCTCATGGACACCATCCAGAAAGTCAAGGAGCGGCTCAACGACCGCCTGGAGATCGACGGGTTCCTCGGCACCATGTACGACCCGAGGACCCTGCACGCCCGCGAAGTGCTCGCCACCATCATCGAAGGCTTCGGCCCCAAAGTGTTCCACACCGTCATCCACCGGACCGTCAGATTCCCCGACGCCACGGTCGCCGGTGAACCGATCACCCAGTTCGACCCCTCGTCGGCGGGCGCCCGTGCCTACCGGGAACTGGCCAAGGAGGTGCTTGCCCGGTGGTCCCACGGCGTTCCCGACGCGTGACGCGGTCCGGTGCGGAGGACACGCTCGTCCGCCCCGCCGCGTCCCGCTCCGAAACGCCTACGACCCCCGCAGAGGCAGCAGCCCCGGGCACGCCCCAGCGCGGGCGGGCCCGGCACACACGACCGCGCATCGCGATACCGCCGAGCGGACGGCAACGCCACGAAGAGAAGATCACCGTCTACGTCTCCGAGGACGAACTCCTCGCCTTGGAGCAGACCCGGCTCGTGCTGCGCGCCGACTACGGACTCACCGTTGACCGCGGCCGGATCGTGCGGGAAGCGATCGCGGTCCTGCTCGCGGATTTTGAGGAGTACGGAGAGTCGAGCATGCTAGTGCAGCGACTCAGCGACCCCTGAACCAGCCGGTGACTATGACCCATCGACCGATCCCGCCGGGGCACGCCCCGGACCACCGATGACCGACCAAGAGTCCCCCGAGCGGGGGTTCCTCGTCCACCTCGACAACTTCGAAGGCCCCTTCGACCTGCTCCTCACCCTCATCTCCAAGCACAAGCTGGACATCACCGAGGTAGCGCTGTCGAAGGTCACCGACGAGTTCATCGCGCACATCAAGGCCTACGAAGACTCGTGGGACCTTGACATGGTCAGCAACTTCCTGCTGGTGGCCGCGACCCTCCTCGACCTGAAGGCGGCCCGGCTGCTTCCCCGCGGGGAAGTGGAGGACGAAGCCGACCTGGCCCTGCTGGAAGCCCGCGACCTGCTGTTCGCCCGCCTCCTGCAGTACCGGGCCTACAAGCAGGTCGCTGCCGTGTTCGCGGAACGGCTCGCCGCGCAGAGCCGCCGCTGGGCGCGCGCCGTCCCCCTCGAACCCCGCTTCGCCGACCTGCGTCCTGACGTCCTCCTCACCCTCGGCCCCCAGGAGTTCGCTGCCCTAGCCGCCCGCGTCTTCACCCCGCGTGAACCGCCGAGCGTCCCGGTCACCCACATCCACCAGCCCAAAACTTCCGTGGCAGAACAGGCGGTGCTGGTCGTGGCGGAACTGCGGGAGCACGGCACGCTCACCTTCACCGAGCTCACCCGCGCCTGCACCGATACGTTTGAGATCGTGGCGCGGTTCCTCGCCCTGCTCGAGCTGTACCGGAACGCTCACGTCAGCTTCGACCAGCCGGAACCGCTGGGGGAGCTGCGGATCACCTGGACCGGCAGCAGCGAAGGCGACGTGTCAGTGGCCGACGACTACGGACAGACCAAAGACCACGACGAGGGGAGGGCCCCGTGAGCCGCACCACATCCGAGGTCGACCTGACCGTGCTCCGCCGCAACTTGGAAGCCGTGCTCATGGTGGTCGACCAGCCAGTCTCCGCCTACGAACTGGCCCGCGCCTTCGGCACCGACGTGGAGACCGTCACCCGCGTGCTGCGGGAGACAGCACGCGAGTACACCGAGCAGGGCCGCGGCTTCGACCTGCGGGAAGTAGCCGAAGGGTGGCGCTTTTACACCCGTCCCGAATGTGCTGAAGCCGTGGAGCACTTCCTCCGCGACGGCCACGAAGTGCGGCTCACCCAGGCAGCCTTGGAGACGCTCGCCGTGGTGGCCTACCGCCAGCCCGTCTCCCGCGGCAAGGTCTCTGCGATCCGCGGTGTGAACTGTGACGGGGTTATGCGTACCCTCGTACTACGGGGGCTGATCGAAGAAGCCGGCCAGGACCCGGAGTCAGGCGCGATTCTCTATCGCACCACCAGCTATTTCCTGGAACGGCTAGGATTGCGCAGTCTCGACGAACTTCCCGACCTCGCCCCTTTCCTACCCGACGACATCGAAGGTCTCGACGACACCGGTGAACAAGCCACACGATGACAGCATCCGCCGCCGTGGCGGCGGCCGACCGCGCGGTGGGCGCGGCCATTTCGAACAGACGGGACGCCGCGAGCACCGGGACCGCCGCGGCGCACATTTCGACCAGGACACCGGGGACGACCGGAGGACTGCCCCCGGCCGGAAGCAGCGGGACGGACAGCGTGGGGAGCGCACGCAGCGTGCCCAAGCCGAACGGAGGCAGCGGCACGCTCACGACCCCCGCGCCCGGCGCTCCGGCCGCGGGGGACGCGGCGCAGAACGGGGACTGTCGCCGCAAGCCCGCGCCCGGCTGCGGATCCTCCGCGACGAATACGATCCGTGGGACGACGATCCCGTCGACCCGGACGAGGAGCGCGACACCTACGTGGACGTTCCCGGCGGCATCCGGCTGCAGAAAGCCCTCGCCCAGGCGGGGGTGGCGAGCCGCCGCGCCTGCGAGGAGCTGATCGCTGCAGGCCGGGTCAGCGTCGACGGGCAGATCGTGCGGCGTTTCGGTGCCCGCGTCGACCCGGAGAAGTCCGAGATCCGCGTGGACGGTATGCGGGTAGTCACCTCCCAGAACCTGCGCTACTACGCGTTGAACAAGCCGCGCGGGGTGGTCAGCACCATGTTCGACCCCGAGGGGCGGCCCACGATCGGCGACTACGCCGCCCAGATCGGCCCCATCGAAGAACGGCTGTTCCACGTCGGCCGCCTCGACACGGACACCGAGGGCCTGATCCTGCTCACCAACGATGGGGAGCTCGCCAACCGGCTCACCCACCCCCGCTATAAAGTGACCAAGACCTATCTTGCGAAAGTGCCCGGACCCGTCCCCCGCGACGTCATCCGCCAGATCCGCAAAGGGGTCGAACTGGACGACGGATTCGTCAAAGTGGACTCGTTCCGGGTGATCGACAACATCGAGCCGAAAGCCCTGGTCGAGATCAGACTGCATGAGGGGCGGAAGCACATTGTGCGCCGCCTCATGAAAGCGGTGGGTCACCCCGTGTCTGACCTGGCCCGCACCCAGATCGGACCGGTCGGGCTCAACAACCTGAAGAGCGGCACCATCAGGGCCCTGACCTCGCAGGAAGTCAGCGAGCTCTACACTGCCGCAGGGATGTAGCCCAGGGATATCGGGAGGACGAAAAGTGGCGGTACGAGCAATCCGTGGGGCGGTCCAGGTCGACGCCAACGAACGGGACCTCATATTAGAAGCGACCGCGGAGCTGATCGAAGAGGTCATGCGCCGCAACCAGTTGACCACCGACGATTTCATCAGTGTCCTGTTCACCGCGACCCAGGACCTCAACGCGGAGTTCCCGGCGCTGGCCGCACGCAAGCTCGGCTTCACTGACGTCCCCCTCATCTGCTCCACCGAGATCGCAGTGCCGCACGCCCTGCCCCGTGTGGTGCGGCTCATGGCGCACATCGAAACCGACCGGCCCCGCTCGGAACTGCACCACGTCTACCTGCGCGGCGCCCAAGTCCTGCGGTTGGACATCGCGCAGTAGCCGGCAACGGGAAGGCGGGCGCGCTGCGGTCCACCGCCGGGTGCCCTAGCCTGGGCGGAAAACCGGAGACGGATAGCCGACAACGGGAGACAAGGCCATGGTCGAGAGTGCGGTCGTGATCGGCACCGGGCTGATCGGAACGTCGATCGCGTTGGCGCTGCGGCAGCGCGGTGTCGACGTGGCACTCAGCGACCGCGACTCCGCAGCCCTGGAGCTGGCCTGCGAACTGGGCGCCGGCACCCCCCTGGTCGAGGACCTGCCGGAGCCCGCGGACATCGCCGTGGTCGCGGTACCGCCTAGCGCGGTGCCCGCGGCCCTCCGCGACGCGCAGCAGCGCGGCCTGGCCCGCGTCTACACGGATGTGGCCAGCGTGAAAACGTCCGTGGTCAGGCAGGCAGCGGAGCTCGGTTGCACGATGGCCAGCTACGTGCCCGGCCATCCCATGGGGGGCAGGGAGAAGCAGGGGCCCAGTGCGGCCCGCGCCGACCTGTTCCTCGGCCGCTCGTGGGCGCTGTGTCCCACCCCCCAGACCGACCCTGTCGCAGTGAAAACCGCTACCCTGCTCGCGGAACTCTGCGGGGCCAACCCTCTGGTGGTCGACGAGACAGCCCACGACAGGGCGGTGGCGCTGGTCTCCCACGCCCCCCACGCGGTGTCTGCCGCGGTGGCTGCCTCCCTGCTCGACGGGGACGACACCGCGCTTGCCCTGGCCGGGCAAGGCCTGCGTGACATGACACGCATCGCCGGAGGGGACGTGGACCTGTGGCGGGAGATCCTCAGCCACAACGCTGGCCCCGTGGCCGCGGTCCTGGAGCAGGTCGCTGCGGACTTGGCGGCGGCCGCTGCCGCGCTCCGCACCGGCACCCTGGACACGGTTGTGGACCTGCTGCGGCGGGGCCGCGCGGGGCACGCGCGGGTCCCCGGCAAACGCGGCATCGGCCCCACCCCCGACTACGCGGTGCTGTCGGTGGTGATCCCGGACGAACCGGGAGCATTGGGTCGCCTGTTCGCCGCCGCGGCCGAGGCGGGTGTCAACGTGGAGGACGTGCGGATCGACCACTCTCCAGGGCTGCCGCTGGGTGTGGCCCAACTGTCGGTGGTCCCCGAAGCCCGCGACCGGCTGGAGCGTGCTCTCACCGCGGGCGGATGGTCGGTGCACCGTTGAAGGGTGCCGGACCGCGCCCATCTCCCCGAAAGGACTCTGCGAGGCTGAGCGGGCTGTAGGCTGAACCGGAAAAGACGACAAGGCGGACGTTGTGCAGGGAGCGGTAGACGTGAGCGGGCAAGGGCACGGCGAGGGGTTCGTCATCGCCATCGACGGTCCTTCAGGATCGGGAAAGTCCAGCACAGCCAAGGGTGTGGCCCGGGCACGTGACCTCAAATACCTCGACACCGGCGCCATGTACCGCGCCATGACATGGTGGATGCTGACCCACGGGATCGACGTGTCCGACCCTGAAGCGGTCGCTGAGGCAGCCCCACGCCCGGTGATCACCATGGGTATCGACCCGGATGCGCCCACCGTTCACGTCGACGGGGTTGACGTGGCCCAGGAGATCCGCACCGACATCGTCACCGCCAACGTCAGCGCAGTCAGCGCCGTGCCCCGAGTACGGGAGATCCTTGTCGCCCGCCAGCGCGAAATCATCGCTGAAGCGTGCGCGACCTCACCCGGGATTGTCGTGGAAGGCCGCGACATCACCACGGTGGTCGCCCCCGAAGCCCCGGTGAAGCTCTTCCTCACCGCGAGCGCGGACGCCCGGGCCCAGCGGCGCAGCAGAGAAATGCAGTCCACCGACGTCATGGCTACCCGGGAGGCGCTGGTCCGCCGCGACCAGTTGGATTCGACCCGCGCCGTGGCCCCCTTGACCCAGACCCCGGACGCCATCGAATTGGACACCACGGGTCTGACGTTGGACGAGGTCATCGCACTGGTGGTCAAACTCGCCGACGAGGCGCGGGAGGCGGCCAGCCGACCTTCGCCACAGCCCCGCTGAGAGACGCGGGACCCCGTGCCGACCGGCACGCGGGCCATCCAGTCCTCACGACACGCATCCTGGGCGCGTGGGGACTTGCTACCGGGAGTATGCGTGATGAGTGACAACGCCGACGAGCGCACCACAGTGGCCGCTAGCGACGAAACCACCCGCGTCAAACCTGTCGTGGCCGTGGTGGGACGCCCTAACGTAGGCAAATCGTCCCTGGTCAACCGGATCATCGGACGTCGCGAAGCAGTGGTGGAAGACGTTCCGGGGGTGACCCGGGACCGGGTGGCCTACGACGCCAACTGGCAAGGGCGCGAATTCACCCTCGTCGACACGGGCGGCTGGGAGACCAACGCTAAAGGACTGGCCGCCATGGTGGCGCGCCAAGCCGAATACGCCGCAGAAACTGCCGACGTGATCCTGTTCGTGGTGGACGCCACGGTCGGAATCACTGACGAGGACGAGGCCGTCACCCGCGTCCTGCGCGCCACCAAGCGCCCCGTGGTGCTGGCCGCCAACAAGGTGGACGGCCCGCTGGGCGACGCGGACGCGATGGAGCTGTGGAATCTGGGGGTGGGGGAGCCGTACCCGGTCAGTGCCCTGCACGGCCGCGGTATCGGCGACCTGCTCGACGCGGTCCTCGACGCCATGCCGAAAGAACCGCCCCCTCTCGAAGAGGCCGCGGTCGACGGGCCGCGCCGGGTCGCCTTGGTGGGACGGCCCAACGTCGGCAAGTCCAGCCTGCTCAACAAGCTCGCCGGGGAAGAGCGTGTGGTCGTGGACTCGGTGGCGGGCACCACCCGGGATGCGGTCGACGAGCTCGTCGAACTCGGCGGGAAAACGTGGAAGTTCATCGACACCGCGGGAATCCGGCGCCGGTTCCGCGCCCTGCAAGGCGCGGACTACTACGCGACGATGCGTACCGCCACCGCGCTGGAACGCGCCGAGGTCGCCGTGGTCCTGCTGGACGCCAGCGAACCCCTGGCGGAGCAGGACCTCCGGATCATTGACCAGGTCATCGAGGCGGGCCGGGCCCTGGTGCTGGCGTTCAACAAGTGGGATCTGCTGGACGACGAGCGCCGCTACTACCTGGAGAAAGAGATCGACCGCCAACTATTCCGGGTGAGCTGGGCGCCCCGGGTCAACATTTCCGCGAAGACCGGGCGGCACGTCGAACGGCTGGTTCCTGCGATCGAACAGGGCCTGGAGAACTGGGAGACCCGCATCTCCACGGGGCGTCTCAACGCCTGGTTCAAGGAGCTGGTCTCGGCCGTGCCCCCGCCCGCACGCGGCGGCCGGCAGACCAAGATCCTGTTCGCCACCCAGGCGGGGGTCCGGCCACCGCACTTCGTGCTGTTCACCACAGGGTTCCTGGAAGACAACTACCGCCGGTTCATCGAACGGCGGCTGCGGGAGGACTTCGGGTTTGAGGGCACGCCCATCAAACTGACCATGCGCATCCGGGAGAAGAAGAAGGGGAAGGCCGCCCAGCGCTAGGACCGCGAGGGCCTGTCTGCGCGCCACTGCGCCGGGAAGCGGCCGCAACCCCGGCTGCGTGCACTGCTGGCGGGCTGGACCCTTCGGACAGCCCGCCAGCAGCCGGTCGGACGGCCTGGATCCGGGCGGGGGAGGAAGCGATGGAACGGATACTGGTCAGCGCCTGCCTGCTGGGGCGGGCAGTGCGGTTCGACGGACGGGCGAAAACGATCAACCACGAGATTGTGGCGCGCTGGCGAGACGAAGGACGGCTCGTTCCGTTCTGTCCGGAAGTGGTCGGAGGACTTCCGGTTCCCCGGCCGCCCGCCGAGATCGAAGGCGCGCAAGGGGCCCGCGCTGTCTTAGCGGGACAAGCGCGGATCCGGACCCGGGACGGCCGCGACGTTACCGCGTTCTTCCTCCACGGCGCCCAGGCCGCCCTGCGCGCTGCCCAAGAGCACGGGGTGCGGCTGGCCGTCCTCAAGGAGAAAAGCCCGTCCTGTGGGGTCCACCAGGTGTTCGACGGCTCGTTCACCGGTACGACCGTCCCGGGAACGGGGCTGACCACTCTGCTGCTGCGCGACCACGGCATCGACGTCTTCACCGAGCACGAACTTCCGCAAGCCCAGGCCCGGCTTACGGAGTTGGAGACGTCTCGCTGACGTCCGACCTCTTCCGTGCCGTTCGGGGCTGCGGAAGCGCCCCCGTGAGGGGAGGAGCCGGCTGCCTAGCGTGGCACGGTTGCGTAAAGTCCTGCACGGAGCCGGCGGCAGAGAGCGGATCCCGCCGCCGACCCTCCCCCCTTTGTTCCCGCCGACCGGAGGACCTCCATGCCTCAGTCTGACCTCAAGGCCTTACTGTCCGTCGCCCACCACGCTGTTGATGCGGCCGTCGACTACGTGCTGTCTCAGCCGGTGACGGGGATTCGGAGCAAAGGCGGCCGGGAGATCGTGACCGACATCGACGAGGCCGTGGAGCACCTGGTCCGCGACCGGTTGCTGCGGGACACTCCTGACCTGGGGTTCCTCGGGGAAGAAACGGGAGCTACGGGCGACTCCGCCACCTACTGGGTGCTCGACCCGGTGGATGGCACCACGAACTTCTCCCACGGCTTGCCGTTGAACGCGGTGGCGCTCGGGCTGATCCACGACGAGCAGCCGGTGCTCGGTGTGATCGCGCTGCCGTTCCTCGGCAGACGCTACTGGGCGGCCCGCGGGCACGGCGCCTACCGGGACCACACCCAGATCACCGTGTCGGAAACGACCGATATTTCGCGGGCCTTGGTGGCGCTCAGCAGTTACGGCGGTTGGGCTGACTTCCCGGTACGCGACCTGCTCTCCGCGGAACTGGACCGGGTCCTGTCCGCGCGCGCCCAAGGGGTGCGCCGCCTGGGCGCCACAGCCGTGGACCTCGTGTTTGTGGCCGAGGGCGCGTTGGACGTCAGCGTCACCTTGGGCAACCGCCCGTGGGACACGGCGGCGGGGACCGTAATCGCCCGCGAGGCTGGTGCGGTGGTGGTGGACAGCGACGGCAGCCCGCACACCCTGCGGTCCAAGTGCACGGTCGCGGTGACTCCTGGGCTGCGTGACGCCGTGCTCCCGCTGCTCGCGGTAGCCCGCCACACCCCGTACTGGCCTGCCGCAGCAGACTGACCCGGGCCCGCGGGGAAGCCGGTGACGGGGCGGGCACAGCGCCGCACCCTTGTGGGGGTATCGGCCTGGTAGGAGCGAGCGCAAGGGGGAACGGCGCACTGGCCGTGTAGCTGCGCCAGAATAGTCGGGCCAAAAGACGGTTCAGGAGTTCTCTGCTGACGGGGGCTTGCGAAGAGTACGGGGGCATGCCGGGGTGCTGGAGCTGGACGGGGTGCGGCACATTCTGCTGCGGTCGGCGCGGGATGCGTCCCATGGAGTGGGGTGCCCGCAAGGGATCGAGCTTGCGCAGTGGTCGGACTGTGCTGCGCGGCGGGCTGGGGTCTGCCGCGCTACGAAGCGGACTGCAGCGTGTCGGGAAGGCACCGTAGCGCGGGACACTCCGCTGCGACGTCTGTGGATGTCTGCGGCCGGTTCCGGAGAGCGCGGGGCGGCTGCGGCGGGCTGTGGGCTGGACTGGTGACCCTCTTCCCGACCGGGTCTCCCGGTTTTATTCGGAAAGGTATCGAAAATTTTCGAACAGGGAAAACCGCCGCGCAAGCCGAAGAAAGACGGTCGGAGGCGGGGGAAGAGGCGCGTAGATCTGATGTTCTTCACGAACTTTTGACCAGGGAAATTTCCGGAATCTTCCGGAATCTATTGACAACTCCATAGAATCGGGCGAACACTGTCGGTATCGACAGCTCTTGCCCGCTGTCGAGCCAGGTCAGCTACTGCGGCCTGGGTCCGGTCGTCGACGACTCGACGTGTGGCTCACCTAGCCGCGTCATCCCCGACGCCGAGGAGCGGCGACCACTGACCCCGGTCATCGCCCCCCACCAGGTCGCAGGATGCTCCCTGGTCCCCTCCAGCCCGTACAAGGAGGAAACACCCACAATGAACCATGCCCCCGCCAGTCTGAAGAGCCGGAGACGCTTCCGGCCCAGACTGCTCATCGGCAAGGCGTTCGCCGCGGCACTCGTCGCGGTCGTCACGATGATCCCCAGTACTGCCGCCCACGCGGCCGTGACCTCCAACGAGACCGGGTACCACGACGGGTACTTCTACTCGTTCTGGACCGACGCGCCCGGAACGGTCTCCATGGAGCTGGGCCCTGGCGGAAACTACAGCACCTCCTGGCGGAACACCGGGAACTTCGTCGCCGGTAAGGGATGGGCCACCGGTGGCCGCCGGACCGTGACCTACTCCGCCAGCTTCAACCCGTCGGGTAACGCCTACCTGACCCTCTACGGGTGGACGCGGAACCCGCTCGTGGAGTACTACATCGTCGAAAGCTGGGGCACCTACCGGCCCACCGGTACCTACATGGGCACGGTGACCACCGACGGTGGTACCTACGACATCTACAAGACCACGCGGTACAACGCGCCCTCCATCGAAGGCACCCGGACCTTCGACCAGTACTGGAGCGTCCGCCAGTCCAAGCGGACCAGCGGTACCATCACCGCGGGGAACCACTTCGACGCGTGGGCCCGCCACGGTATGCACCTCGGAACCCACGACTACATGATCATGGCGACCGAGGGCTACCAGAGCAGCGGATCCTCCAACGTGACGTTGGGCACCAGCGGCGGTGACAACCCCGGTGGGGGCAACCCCCCCGGTGGCGGCAACCCCCCCGGTGGCGGTGGCTGCACGGCGACGCTGTCCGCGGGCCAGCAGTGGAACGACCGCTACAACCTCAACGTCAACGTCAGCGGCTCCAACAACTGGACCGTGACCGTGAACGTTCCGTGGCCGGCGAGGATCATCGCCACCTGGAACATCCACGCCAGCTACCCGGACTCCCAGACCTTGGTTGCCCGGCCTAACGGCAACGGCAACAACTGGGGCATGACGATCATGCACAACGGCAACTGGACGTGGCCCACGGTGTCCTGCAGCGCCAACTAGTCCTGCCGGATAACCCCAGCTGTGGCGCGGCGGTTCAGGGGGCCGCCGCGCCACACCCGCGAGCAGAGCACTCCGCTCGCGGATTGGTCCGGGAATGCGGTGTGCGCTGGCCCTCCCCCCACGAAAGGGCCGGCGCACGGTCATCCCGCCGGCGAGCCGCGGCGTTCCCTCACCCGTGGCACCGGTACCCAGGGTCTTCCAGGGGATGAACAGCGAACACAGACCCCCGAGGGGATAAGGGGAAACGCACGGGGCCCGCTGCGACAGCAGCGGGCCCCGTTGCATGGATTCTGACGGTCGGAAGCCACCGCAGCCACCCCCTGGTCTTGCGCGCCGGGCAATGGTGGCGACCGCGGTATGCGCGCGCTGCCCACGAGCGGATTACCGCTCGGTAATGGCGATCCGCCGCGGCTTGAGCGCCTTGCTCTTGGGGATCCGCACGGTCAAAACCCCCTGGGACAAGGTCGCGTCCACCCCGTCAGGGTCGATGTCCCGCGGCAGGGTGACCGCGTAGTGGAACCGGCCGACGCTGCGGGTGCGGTGGCGGAACCAGCCCTCGCGCTCCCGCTCCTTGCGTTCTCCCGTGATCACCAGTTCCGTCCCGGACAGGTCGATGCTGATGTCCTCGCGGGAGACACCCGGGACTTCCACCTCGACCAGGTAGGCGTCCTCGGTCTCGGACAGGTCAGCCAGCGGCGACCAGCTCAACGGGTCCGCGGTGAGGCCGGAAGTCCGCTCCAGCACCGAATCCATCCACCGATGCAGCTGCGTGTGGAGTTCGTTCAGCTCCCGAAACGGGTCCCATCCGGTTGTCGGCTGAGAAGAACGGACGACGGGCAGTGCCATGTCTGTACCTCCTCGAACTCGTTGGTGACCGCCGGGAGGCGGTGGGTTCAGGTGCGGAGGCCTTGCGGCCTTGCGCCGGTGATCATCCCCAAATTTGAGTCCCATAAACTCAACTTTGTTGAGTGTGTTGCGTGTCACTGGTGGGGGAGGGGTGGGTCTCCCCACCAAGCCCAGCTGGAGTCGGCTGGTCGACAGCACCCCACCGACGCGCCGCGCACCGCGCAGTCGACCACGCCCCTGCCCGTGCAGGTGCATTCGCAGAACTACCGCTGGGCCGCGCCCATCAACCAGGACGAACGGGCCTCTCACCCGTGCCATGAGTCGGGGACCAGCGCACCAGGCCGTCTAGGAGACCACGACCTCGACCGCACTACCGCACGCCAGGAGGAGAACGGGACACGCTAGGCCCAGGCCTGCTGCGGTGGACGCCGTGCACTCCATGCCCCGAAGCCGCCCACGGCCGCCGAGCCGCCCGCGCGGCCACCCCAGTGGCACCAGCACCGACCGAGCCCCAAGGCCACCCGGACCCACGGCGCCCCTGAGCACCGTATTTAGCGCTCTTCAAATTCGGTTTTTACATTCTTAGTTGTCTCTTAGCGTCTACCTAGTTGAATTATCGGGGATCTGCGTAGATCATTCTTATTGAAAACAAAAACTTTTCTCCCGGTGTGCAGACGTTTATTTTTATTGGCAGTCCACCAAAGCGAACCTCGTGATCTCAATGGGTGCGGAATCTTATTTTCAGAAACTCGTGGATGGCCTTGCAGCGGTCCGGTCCACCGTCGTGGCAGGAGACCCCAGAGCCACAGAACGCCAGCGCTCTCTTGGGAAACTGACCGTACGGGAGCGGATCGACCTCCTGCTCGATAAAGACTCGTTCCACGAGATCGGATCTTTCCGGCGGCACCGTTCCGTGGGGTTCGGAATAGAGAACAAAAGACCGCACACCGACGGAGTCGTCACGGGATGGGGACGCGTCTACGGGAGAAAAGTTTTCGTCTACGCGCACGACTTCCGGATTTTCGGCGGATCTCTCGGAGAAGCGCACGCAGAAAAGATCCAAAAAATCATGGACCTCGCCTACGAGGCCGGCGCACCCGTGGTCGGGCTCAACGACGGGGCAGGGGCACGGATCCAGGAAGGAGTGGGGGCCCTCGCCGGATACGGCGGGATCTTCTCCCGCAACGTCCGCGCCTCAGGCGTCATCCCCCAGATCAGCGTCATCCTAGGGCCCTGCGCGGGAGGCGCCGCCTACTCGCCGGCCCTCACCGACTTCGTCTTCATGGTCCGCGGTATCGCGCAAATGTTCGTGACCGGGCCCGACGTGGTCCGTGCCGTCACCGGCGAAGAAATCACCCAAGAGGAACTCGGCGGTGCCGACACCCACAGCAGCGTGTCCGGAGTCGCGCACTTCGCCTACGACAACGAGCACGCCTGCCTCACCGACGTGCGCTACCTGCTGAGCCTCCTCCCCAGCAACAACCGGGAACTGCCACCCCACCTGCCCACCGACGACCCGCCCGACCGCCCTTGCACCCGGATCAGCAGCATCGTGCCCCCCGACCCCGCCAAGCCCTACGACGTTCGCGACGTCATCGCCGACATCGTCGACGAGGGCGACTTCTTCGAAGTCCACGAGGCATGGGCCCCCAACATCGTGTGCGCTCTCGCCAGGCTCGACGGGCATGTGGTCGGTGTCGTCGCCAACCAGCCGACCCACCTCGCCGGCGTGCTCGACATCCACGCCAGCGAGAAAGCGGCACGGTTCGTCCAATTCTGCGACGCCTTCAACATTCCCCTCGTCACCCTCGTGGACGTTCCCGGGTTCATGCCGGGCACCGCTCAAGAGCACGGAGGCATCATCCGGCACGGCGCCAAACTCCTCTACTCCTACTGCAACGCGACAGTGCCCCGCGTCCAAGTCGTCATGCGGAAGTCCTACGGCGGCGCCCACATCGTCATGGACTCCCTCTCCATCGGATCCGACATCTCCCTGGCCTGGCCCACCAACGAGATCGCGGTGATGGGCGCTGAAGGCGCAGCCAACGTGGTCTTCCGCAAAGAAATCGCCGCAGCAGAGGACCCCGACGCCGTCCGGGCCCGCAAGATCGCCCAATACCGCGAAGAACTCATGCACCCCCACTACGCGGCAGAACGCGGCTTCGTTGACGAGCTCATCGACCCCGCCCACACCCGGTCGGCACTCATCAGCGCACTCGCCGCCCTCCGCGGCAAACACGCCGAACGCCCCGACCGGAAACACGGCAACCAGCCCACCTAAGACACGGAGCAGCGCATGGCGGCCCACCGAGAACACCGAACACCAGACCCCCGGACTCCTCCCACCCCCCCCCGCGCCCCCCCCCCCCCCCCCCCCGCTGCCCGCGCC